>JBBRIE010000185.1:0-6116 GCA_038221545.1 Lysobacterales bacterium
AGCTCGCGGACACACAGCTCGATCATGATCGCATCGTCGAGGTAGCCCACGACCGGTACCGAGTCGGGGATGACGTCCGCGGGGTCGGCGAAATACATGAGCGCGGTCAGCACGCGCGAGCGGTCCGCCTCGGGCAGTGCCCAGCCCTGGTCGTGGACCATCATGATCAGCGACTCGAGCTTGGCGAGGCGCTGCGCGATGAAGTCCGGCACTTCGGTCTTGGTCGCCACGACGAGCAACGTCCGCGCGGCCTCGGTGATCTCCTCCGCGGTCTTGTCGTTCGACAAATCGCGCGCACGCACCATTGCCTTCTGGAAGTGATCGACATCGCTGTCGGTGAGTTCGATCGTGATGCTGATGCTCATGGCGTCCCCTGGGTCGGCGCTTGCCTTAACGATGAACGGGGATTCTCCCACAGCCCCGCCCTAAAGAATCGGCGTCAGTCCCACTCCGAACGCAACCACGAAGCGCGTGTACAAGGTCCGCATCGGCACCTCGACCGCCGGGAAGTCCCCGACCGCGACGTGGCACTCGTAGAAGCCCGCCGCGCGCGGCGATAGCGGCGCGCAGCCGGGCTTGAGTTCGAAATTGGTCGCGTACCGGAAAGGCCAGAGGTCGAACAGCGGCAGCAATGCCGACACGCCGCCGATGGCGTCATTGACGTCGCCCACCCCGGCGCTGGACTCCCGGGGCGCCACGACCCATGAATGCTGGGGCTCGAGCATGGTGTGAATGAGGCCCGCCAGGCGTCGTGCGAACGCCGCGTCGCGCACGATCAATCCGGATTCGGTGTTGAGGTCGGACGATCGCGGATCGAAATTGTGGCTGCCGATCAGGCCGATCTTCTCGTCGACCACCAGCGACTTGGCGTGCAGCGTGCGCCGAGGACCTTCGATGCCGACCGGCAACGGTTCGCGGCGCGTGCGGAATTCGCCCAGTCCCGGCCAGTCGATGCGCGCATCCGGAAGATAGGGATTGTCCGATTCGAGCCGCATGCCCTCGGCCGGTTTGAACTCGTAAATCTCGAAGCCGAGTCGCCGCAGGTACTTGCGCCGGTGCTTGTAGGACACCGCGTAGACCACGAAGGAATCCGTGGCGGCGAGGCTGTTGGTCGACGCGATGATGCGCACCGCCGGCTTGCTCCGGTGCAACGCTTCGAACACTTCCTCCGCAGGATCGGAGATGAGCAGGTACGGCGTCTGCAGCAACACCTCGCGCTCGGCCGACTGGATCAGTGCGGCGATCCTGCGCGAAATATCGCGACTGACGCCTTGAGGGTCGCGCGGGCGCCCGCGCTCGTGTTTCGCCGGCGAGTCGCTGTAGTAGCTGGCATCCTCGACCGGCAGCGCGGCGTCGAGGAAGGTCCGCGCGATCCAGTTCGTGTCCTGCGCGCGCGCGGCCAGCTGGCCTACACGCTGGCCATCGGCGTAGCGCAACTGCTCGACTGCGACCGGCTGAGCCTGCCCATCGGCCTCGGCGAGGATTCGCGCGGCGACGTCGTTGAGTTCGCCGACGGCAACCGACGCCGGGTGCGACCAGAACGTGTCGAACGAGCGTTGCATGTCGCCGCCGACCGGACCCAGCGCGAGCGCGTCGCGATCCCAGAAATTGAATGCGTCGCCCCAACCGTAGTAGGTGTTCTCGATATTGCGGCCCCCGGTGATGCCCGCGACACCGTCGACCAGCCAGAGCTTGTTGTGCATGCGCTGGTTGAACCTGAAGAAACAGCAGAGCGCCCCCGCCAGGAACTCGAGCGGCTCGGTGCGGGCTTCCTGGAAAGTCGGGTTGTAGACCTTGAAGGAAATGTTCGCGTGCACGCGCGCGAGATCGGCAAGCACGCGGATGTTGTCGAGCGAATTGAGCTGATCGGACAGCACGCGCACGCGCACGCCACGCCGTGCCGCCTCGACCAGTTCCGCGAGCACCAGCCGGCCTGCGTCGTCGTCGGAGAAGATGAAGGTCTGGATGTCGATGGAGCGGTGCGCGGCACGCGCGAGGTGCACGCGGACGGCGAGCGCCTCGGGTCCGTCCTCAAGCAGCGCGACACGGTTGACGGCCTGCCGGGCCACATCGAGCAATGGCGAGGGCGTGGCGCAATGATCCGCGCGGTCGCAGGTGAGAGTGCGGTCCTGCTGCGAATTGATGATGCGCGCGGCGCGCGGCAGGTCTGGCGCGGCCAACGTGGCGCAGCCTGCGAGCGCCAGCGTGCAGGTCGCGAGCGCGACGCGCTTCGCGTCAGCGGCCGGTCGCGGCATCATCCGGGCTCAGTTCGGCACGAGGCGCCTCGAAGCGCAGGTCGAGGTCGACGCGATCGCTCACGAATGGACGCCGCGCGCGCATGCCGAACGTGCTGCGCAACATCGCGCCGTGCAGGCGCACGGTGCAGGTGGCGCGGGCAGTCGCCGCGCAGCGCGCCGGCTCGGCCCGCAGGCGCTGTCGGCGAGCCGTACCCCGCAGGGTCAGCGTGCCATCGATGACGCCGCCCTTGAGCAACGCGCGGGGATCGAACGGCTGCGAGCGGAATTCGAGGCGGGGATGACGGGCCGCGTCGAAAAAGTCCGGCGACCGCGCCCACGCGCCGAACGCGTCGGTGCCCATGACCACCGACCTCGCGTCGAGCTCGGCACGCACGCAGGCGCTATCGCCGCCCAGTCTCAGGTGACCGCGCAGTCGCTGGAAGCTGCCGCGCAAGGGGACCGCGCCGGCGCGCACGCGGAAGCCGGCGGCGGCGTCAGTGTGGTCGAATGGGATCGTGCGCGCATCCGCCAAGTCGGGACAGTGCGCGTTGGCCGCGGCAGCCAGCATGCCCAGGACCAGCAGGTTGCCGATCACGACCGCAGGCCACCTTGCAGGCGAGGCCGCGCGGCTGCGATCAAGGCGACCAGAACGCGCGCAACCTCGCGGCGCCGGGCTCGAGCGGCGCACCCTCAGGCCAGTCGAGCCACGCGATGCCGGCCGTCGGCATGCCGCGCACGTCTTCCGTCCGCCCGTCCGTGAGGAGCCCGAGCAGTTGTTCAAGACCGGGGTTGTGGCCGACCACCAGCAGCGGTCCGTCCTGCTGGTGCCGCTCGATCACGTCGAACAGCGCACCCGGTGTCGCGTCGTAGATCGCCGCATCGCCTTCGACGCCAATGTCCCCAAGTTCCGCGCACGCCGCCAGTGCGGTGGCATGTGCCCGCGCCGCGGGCGAAGACAGGACGCGGCCCGGACGGAAGGCGTGGGAAGCGAGCCAGCGCCCGGCCGCGCTCGCTTCGAGCTCCCCATCGCGGGTCAGGGGGCGATCGATGTCGGACTGGCCTGGCAGCGCCGGTTCGGCGTGTCCGTGGCGCAACAGGATGCACTGGCGAAGGGCTGGCATGCGTGGGGAACTCCTACTGGGGACGCGGAGTGGAAATCATCTGGATCGGGATATTGTTGCGCACCCAGTTCAGCAGGACCGGAGCCGGCGAGACCAGATTGGTAGACAAGGTGCCGGTCGTGAGCGAGGAGTAAGTCGGCGTCAGCGTACCGGCGTTGACGCGCGTGGTCTCGAAGTCCACGAGCGACGGGCACGTCGGGCATTGCACTTCGAAGTAGTCGGATGTGATCGGACCGGGGGACGGATTCACCAGCGTCTTCGCACCGAATGTCCAGCGCGGCTGGTTGTCGGTGCCGTAGATGAAGCTGATGACCGTCTCGGTTGGCACGCCGCCGTTGCGGGCGTCATCGACCATGTAGCCCGAGCCCGACTCCGGCAGGAACACCCAGGCGCCGGTCCGGTTCGGACGCACGGTCGCGTTGTCGGGCAGTCCAACCGTCTGCCGCTCGGCCCCGGTGCGTCCGTTGAGGTTGAAGGTGAAGAGATAGTCCGTGGCACTGAGGTAGGTCACCTGCGCCGTGCCGACGACGTCGCTGGCGACCGCGAACGGGCTCTGGCTGGTGCGCCGGAACTGGCGGATCTCGGCGTCGACGCGGTTGTCGACCAGTGACCCCTGCACGGTGTACCAGATGGGCAGGCGTGCGGTCGTGCCGCTGAACCAGGCGCTGAACCACACGGGCGGCGCGGCATCCGGGTTGTCGGTCACGACCGTGCCGAAGCCGTTGCCGAAACGGTTGGGATTGACGAAGAGGCCGATCTCCGGGGTGATCGGGGTGATCTGCGCCGGGCAGAAATTGACCGTGTTGCAGGCACCGCCGGCGCCGAGCGTGATACCGATGGGCGTCGACACCTGGTCGGTGGACCACGCGGTGCGGTCGAGCGCGCCGACGTAGCGGATCGAGGCGACGCTGCCGCAGGCGGCGGTCGTCGGGATCGCGAAATCGAGCAGCGCGCCCTGCGAGATGCCGTTCGCGCCAAGCGATCCCAACGGGAGCGCCGGGTTCTCGAGACGCACGGTGGCGGGATTCACCGGCGCGAATACCGCGTGGCCGTCGGACAGGGCCTTGGCGCCGTTGTTGCGGATGTTGACCGCCACACGCCAGCGCTCGCCCGGCTCCACAGCCGCGTCGCCGTCCCCGCACAGTTGCTGCGGCGCGCTCGCTGCGGTGACCAGTACGCGCGGACCGTCGATCGCGATCGAGCGCTGCAGCGTGGTGGTGCAGGCGCCCGCGTTATCGATGACGCGCACGGTCACGGACTGGTTCGACTCGGCCGGATACACGGGCTGCAGCAGTTGCGTGCCGGTCGCCGCAGGCTTGACGCGGTCGATGACGCCGTCGCCGTCGACATCCCATTCGACGCGGAACGTCCCCGCCGGCAGCGTCAGTGTCAGGTTGACCGCTTCGCCTGCACGCGCCACGGGCGGCGCTGACAAGGTCGCCGCGGGCGGCGTGCAGCCTGCGGCGAGGCTGGTCCCGTCGAGGGTCTGCACACCTGTGTTGGCGGGATCGAGCCAGTCGCCCAGGCGCGTGGCGGCGGTCGTGCCGCGCGTGAACGAAGTAAACAGCCGGCCGAAATAATCGTCGCCATCGGGCACGCTGCAAGACGCCGAGCCTCCCGCGAGCTGGCCGACGATGCGTCGCTCGGGGTTGAACAGCGGCGCACCAGAGGATCCGACCTCCGTGGTGCCCACTTCATAGTCGACCACGCGCAGGAAACTGTTGCCGAACGGCAGGCCAGGCGCCTCCCGGTCGAAGATCTGCAGAGTTCCGCTGTCGAAGCTGATGCGCTTCTCGTCGCCTTGCGGGTGGTGGATGGTGAATGCGGACGGGGGTGCGAGGTTGCGCCAGTCCCAACCGGCGAGGAACGCCGTTGCGGCAGCGGGAACTGCGGTGCGCAACCTGACCAGCGTGAAATCGGAGTCGTCGTCCGTCGCGCGCAGGTCGGCGCCCCCGGTCTGCGCGATGCTGTTGGCGTTGACCGGCAGCGGCGTGCCCGACGCGCCAGTGAAAGGCGCGCGGCAGGTCGGGCTCTCGTACTTCCAGTAGAAGACCATCGACGACGCGTCCGCTTGCGACTGGAGGCAGTGGTTCGCGGTGAGGAAATAGGGGGCGCGATCACCGGTGGCGTTGTTGATCAGCGCGCCCGAGCAGAGGAATCCGCTGAACGAATAGCGCGCAACCGAATTGATCTGATCCGGATACGGCGCGCCCTGCGGGCAGCGCACGTCGACGTTGCAGCTGCCCGACTTGGCGAGGCCCTGTCTGCCAGTCGGGAAAATCTCGCGATGGGCGGGCGCGAGCCGGTCGAGCTCAAAGGAAACGTAGCGCGCCAGCGCGGCGGATACGTCGATCTCGAGCGTCGCCGTATCACCCGTGACGAACGCAGTCTGGAAGCGTCGGTCCGCGGCCACATCGGCATCGGTGTAGGGCCCCGCGGCGATGCGTCCGTCGGCGCCGCGCAGCACCAGGCTTGCGCCTTGCGGCAGGAACAGCTGCGCGAATCCGAAATCCTGTGACAGCGCTCCCGGCGTCGTGATCGTCAACGACCAGCGCCGGACCGGCGCGCCCTGTGCATCGCGGGCATCGGTCCACGACCCCATGTCCGGCTCGCCACGCTGCATCGAGATACCCGGGTCGCGCACATCGGCATACCGCAGCGGTGTTCCGGCCGGGGCGAGGAGGTCTTCGGTCAGACGCGCCTCGCGCTCCACCGGCGCCAGTCGCAGCGCAGGCAGCCCCGCCGCGGAACCGACCGA
>JBBRIE010000186.1:0-6087 GCA_038221545.1 Lysobacterales bacterium
CACTTCGCGAGCACCTGCCCCTCACCCGCCTTATCCGCGCCATTGCTGGCGCTCGCCCTGCGGGCCAGCGTCGCTGTTCGCAGGCGCTTCGCGCCTGCAGTCGGCAATCTCCGCCCCCAAGCGGGGCGAGGGGAAGCGTTGCAGCAGTCCACGCCGGGCAACTACCCATCGAGCAGCTCCGCGCGCGGGCCATCGACGGGAGACACGTACGCGCGCGAGTCGAAACCGATGGCGGCGAACGCGGTACGCATCGGCACTGCGGCGGCTTCCGCCTCGGCCCTCGACGCAAACCAGGCGAACACGCTCGGCCCGCCACCTGAAATGCTGGCACCGAGCGCACCCATGTCGATCGCCGCAGCTTTCACTTCGCTGAAACCCGGGATGAGGTGCGCGCGCCGCGGCTCGACCAATAGATCCCGCAGCCCCTCCCGGATGAGACCAATGTCCGCACGCCCGAGTCCCGTGAGGAACAATGCGAGATGCGTAGTCTGCGCGACGACCTGTGCAAGTGGATACGGTTCCGTCAGCACCGCGCGCGCGCGCCGCGTTTCGAGGATCTGGTCGGGATGCACGACCACGCAATGAAGTCCGTCCGGGACCGACAAAGAGACCATCCGCGTCGGCGTCGCGAGCACCACGCCGCCGAGCAGCATCGGCGCGACGTTGTCGCCGTGGCGGCTGCCGCTTGCCACGGACTCGCCGTCGAGCGCGCAGGCATAGAGCTCCTCGCGCGCGAGCGGCGTCTCGAGCAGCGCGTTGGCCGCGACCAGCGCCGCCACCGCCGATGCGGCGGAACCGCCGAGCCCGGAGCCGAGCGCGATGCCCTTCTCCAACTGGAGTTCGAAGCCAGTTCGAAGCCCGAGTCGCGAACGCAACGACATCAATGCACAGCCGGCGGTGTTGCAGGCCGCTTCCATCGGCAACGACGCGACACCAACCACTTCGCCCCGAATGGCCGCAATTCGAACGATAGGTTCATCGATGCGACGCACCCGCGCGATGTCGCGCGGGCCGTCGATCGAGTGTCCCAGCAGGTCGAAGCCGACGCCGATGTTGCCGACGCTGGCGGGCGCGAACGCGCGGCTCCATTCGCGTGCGCTCACTTTCCCGCCCCGAGGGATTTGGCGATCGCCAGCACGTCCCCGAACACGCCGGCGGCGGTGACGTCGGGTCCCGCGCCCGGTCCCTGCACCACCAGCGCGTTCTCCGAGTAGCGCGCGCTGCGGTACTGCACGAGGTTATCGGTCAGGCGCGCGTGCCGGCACGCGTGATCCGCCGGCAGCGCGACGACGCCGACGCTGGCGCTGCCGTCGGGCCCGAGTCGCGCGATATGCCGAAGCGCAAGGCCACCGGCGGTCGCCGCGTCGAGCCGTGCGCGCATCGGCGCGTCGAGCTCTTCGAGGCGGTCGAGGAATTCCTGCCGGCCGACGTTGCGCAGAGCGACCGGCACGAGACTCTCCACCTCGACGTTTTCGAGCGAGAGGCGGCGGCCGGCTTCACGCGCGAGGATCACCAGCTTGCGCGCGACGTCGAGGCCCGAAAGGTCGTCGCGGGGATCGGGCTCCGTGTAGCCGAGTGCCTGCGCCTCGCGCACCAGTGTCGAGAACGGCTCGCTGCCATCGAAGCGATTGAACAGCCACGCAAGTGTGCCGGACAGCATGCCATCGATGCCGTGCAGGGTGTCGCCGGTGTCGAGCAGGTTGCGCAGGGTCAGGATCACCGGCAGCCCCGCGCCGACCGTCGCTTCGTACAGGAAACGCCCGCCATTGCGCTGCGCGTCGCGGATCGCGGCGTAGCGTTGCCAGTCGCCGCTGCCGGCGTGCTTGTTGGGCGTGACCACGTGGATGCCGGCTCCGAGCCACGCAGCGTAGCGTCCGGCGACGACGTCGCTCGCGCTGCAGTCGACGATGAGCGCGTGCGGCAGGTGCCCGGCATGCACGTGCGCCGTGAACGCGTCGAGGTCCATCGGCACCGCGTCGTCGCCAGGCAGCGCGTCTGGCGCAAGCGCGGGATCGAGCCCGGGTTCCGACAGGCACATGCGACGGCTGTCGCCGATGGCACGGATGCGCAGGTCGAGCGCCGAGGCGGTGCGCAGCCCTGGCAACGTGACCGCGAGTTGCGACAGCAGGGCCCGCCCCACGTTTCCCGGCCCGATGATGCCCACGGACAGCGTCTGCGGCGACAACCAGAACGCGGAATGCGCGGCGCGCAACGCACGCGTCGCGTCGCGTTCCGCGATCGCGACGGAGATGTTGCGCTCGCTGGCGCCCTGCGCGATCGCGCGCACGTTGACGCGGGCCTGCGCGAGCCCTCGCAGCAACCGCGCCGCCACGCCCGGCGTGCCGACCATGCCGTCGCCGACGGCGGCGAGCACGCAGATGTCGTGCGTGACCACCACGTTCTGCGTCTGGCCGTCCGCCATCGCCTCGGCGAAGGCCGCGACGATCGCTGCGCGACCCCGGTCGGCCTCCGCACCGCGCACGATGCAGCAGATCGAATGCTCCGAGGATCCCTGCGAAATCATCGTCACCGACACCGAGGCGCCATGCAGCGCCGCGAACAGGCGCTCGGCCGTGCCCGGCACGCCGACCATACCGTTGCCGACGAGTTCGAGTACCGCGAGATTGCGGATGATGCTCAAGCCCTTGACCGGGCTGCCGTGCGTGCTCGCGCTCGTGCTGATCAGCGTGCCGGCCGCGGCGGGCCGGTGCGTGTTGCGGATGCGCAGCGGAATGCCGCGCGACTGTACCGGTGCCAGGCTCTGCGGATGCAGCACGCTCGCGCCGAAGTAGGCCAGCTCGCAGGCTTCGGCGTACGACAGCCGTGGCAGGCACACGGCATCCGGTACCAGTCTCGGGTCGGCGGACAGCACGCCGTCGACGTCGGTCCAGATGGTCAGCTCCGCCGCATCGAACAGCGACGCGAAGATCGCCCCGGAGAAATCGCTGCCGTTGCGGCCGAGCGTGGTGGCGCGGCCCTGCGCGTCGCGCGCGACGTAGCCGGTGACGACGACGTTGGGATGTGAATGCGCCGCGCGCCACGTGCCGAGCAGCGCGCGCGATTCGTCCCAGTCCACCGCGACGCCAAGCTCGCCCGGATGCACGACCAGCACTTCGCGCGCGTCGAGGCGCGTCCAGCCCGCCGCTTCGCCGCCGAGCGCAACCTGCAGCAGGCGCGAGGACCAGACTTCGCCAAGTCCGTGGATTTCATCGCCTGCGGCATCGCGCGGGCGGCTTCGCAGTGCAACGCGGGTCGACGACGGATGCGGTTCGGGTGGGTCCCCCGGTGCGAGGCCATGTGCCGCTGCGCGCTCTTCTGCCGCTGCACGTGTTGCAACGTACTCAAGCCGTGCGTGGAGCGCGGCGAACTGCGCATCCAGCCAGGCGCCGAGCCCCGACACGTCGCGCGCGTCGAGTGCTGCGGCGGCGTCGAGGTGCTGCTGCCGAAGCCGCGTCCACGCGGTCCGCCACTCACCCGCCGTCGTCGCGCTCTCGAACAGCGCGATCAGCGCGTTGGTGACCCCCTGCATTGCCGACACCACCACGACCAGGCGCTGCGCATCGCCGAAGTCGCGCAAGAGCGCGGCCACGTGGGCGACGCACTGCGCATCGGCGACGCTGCTGCCGCCGAACTTGTGCGCGAGGATCGACCGCGTATCGGCGCGCGCAGCGGACGGTTCGCCGCCGCGGGGTGGGGACCGGGGAGGTGCATCGGGTGTCGCGGGAAGGACCATGGTCATGACAGGCTCCGAGAGCCCCGTGTCCTTTGCCGAGTGCGCCAGCAGCCGCACCCGGGTGGGGTGCGGGGCGGCGTGTTTCAGATCAGCTGGACACGCGCGTCCGCACCCCGGGGAGGGTCGTCGTCGTGGTCGTACCGGTGCGGAATTGGCTGCGCATTCGAGGCGAGCAGACCACGCGGCGCGCGCGAGTGTCAACCGCGAACGCGCGCGCGAGTCGATCAGGGGGAGGCGCGCGCGTCCTTGACCAGTTCGCCGCCCCTGATCACGACCGGGACCGATTCGAGCAGCGTCACGTCTTGCGTCGGATCGCCCGGCACGGCGATGAGGTCGGCGAGCGCACCCGCCTCGATCACGCCGACATCGGCGCGCCCAAGCGCGCTGGCCGCATCCACCGTCGCGGAGCGGATCGCCTGCGCCGGCGTCATCCCGTACCGGACCATGACCGCGAACTGTTTCGCGTTGTCGCCATGCGGATACACGCCCGCATCGGTGCCGTAGACCATCTTCGCGCCGGCCGCGTGCGCCTTGCGGAAATTCTGGCGCTGCGCCTCGGCGATTTCGCGATCCTTGCGCAGGTTGTCCTCGAGCACGCCGTTCTTCTTGCCTTCCGCCTGCGTGTAGTCGGTGTTGTAGATGTCCATGGACAGCCAGGCGCCGTGCTGCTTCGCCAGGCGTATGCCTTCATCGTCGATGAGGCTGGCATGCTCGATGGTGTCGACGCCGGCGCGGATCGCGTCGCGGATGCCCGCGGCGCCGTGCGCGTGCGCGGCCACCTTGAGTCCCAGCAGGTGCGCGTCGTCGACGATAGACTTCATTTCCTCGTACGACAGCTGCTGCTGGCCAGGCTCCGTGTTGCGCGAGAACACCCCGCCAGTCACGCAGATCTTGATCACCTGCGCGCCGTATTTGCGCAGCGTGCGCACGGAGCGCCGGGCCTGCTCGGGACTGTCGGCGTTGAACTCGCTCTTCTGCGCCATGGATGGCGGGAAGTAGGTGGAATCGCAGTGCCCGCCGGTGGCGCCGAACGAATAGGCGGCGGTCACCACGCGCGGTCCGCGAACCTTGCCCGCATCGATTGCCTGGCGCAGGCCGACATCGTTCCACGCATCGGAGCCGACATTGCGTACGGTCGTGAAGCCGGCCATCAGCGTGCGCTCCGCGTGCGGCACCATCAGCACAGACCAGAAGCGATCGCCGTATTCGAGCCCCGTATAGCCGCCGTACGACGGATCACTGTCGAGGTGCACGTGCATGTCGATGAGGCCCGGCAGCAGCGTCATGTCGCCGAGCTCGTGGCGCTTCGTGCCCGCACCCGACGCGACCGCCTTGCCGCCATGCGCGACCTCGACGATGCGCCCGTCGCGCACCAGCACTTCGGCGTCGTCCAGCATTCGGCCCGTGCGCACGTCGAGCATGCGCGCGGCGGCAAGGACCGCATCGGCCGCGACCGTGGATGCAGGCAATGCCAGCAGCACCAGCGTCGCGAGCAGCACGGGCAAGAGGGAAGTGCGCAGGCTGTGCATGGGTTCTCCTGATGGGCGGATCGCGCGGAGTGTGCGCGACAAGTGCAGCGCGGGGCAAATGCGCATGCCGACCGATGGCTGGATCGCTGACAGTGGCGTTGGGTACGCCATTCCCGACTGCGTCCGCTGGACCCCGCTCGCCCGCGGCGGCCCTGCGTGGTTCAATGGCGGCATGAAGCGGGGGTGCCGCAGAGCTTGCGGCTGAGAGAGTCCCCACGAACCTGATCCGGGTGATGCCGGCGTAGGGAGCTTCGGGTCGTCGCCGCATGCCGGTGTCGCGCGCCGCCGCTTCCTTGTCTGCGAATCCCTTCGCAACAGCCCGCACATCCCTGTGCGGCTCATCAAGTAAATCGGACGAACGCCATGAATGCACAACCCGCCCTGAGCCTCCTCGAACAGACGCAAGCCTTGTCGGCGGATGTCGTGCGGCCGATTCCAGGTTCGCGCAAGATCCATGTCGAAGGCTCGCGGCCCGACATCCGCGTGGCGATGCGCGAAGTCGTGCAGGACGCGACGCCGACCTTGTTCGGTGGCGAGGACAATCCGCCGCTCACGGTGTACGACACCTCCGGTCCCTACACCGACCCGAACATCGCCATCGACCTCGCCGCCGGTCTCGCGCCGCTGCGGGCGACGTGGATCGCAGAACGCGGCGACAGCGAGGCGCTGCCGGCGCTGACCTCGACGTTCGGGCGCACGCGTGCCCATGATGCGAAGCTCGACGCGGTGCGCTTCCCGTCGGGACTGAAGCCGCGCATAGCACGCGCGGGCATGAACCTCTCGCAGATGCACTACGCGCGGCGCGGCATCGTCACGCCGGAGATG
>JBBRIE010000187.1:0-6072 GCA_038221545.1 Lysobacterales bacterium
GCGGCCCGGTGCCCAGTCGAGCCGGCTCCCGGCATGCGGGCAGATGTTGTGCCAGGCGCGGACGTCCGCGCCGGTGCGATGCACGAGCACCGAGGTCGCATCCGCCCCTGACGACGCCGGGGGATCGATCGCCCGCAGCGCGCCCTCCTCGATCTCTTCCAATCGGCACAGTAGACGCATGAACGACAATTCCTTCCGGCACTTGCGGTCGCGGGACGCTCGCCCAATGCTGCACCTGCCGCCCCGCAAAGTAACCGGAACCCGCAATGCCCGCATCTCCGCAATCCTCTCCTGCTCCGTTCTTCCTGCGCGGGCTCGCCGCGCTGCTGGTGGCGCTGCTCGCACTGGGGGGAGCACTGCTGGGCGCACTGCTGCTCGCGGCCGGCGCGCTGCTCACGTTCGGCCTGCGCGCGCTCGGAATCGGCGGGCGCCGACCGCGATCGACACAGCAAGACACGCAGCCGGCTCCTCCTCAGCGCGTGATCGAGGGCGAGTACCGCGTCGTCGATCCGGAACCGCGGGCGCCTTGACGCGCCTGCGGCGCAGCGCGGGAGCAAAGCGGGCGGTACGCGGGCGCCGCGCATCCGCGTGAGTTCCAGCGCAGCAACCTGCGCCCCGCCTCCTACAATCCACGCGCCGCCAAACGCGGCTTCCCCACTTTCCGGATTCCGGCATGAGCGACAGGCCCGTGCACCCACCGAGTGCGGCTGCGACGGCCGTCGCGTTGGCGCTTGTCTATGTGGTGTGGGGGTCTACCTACCTCGGCATCCACTTCGCGCTTGAAAGCTTTTCTCCGCTCGGACTGGGCGCGATCCGCTTCCTCGTCGCGGGCGTATTGTTCTACGCATGGCTGCGCCTGCGCGGCCATGCGCCGCCGACGCGGCGGCAGTGGCGCAATGCAGCGATCACGGGACTGCTCCTGCTCGGTACCGCCAACACCCTGGTCGCGTACGCGCAGCAGACCGTCGCATCCGGTCTCGCGGCCGTCGCGGTCGCATCGCTGCCGCTGTGGGCGGCGGTGATCGCGGGCCTGTACGGGCAGTGGCCGCATCGGCGAGACGCGCTGGGGCTGGTGATCGGTTTCAGCGGCGTGGTGTTGCTCAACGCGGGTGTTGAACTGCGGGCATCGCCGCTCGGCGCGCTTGCGCTGCTCGGCGCGCCGCTGGCATGGGCCTTCGGTTCGGTCTGGAGCCGCCGCCAGGACATGCCCGCGCCGCTCATGAATACCGCCGCGCAGATGCTCGCAGCGGGCGCCGCGCTGCTGGGGGTGGTGCTGGTTTCCGGCAATTGGCCCACCGCGATGCCAACGCGCAACGCCGGGCTTGCGCTGGTGTACCTCATCCTGTTCGGTTCGATCGTCGCGTTCAGCGCTTACGTGTGGCTGCTCCAGCACGTGCGGCCGGCGCTGGCGACCAGTTATGCCTACGTGAACCCGCCGATCGCGTTGCTGCTCGGCGCGTGGCTCGCGGCCGAGCGCATCTCGACGCTCGACTACGTCGCGTCGGCGATCATCCTCGCCGGCGTCGCGCTCCTGCTCACGCGCCGGCCGTCGTAGCTCGCGCGCAAAGGGTCGAGCGAGCGTTCCGGCGCGACGATCGACATCCGGCGTCGATGCAGTCACCGGCCCGCGGTTGACACCCGCGGCCTGTTAAAGTTTTCCCGGGAATAAGGGAAATCTGCATGACACAGCAGGTACGGCTGCATTTCGTCGATTGGCCGAAGGTCGCCGCGCCGACGCCCAGCGAGCGCTTCATCCGCGCACTCGTCGACCTGACGCGGATGGTCTGGCATCCGACTTTCACGTTCGAGTCGTCCTTGAGCCGGATCTGCGAAGTTGCCGCAGAGGCGCTGCGCATCGAACGCGTGAGCATCTGGCACCACGACCAGGAGGCAGGAGTCCTGCGTTGCCTGGACGTGTACCAGGCGGACGACGGGACCCACCACTCCACCGAGGGCCTCGAGATGCTGTGGGCTCGCGATGATGTCTACCTGGCTGCGCTCGAGGACGTGCGCACCTTCGAGATGGTCGAAGTCGGTGGCGACGCGGAAAACGAGGAACCGCTGGGACCGGTGCGCGACTACATGCAGCAGCATGGCATCGTGGCCATGCTCGACGCACCTGCCTATGTCGAGGGCGAATTTCTCGGCGTCATCTGCCACGAGAGTCTCAAGGGTGTGCGCAAATGGACGCAGGAGGAAGTGACCTTCGCCGCGACCATGGGCGATGTCGTGGCCATGGCGTACGAAGTTGCGCGCCGCCGCAAGGCCGAGTCGGAGATCGAGCACCTCCGCCTGCACGACGCGGACACGGGACTCGGCAATCGCGACTATCTGGTGGAGCTGTTGCGCCAGCGGCTGGACGGCGTACTGGCGGGCGACGACACGATGGCCGTCGTGCACGTTCTGGTCGACGCAACCAGCGGAATCGCCTGGTCCGCCGAGGCACCGACCATTGACGAGGTGATGGCGCGCATCGCGCAGCGCCTGCGGCGATTGACGGGTTCATCGATCGACCTCGCGCGCGTGCGCGCCAATGGCTTTTCGTTCCTGTTGCCGAGCAACGTGCGACAGCGCAGCGCGATTGGCCTGGCCGAGCGCGCGCTTGCCGCGGTGCAAGCGATGGAGTGGAGCCACGATGAAGTCCACCCCAACGCCTCGGCGGGCATCGCTTTCGCCCAGTCCGGCGCCGACAACGACGCCCGCGTCCTGCTGGGCCAGGCCGAAGAAGCCGCCGGGCACGCGCAGTCGGGCGACAAATTCAACTACGAGGTGTTCGATCCCGGACGCCACGACACGCTGGTCGAGGCCTTGCGCTTCGAGCGTGTGCTGCGCGACGCGTTCGTCAGCGGCGCCTTCGAGGTGCACTACCAACCCGAATACGATGCGCAGCAGCGCGAATGGGTCGCCGCGGAGGCGCTGCTGCGCTGGCGAAACGAAGGGCAACTGGTGACGGCAGGCGAGTTCATCGGCGTCGTCGAGTCGTCGGGACTCATGCTGCCGGTCGGCCGCTGGGTGCTGCGCCAGGCCTGCGTCGACGCGCAGCGATGGCCGGCGACGCCCGGCGGCGCGCTCGCGTCGGTACGCGTTAACGTCTCCGCGCGGCAGTTCGACGAGGAAGGACTCGTGCAGGACGTCACGTCGGCTCTCGAGGAATCCGGTCTCGCGCCGGCGCGGCTTTGCCTTGAGCTCACCGAAACCACGCTGATGCGGGACATCGAGCATGCGCTCGGCGTGCTGCAGCAACTGAAGACAATCGGCGTGCAGGTAGCGATTGACGATTTCGGCACCGGCTACGCGTCTCTCGTCTACCTGAAACGCCTGCCCGTCGACGTGTTGAAGATCGATCGCAGCTTCGTCGACGGCATGCCGGGTGCCGTCGCGGACACGGCCATCGTGAAAGCCGTGGTGGGTCTCGCGGCGGCGCTCGGCATCGACGTGATCGCCGAGGGCGTCGAACGGGTAGTTCAGCAGCAGGCGTTGCAGGGAATCGGCGTGCGCCGCATGCAGGGCTGGCTGTATGGCCGGGCTGTGGACCAGGAAAGCATCTCCCGGCTCCTGGGCGCGCCGGTGCAGGCGTCGTCCTGAAGTCGCGGACGACGGTCGGTCAGCGGTTCGCAGCCGGCGGTTCGTTCGGCACGTAGCGGAAGTGTCCGGTGATCTCGAAGTCGAACAGCATGTCCTCGATCGTGGTGCCTGCGCCGATGTTGTGCACGATCGCAGGGTTCGCGCCCGCGCGCAGGTTCGAGACCAGACCGATGTGCGGAAGTCCCGACGGCAATCGCCAGGTCACGATGTCCCCGGGTGCGTAGTCGGAGGCGCGCGCGGTCACCGGCAGGCCGGCGCCCTGGCGCCGCAGGAAGGCGGCGAGATTGGGCACGCGCCGGTGGTCGATGTTCGAGTCGGGCTGCGAGAGTCCCCACGCCTGCGGATACACAGGGAAGGCGCGCCGCATGTCCTCGTGCACGCGCACCTGCAAGTCGACGCCCGCATGGCGATACGCGCGAACGATCACGTCGGTGCAGACGCCACGTTCGATCGGCACGTCGCCACCGGGATAGTCGATGCGCCGATACGCGCCGTCGTAGTACAGGGTCTTGCCGACTTGCGCATGCGCGCCCTCGAGCACACGTTCGAGCAAGGGCGGAGGAGAAGGCTGCGCCACCGCGCCGGACGCAGCAACCAGCAGGATCGAGAGCCAGCGCGCCTGCATCGCGTGACCTGCCCCCGCGCTGCGGCAGCCCCGCGCCGTCGATGCCGGCGGCCGCCAGGATGGATCCACGGACTGCACTCGGACCACGCACGCATAGCTGCGCCTGGGTCGGCCGCATGTCGCGCGGTTCGTCCGCGACAACACGTCGCTGCGCAGCGAGAAGGCAACGGGGCGAATTCGCCAACGCATCCCGCGCGCCGGACTCGACCCCCCGCGCTGGACGGAGCCGCCTGGTACCGCGCCCTCGCCCTGCGTCCTTCGCAGCAGCAGGGTCACCAGCACGATGCCGTAGGCGATGATCGCGCCACGCACGATGCCTGACGTGTGCGCAGCCTGCGTGGCCCGGGTTCCCGCGGTGCGCCGGTCAACGGACATGGCGGCGCACGAAGCGGTTGCGGAACGCTGCATCCGGCGCGTCGAGCAACGGGCAGGCATCGCAGGAGGCGACCTTCACGAAGCAGGACTTCACGTTGCAGGAAACCCGGCGCGACCCGAGCGCCAGCACCACGCGCCGCAGGCGCTGCGCCGACGAACCCTTGACGAGTACGAGATCGCCGGCTTGCAACCGGTCCCGCAGCAGCAGCTCGACCGCAGCCACGGTGCGCGGCTTTGCCAGCAGTACGGACTCCTGTCGCATCCCGGCCCGCTTCGCCGCGGCGCGCAATGTCAGCATCTTCTCCCCGCCGATGCACACCACGAGGTCGGCAAATCCGGCAAGGCGCACGCCAAGGTCCCGATAGAGGGCGCGCACATCCCCGGAGGCATCCTCCACCTCGCCCAGCACCACGACCCTGCGCACCGCGGGCGTCCGCGCAACCGCGTCGAACGCAGCATGGATGGACTCGATGCTGCCCTTGGCGCTGTCGTCGAAGATGCGGACGCCGTCGGCGAGCGCAATCGCCTGCATGCGCGACACCGGCGGGGACAACGCTCCCAGTCGCGCGATTGCGCCCGCCATGTCCGCACCCTCCACATGCGCCACCGCGATCGCCGCCAGCAACGGGTACACCATGTGTGCCCCACGCAGTCCACAGCGCACGCCGTATGGCGTGGAGCCGACCATCACGTCGCAATCCAGGCCATCCGCTTCGACGGTGACGCGCGTGGCGCGCACGTCGTTGTCCGCGTCGGTTCCGAAAGTCACGATTCGCGCGGCGGTCTGGCTGGCCATCCAGCGGACATTCGGGTCATCGCCGTTGAGGATCGCGTGATCGCGTCCCGACAATGCCCGCAGCATCCTGACCTTTTCCTCGCGCGTATCGAGGAGGGTCGGAAACGACCGGTTGTGGTCGCTCTTGATCGATGTCACGACCACGACATTGGGGCGGATCGTCTTCGCGTAGCCCTGCATGCGACCCCGCCCCAAGATGCCGACCTCAAGTACGGCGTGGCGGTCGCGCGGCCGGATCCGGAGCTGGTTGAGGTACAGGCTCGAACCATAGTTGCTGTACCCGAACTTGCGGTCGGCGCAGCCGAGCGCCGCGTGCACCGCGCTGCGGGTGGTGGTCTTGCCAAGCGAGCCCACCGTGACGACGATGCGGGTGCGGCGAAGGCCGGTCCGGCGGTAGGCCGAAGCAAGCCACGCGAGGACGCGCTCCGTGCGGTCGATCTCGCGGCGAAGCATGATCGAGACACTGCCCGGGGGACCGCGGACGAGCCTCAGGAAATCGAGAGCGATGCCGATCGATCGCGCGGTCATCGCATTGTCGCCAGGACTTGCGCACGCGCGGCGCTCCTGCCCACGCGCGCGCCTCGCAGTTCGTCGTCTCCGAGCGCGCGCGGATCAGGTCGCACGCCGAGCGCTAGGACCGTGCCTCTCCGCGGGGAGACCGACGCAAAAGCAGGGCAACGCCCACGACGAT
>JBBRIE010000188.1:0-6022 GCA_038221545.1 Lysobacterales bacterium
GAAACCGTGCGTGTCGAGCGCCTGTTTGGCGGCCTCGATCAGGCGCGCGTCGTCGGCCAGGCCGAGATAGTTGTTGGCGCAGAAGTTGAGCACCTCGCGCCCGTCCTCGAGCCGGATCCGCGCCGACTGCGGCGACGCGATCACGCGCTCGCGCTTGAACAGGCCCTGCGCTTCGATTTGCGCGAGGGTTTCGCGGTAACGCGCGAGGGCAGCGGTCATGTCGAAGTCCGTGAATGGAGGGCAGGGTTACAGCCAGCGCACGATGAGTACGAGCACCAGCGCGATCAAAGCGTACTTGACCGCGCGGAACAGGCTGCGGTTGCGGTTCTTCAGTCGCCGCGCGACTGCGTCGATCCTGCGCCCGACCGGTTGCAGCGCGCTTCCGTACAGACGGTTCAACGCGCCGACCGGATCGCCCGGCGCGTTGCCGCTGGCGCCGGCGGAGACGATGACCCGGCTGATCAGCCGGTTGAGCCAGCGCATGGGCGCGAAGTGCAGCGGCCGCTCGATATCACAAAACAGGATGATGCGCTCGATCCCGCTGTCGTTGCGCGCGTGGTGGATGAAGGTCTCGTCGAACATGACGTCCTCGCCATCGCGCCAGAAATAATTCTCGCCGTCGACGGTGATCGAGCACTCCGGCGCGTTGGGAGTCACCAGGCCGAGGTGATAGCGCAGCGAACCGGCGAACGGGTCGCGGTGCGGATTGAGGTAGGCGCCCGGCGGCAGGATCGCGAACATCGCGCCGCGCACCGACGGGATGCCTCGCAACAGCGCGACCGTGCGCGGGCACAGGCGCTCTGCCGACGGCACTGCGTTGCCGTACCAGCTCAGGTAAAACCGGCGCCAACCGGTCTTGAAGAAAGAGTTGAAGCCGAGGTCGAAATTCGCGGCCAGGCGCGCGTCCACCGTCTCCGGAGCGTTGAGGGCCAGCGCTTCGTCGCGGATCACCTGCCACTCGTTGCGCAGCACGTCGAGTTCCGGGAAGCGCGTGCGATCGATCCATGCCCGCGCGGGCACCCTGGAGAATGCATACGCCAGCACGTTGAACGGCCCGAGCAGGGTCGAGTGGTTGAACAGCTGGCGCAGGAACCGGAATCGTTCCCGCCCGCGCAAGTGCACCACCAGCGCCGAACCCGCCAGCGCCGCAGCCACCACCCACTTGATCCACCAGAGTTCCACGAGACCCGCGACCCGCGCCGACGATGACCGCGCGAATTATGGCAGCCGAGACCGGCTTGTCCCGCGCCGTGCACGATCCGTGCGCGGCCGGGTCAGAACTCGAAGCTGCCGCCGATGCTCACCGTGTAGCCGGAAAGGAAGTCGTGCCCGATGAGGGACTCGACATCGACATAAAGCGCACGGCCGCCGCCGAACAGCCAGGCCACGCCCGCGCCAACCTCGAAGAAATTGCGATCCGGCTCCGGGGTCTGGAAGCCGATCGGCGTGGCCGTGACGTCGTCACGCAGGCGGATGCTGACGAGTCGGCCATCGTTGTCGAATTCGTGCCGCCAATAGGCGCGGGCGTAAGGCGTGACCACGCCACTGGCCGTGGACACGACCAGGTCGCCGGAAAGCCCGAGTTTGGACTGGGTCGAACGAATCGTGCGCGCCGGCAATCGCACGGAAAAGCCGCCGCCGCCCGTTTCCTGCAGGGAATCGAATTCCGTGCTTTCGTAATCCAATCCGGCGTCGATCCGCAGGTTGCGCTCGCCGGTGAACAGCGCGCGTTCGATACCGATCGCCGCCGACGTGCGATCACCTTTCGTGGACCCCAGAGCGCTCCCCTGGACGCGGACGTCGCTGTTGCCCGGAATGCCGGGGAACACGAGAATGAAGTCGATCTCGCGGCGCGTGTCGAGATCCACTCGCCCAAGGCCAGCCGACGCATACACGGCCCAGGATTCTCGCGGCCACCACGCGCCGTGCGCGATCAGGCTGACGGCGCGCTGTTCCTGCGCCCCGGCGGCGTTGGCGAACTCGGTGTCTTCCCGGTCGTAGGTCAGGGCGATGCCGAGCAACGCGCGATCCGTCACCCGGCGCGCGATTCCCACGAGCGCGTTGGTGCGATCGTTGTCGAATCCGGCTTCGCCTTCGCTCGCATCGCGATCAAGCCTGCCGATCCCTGCGCTGGCCTGCAGCGTCCAGGTGTCGAAGTCGGCACGCGCATCCAGTGTCGCTTCGGATTCATCGGCGCGCAGACTGATCCCGGCGGGGAGCAGGGCATCGCTTGCGAAGGTGTATTCGTCGTGACGGCGATCGCCTCGCCGCGAGCGCAGTCCACCCGAACGCGCACGTCCGCCGAGCGCGGCAATTCTGCCTTGCGCCGGTACCAGATTGAGGCGGTTGCCCACCGCGGTCGAGGCGCGCCGTGCGCCGGACCCGGGTCCGCCGCCGTTGATCTGGAGGCAGCGCGCGGCAAGATCGCTTCCGGCCGCCGCGCCGCTGCAGGCCGCGAGGAACGCATCGTTGAATGCTCCGGCCGGCGTCTGTGCGGCCGCGGGAGCCGAGATGGCGAACATCCCGAGAACCCACCCGAGCACGGTACAACCCAGTCGTGCGTGCATGCGACCATCCCCCCGGCCCGTTCGAATGCGGACGAGCTTACTACCGGCGGCATCAGATGGCACCGCCGTGCGTGCGAATTCAAGTGCCATCGAGCGCACCGCTGGCGTACGGGGGCGCCCCCTCGTAGGGCACGTCGAGCACGATGCTCCAGCCGCGCTGGGTCAATTCTCGCATCGCGGTCGGGCTCGCCTTGCCCGAGACGAGCAAAGTCTTGCGCGCCGTGCGGAACGCCTTCTGGTCGAAGTACCCACGCGTACCCTTGGTCCACATGAGGTAGTCGACCGGCAGCGGCAACACCCACTCATTCGCAGATGTCTCGAGCATGAGGCCGGTGCCTACCAGCCGGATCCTGCGGTTACCGCCGGAGTTCGCGTGGAAATGCAGCATCAGGCGCAACGCGTTGACGATGTAGCGCGTCTCGACCTCGCTCTCGAGCGCCGCCGCGAGCTTGAGCACTTCCGTGCAACCCTGCGCCGGGCGCAACTGTTCGAGCGCATCGACAAGCGCGGTCTGCTGCGTGGGCGAATAGCGCCCGCGGTTGACCAGCCGACGCGCCGGCATCCCCCCGCAACCGACGGCCTCCAGCCGCTGGTAGTTGAGCCGGCCGAGTTTCACCGGCTCGAGTTCCCACACGACCTCGTTGAGGCGTCGCGTCACCGACAGCGCTTCCGACGCACCCGCGCTGAGCGTGTCGAGCGCGAAGCTCACGGTCTTGCCGCCGGCGAACGCCGACCACGCGAGGCTGTCGAGCCTCGACTTGATCAGGGGATTGCTGGAGTACGGGTCGACACCGAGCCGCTTTGACCAGAAGCGCCGGGCGTCTTCGTACCCGATGTAGTCGAGCGCGATCTTGCGCGCGCGCCGCTGGGTGCGCTGCTGCCCGCTTTCCAGCTTGTCGACGCGCGGTTTCGCGCCCGGCCGAACCGCATCGGCGAAACGGCCGTCCTCGTCGCCTGCGGTATGCCGAACCTCGTCGGTCAGCTCGACGGCATCGTCGACGCCGTCACCGAACTTGCGCCTGAAGAAGCGCACGACGCCCTGCGGTATGCCCGCGACGGTGTCCACGGGGTGGAGGAGCACCTGGCCCACGCTGCGCAACGTGCGCATCGACTGCGCACCAATCGCACGCACGTAGATCTCGGCCGAACTGATGCGCTGGAGTTCTTCCAGGACCAGCAGCTCCTGCACGCGGACCTCAAGCATTTCGACGCCCTCCGCTTCGATCGGCCCATAGGGCGTGCGCAGCGTGAAAATCGCGAGGTGGCCCCTGATGAGGGCTTGCGGTTCGAGCGTGTGCAGGGGGCTGGACTGCAGCGACGGGGCGACCAGCCGCGAAACGGCGACGCGCGTCCCCCCGGCGACCGCGGACGCGGGGGCGTCGTCACCTGTCGCTGGCGCAGTTGCGGCGTGGAGCTGCGGAAGGGCCGCGACGAGGCAAACCGCGACCGCTGCGAGCCGGGATCTCCACCCGGTGCCGGATCTGCATGGACCGTGCCTCTGCCGTCTCACGAAGCCGACGGCGGCGCCCGCGCGCGTCAATGCCAGCTGCATACCACCTTGCCGCAGCGGCCCGAATCCATGAGCTGGAAGCCGGTTTCGAAGTCCTCGATCGCGATCTGGTGCGTCAGCACTTTCTGCAAGGGGAAACCGGTGAGCACCATCTGCGTCATCTTGTACCAGGTCTCGTACATGCGCCGGCCATACATGCCGTGCAGGGTGAGGCCCTTGAAGATCACGCGGTCCCAGTCGATGCCGGCGCCTTTGGGCAGGATGCCGAGCAGCGCGATCTTGCCGCCGTGGTACATGCAGTCGAGCATGTCGTCGAACGCGCGCGGATTGCCGCTCATCTCGAGCGCGACGTCGAAGCCCTCCATGTGCAGGTCCGCCATCACGTCCTTGAGCGATTGCTGCGACACGTTGACCACGCGCGTGGCGCCCATGTCCGCGGCGAGCTTCAAACGGTAGTCGTTGACGTCGGTGACCACCACGTTGCGCGCGCCGATCCACTTGCAGATGCCGGCGGCGATCACGCCGATCGGGCCGGCGCCGGTGATGAGCACGTCCTCGCCGACCACGTCGAACTCGAGCGCGCAGTGCGCGGCGTTGCCGTAGGGATCGAAGAATGCCGCGATTTCGCTCGGAATCTGGTCGGGGATCGGCCACAGGTTGGTCGCGGGCATCGCGATGTACTCGGCGAACGCGCCGGCGCGATTGACTCCGATGCCGACCGTGTGGGGACACAGGTGCTGGCGGCCGCCACGGCAGTTGCGGCAGTGGCCGCACACGATGTGACCTTCCGCGGAAACCCGCTGCCCGACGCGATAGCCCATGACCGAGCTGCCGACTTCGACGATGCGCCCGACGAACTCGTGCCCGATCACGAGCCCGGGCTTGATCGTGCGCTGGCTCCATTCGTCCCAGCGGTAGATGTGCAGGTCGGTACCGCAAATTGCGGTCTTTTCCAGTTTGATCAGCACGTCGTTGGGCCCGCAATGCGGCACGGGCACCTGTTCCATCCAGATGCCGGGCGCGGCTTCGCGCTTGACCAGGGCTTTCATCATTCGACTCATCGCGTGCTCCAGATTCGTGCGCGACGATTATAGGCTGCGGACCGGAGCGGCCCCGAGAGTCGTTCATCCTTGCGACATGTTCCCTCCGATGCCCGATCAAGACGCAAGAACCGTTTCGTCGCAACCCGAACGCAGGTGCGACACCGCGCATGGTTCGACAGGCTCACCACGAACAGTGTTGGAGCGGGCTGACCACGAACGGTGCTTGGCGATGCACGCCACGCCGGACAGATTCCGTTCGGGGTGCCTCTGCCGAACCATGGACGGGATTTCCGGGAGTTTGAGGTTCCCGTACAGGGAGGTGCCGCAGTTGTTGCAGACACGGGCGCGATCGGCTAACAAGAGCGGCTTCCTTGCCGGAGCCTTGACCATGCGGGTTAATCCAGTTCTGTTGGCCGCGATCGCGGTCGCCCTCTCCGTGGACGCGGCCGCCGCGGAAGGCATGTGGGTGCCCCAGCAGCTGCCCGAGATAGCCGAAGCCTTGTCCAACGCTGGACTCAAGCTCGACCCGAAGCAGATCGCGGACCTGACCGGCGACCCGATGGGTGCGGTCGTTTCGATCGGCGGCTGCACGGCGAGTTTCGTCTCGCCGCAAGGCCTGGTCGCCACCAACCACCACTGCGCCTATGGCGCGATCCAGCTCAATTCAACGCCGGACCGCAACCTCATGGTCGCGGGCTTCAACGCTGCGCGACCGCAGGACGAGGTCTCTGCCGGACCCAATGCCCGCGTGCTGGTGATGGACGAGATCACGGACGTCACCGCCGAGATCCTGCGCGCGCAGAAAGACTCGGTGGACGGACTCGCCCGCTTCCGCGCGGTCGAGGCAGAGCAAAAGCGCCTGATCGCGGAGTGCGAGAAGACCGCGGGCACGCGCTGCACTG
>JBBRIE010000189.1:0-6021 GCA_038221545.1 Lysobacterales bacterium
GGTGTACCTGCAGGGCACGGATGCAGCGGGCGCGAGCGGCGCCGTGGCGGCCGCATTCGCCGACATTCGTGATCCGGGCGACGTTGGCACGGTCTCCGGGCTCGTCCGCAACGCGCGTACCCTCGCACCCATCGCTGCCGAGATCCGGGCGAGCGGCTACGTGTCGCGCAGCGCCGGCGATGGCATGTACCTGCGGCGATTGCCGGCTGGGTCGCATCGCTTCGAGGTCAGTGCCCCGGATTTCGAGTCCATTGCCATCGAAGGCATCGGTTCCACGGGCGGCGCCACGGTGACCCGCGACTTCGAACTGTTCCCGCTCTGTGCGGTGCTGGCAGAGGATGCAGAGGCGAACGCCGCAGGATGGACGACGGATTCGCCGTGGGCGATCGTCAATGCCAACGCGAACCACGCCAGCCGATTCTTCACCGATAGCCCGGTTGGCAACTACGCAAACAACCGCAACATTGCGCTCACATCGCCCGCATTCGACCTCACCGGCTACGA
Organism: Lysobacterales bacterium; assembly: GCA_038221545.1. GTDB lineage: Bacteria > Pseudomonadota > Gammaproteobacteria > Xanthomonadales > Ahniellaceae > JBBQNY01. The sequence continues at coordinate 505 of JBBRIE010000189.1, forward strand.
CAATCCCGAGCTTGCCTTCGAGGCGCGCTGCGATACCGAGGCCGGCTACGACTACGGAATCGTGGAAGTGCGCCCGAACCTTTCGACATCGTGGACGGAGATCCATCGCTGCGACGGCCAGCCGCAGTGGCGGCAGGTACGCGTCGCTGCTCCGCAGCTTGCGGGTGCGGCCCAGGCGCAAGTGCGCTTCCGATTCACCAGCGATAGCTTCGAGGTTCGCGACGGCTGGAGCATCGACAACATCGTGCTGAGGGCGGGTGGACCGGCGTGTCGCTCGACTGAGCCCGGCACAGTGATTTTCGCGAGCGGTTTCGAATAGGCGGGCGGCTTCCCGCGCAGCCGCGAGTCGACACCGTGACGGGAACAGTCTCGCGCTCGCGAAGCCGCGATCTCCTTGCTTCGAGGCTACTGGTACGTCCGGCCTTCGTGCCGGAGCCAGCCATCGACGTGACGCCCTGCCGGATCATGGTGCGTCCAGTGCACCACGCCACCTTTCGCATTGGCTTCGAACTCGCCGTAGAACTCGACAAGGTCGCCGCGTTCGAGCGACTCGACCCTTGGTGCGAGGTCGATGTTGTGCGCGACGAGAACCGAGCCGCCGGATTCGCGGCGCAGGATGAAGCGCTGGTGGCGGCTGCCGTCGTTGTCGTCAGGCAGCACCTTGACGACGATGCCGCTGTCCCTGAGCTGGGTTTCGGTTTGCGGGTCGGGAGCTCGCGGCGCGCGCTCGGGGCCGGAGCGGCCGGTGGTGACGCCGCGATCCGGATCGGCCGCCGGCCGGGTTGCTGTCGAGAGATCGAGCCGTGCGAACGCAACCAGCGCCACGATGGCGAGGATGACGATCGGCAAGGGCTTCTTCATGGCCTGGCGATTCTAGCGAGCCGCCGGCACGTCTTGAATGAGGCACAAGAAACGGAGTTTCCGGGCCTCCGCAGGCGTCGACAATCGTGGCCGCTGACGCCTCGGGATGCCGCATATGCTGACGTTGTTCGACTACCTCCCCTCGCGCAACGGCTGGAAAGTGCGCCAGTTGCTGGCGCACCTTGGACAGCCGCATCGCACCGAGTTCATCGGTATCTTCGCAGGCGAGGGGCAGACCGCGGCCTACCGCGCCATCAACCCCACGGGCGCGTGCAGGCGCAGCCCGGCCACCTGCCGGAGGTGCATCCGTACTCGATGGATCCCGATTCGGTCAGGGAGCTGGGTTGACCCTCGGCTGCGCGCGCACGAACGACAGCAACTCGTTGCCCGCCGCGTCGAACAGGGTCAGGGCATCGCCGCGCACCTTCCAGGATCGGGCTTGCACCAGAAGTTTGAAAAACGCCGACTCCGCGCGCATCGCCGGTTCTGGTCCTGCGCGTTTCGTGTGGCGTATCGCGCCGACCTCGAAGCTGCCGTCCTTGCCGATCCGGCAATCCGCGCCGAACGAGTTGACGCCACTGAACCCGGAAATCCTGCCGTCGATGAAGGTTGCCGTGATGCCCGTGATGTCGGCGGCGAGCGAGCTCAGCGTCCATGACTCCAGCTCCCATTGGACGCCCTCGATGCTTCCCGCCAGGGACGCGCACGCGGCACAAAACAGGAACGACAGTGCGGCAAGCGCGCTGGCCCATCGAGTCTGTCGTCGCGTCATTGACAGTCTCCCTGTTGGCCGACCGATCGAAACGCCATGCGTCGTGCGATGCGTTGCTTCATGCATCGCCGGTCGGGACGATGCCTGCATTCTCCACCATCAGGATCACCGCCCGTTCGGGAGCGCGCGTGCGGTGGACCACGCCCTTCGGCACCACGAACCCCTGGCGTGGTTCCAACTCGACGGTGCGGTCCTCGAGGTCGATGAGGAAACGACCCTCGAGCACGAAGAAGAACTCGTCGTCGTGCTCGTGCCGGTGCCAGTGGTACTCGCCCTGCATCACACCGAGCCGCACGATCGAGTCGTTTACCTGGCACAGCGTCTGGTTGTACCAGCGGTCCGTGCAGGCGGCGATCAGCGCCGGCACATCGACTTTCTCAAGATGCGGAAACCGGATGTCGAGAAAGGTCGCGTACGGACAGGTCTGCGGTGTCTCCGCGGCGTCCCCGCAGTTCGTGCCATCGTCGTTGTGCATGTGGATTCCCGGTGATGCGGTGGATCCTCAGGCGCCGAGGTAGTTGTCGGGAACGGCAAGGCCCTGCACCCTGAAGAACGAAAGCTGGTCGAAGTAGCCGCGCTGCAGCACGATCTCGTCGTCGCGCACCTGGAAAAAACCGCAGCCGCGAAGCCCAAGGGGATCGCTCCATTCGAGGATCGCCCAGTCGCCGTCCTCGAAGATGTTCTCGATCACGCAGGTCATGTCGGCGCGCCCGAACTCGACCCGGAACATCTGCGCGATCGCCTCGCGCCCGAACAGCGGGTCCATGACCATCTGGTGGTTGGAGGCGTCCTGGGCATAGAGGGCGGCAAGTCCGTCCACGTCGCTCCGGTTGAAACGGGCGACCCATTCTTCGACAAGTTGTTTCGGCGTCACAGGAACTTCCGGGTGGTTGCGCGCGCTACTGCATCGGCCGCAGGTGCACGGCCGTATCGGTGTACTGGTGGAACGAGGCAACGATGCCGTCGTGCAGTTTCCATGCGTGTGCGAACGGGGCGCTGAAGCTCTTGCCGGTGGCTTTGTAGATGCCGCTGTACTCGCCGAGCGCGACCACCGTGTCGCCTTGCGCGACGAACTCCGCGGGAATGGCGGCGAAGCCGTCCCACTCTCCGCCGATCTTCATGAAGACGTTCTCGAGGACGGCGTCCGGGCCGACCGACACGCCGCCGTACGGACCGCCCTCGGCTTCGGTCCAGCGGACATCGGGCGACAGCAGGGCGAGCAGGAAAGGCATGTCGCCCTTGGCGAAAGCTGCATAAGCGCCTCTGATGATCGTGGTGTTGTCGCTCATCAATCGTACCCTCGGGTATTTGTCGCTGCCGGTCGCGGGTCGCGGAAAACGCGCCCTGGCACGCAACACTACGCCAAGCGGCGGATGCGGGAAAGCGCGCAGCTGATGGCCTGGATCACCGCCCTCATGAAGTTTCCGGCTGCCTTCGGCCCGCCCGACTTTGAGGCTGAACCTTTCACGCCTTCCTCAACGGATATCGTCGCCTGGTGTCGTCGACTGAGCGGGCGACCAGTTGTTCGAGGATCGGCAGTTGCACATCCGACAGGCGCTTGATGTAGAGGCAGGCCTTGCCGGTCTTGTGCTTGCCGAGCCGCATGAGCAGCGCCTGCGTTTCCGGGGAGTCGTAGCCGCACACCAGGTAGATGCTGATGTGCGCCTTTCCCGACGAGAAGCCGACGAGGCAGGCATCGCCCTCGTGCCCGCTTTCGTACCGATAGTGGTAGCGATCGAAACCGACGATGCTCGTCCCCCACATCTCCGGATCACATCCCGTGGCGCGCTTCATGAGCGCGGCGATCAACTCGCAATCCCTCCGGCGCTCTGCATCCCCGATGCCGTCCAGGTAGGAAGTCACGCGGGCTTCGGTCGGCTTGGTCTTCGCTTCGTACATGCAGTCCTCCGGAAGGGTTCTTGATGCGTTCTCGTCATGCGGGATCCGGGCACTGTCGCTGGCAGCGACCGGGCATCAACGATCATCCAGCATTCCTGTTGCGCCCCGCGCGTGCGCGGGATTGGCAACGGGTCTCGCGGCACCCAGCAGAAACCCGACGCCAGCAAACAGGCACAGCGCCGATGTGACTACGACGAACGGGTTGATGGCTTCGCACCGCCCGCAGAGTCCGGAGAGCAGGCGCGGGTACCACAGCACCAGCGGAATGAAAGCGACCCCGCGAGTCACGAGGACGACTCCAATTGCCGCGAGACCCGTCCTCAGCAACGGCAGGCGACGGACGAGGCCCAAGCCTGAGAGGGCGTAAAGGGCCACGATCAGCAGCACCATGGCGATGACGACACAGGTAAGCGCAGCGCGGAATGAGCCAGCCTCCGCCATGGCAGCGAGACGCGGTGGCGCACCGAGGAACGTGTACCAGGCCGGCCCACCGAACGGAACAGCAAGATGCAGCAGCGCACCCGCCAAGGCGAGCGCACCGGAAGCAAGCAGCCACCGGTCGCGCAACCGAGACCGCGCGGCGAATCGCCAACCTCTTCGAGTCCTGCTTTCCGGGCAGACGCGGTCGGGTGACTCGCCCAGCCGGGGTGAAGCGACGCTAGCCGATCTGATCATGGATGGATCTCCCAGGGTGCAGGCGCCTGCCGCCATCCGGCCAGGCAGTGCCCGATGAGGCACGCGACGGGTACAAGAAAAAGTGAGCGTCTACGTAGGGCAGCAGGAGCCACAGGATGAAGCCCACGGAAGTGGTTTCCGCGAGATGCAATGCCTGGTACGCGTGCAGAAGAACCGCCGCTGCGAGAACCAGGTCCAGCACTGCGCCGGGAATCAAGAGTCGGTGGCTCATGCGCTCCCAAGTCTGCAAGCCGGGCCGGGCGCGAAGCAGTTCCGGCCTGGCGGTATTGCGGTGCTCGACAGGGAGGGGAGACCATTACAGGAAAATCGAGCCGAGGCCCAATGCAACCACAAACAGCACCGCAGTGACAATGCGCCGGAGGTGCGGTGCCCGCGCAGTCGACGCCGACCCAAAAAAACGCCGCCCTTGAGGCGGCGTTTTTCGAAACGGATCGGATCGTGTCAGCGCGACTGGCGGATGACCACGATCGCGAAGGCGCCGAGCAGGAGGCCGAGCAGCACCAGGCCGCCGGTGCCGATCGTCGGCACGCCGCTGGCGCCGAGGCTGCCCGGTGCGCCTGCCGCGACCGCGAAGCCCTGGATCGGGGCGCCGCTGCCGAGACGGCCGCGAAGGGTGGCCGCGCCGGTTGCGAGGTTGATGGTGTAGAGATTCGTGAAGCCGCCGACGAACAATGCGGCGAACGCCGTGTTCGTGGTCGCGCCGTTGTCGGTCAGTACGTCGAAGCCGATCGTGTTGGCCGTGTCCACGCCGAGCGGGCCGACCGCGACCTGGGTGCCGTCGTTGGGCGGATTCTGCGTGTAGACGATGTCGGTGGCGCCATTGATGCCGTACAGCGTGGTCGAGGTGGCGCCGGCGAAGCTGTTGATGTACGCGGAGCCCTGGATGCTGGAGGTCGCGCCATTCAACGCCCCGTCGGTGGTGACCAGGCCGTTGTCGACGTTTATGCGCAGGTTCTGGCCGGCGTCGCTGGTGATGCGCAGGCGATCCGGGACCGGGTTGAAATCGGTGCCGAACGCGGTGCCCGCGAGGCCCGCGACTCCGGCCTCGCGAAGGATCCGCTCTTGGACGGTCGCGGAGTCTCCAAGGCCCAGGCCGGTGATGTTGGGGAACACGTAGAACGCACCCTTCGGCTCGCGGCAGGTGATGCCGTCGATCCGGTTGAGGCCGGTCACCATCGCATCACGTCGCTCGCGGAACGCCTTGACCATCAAGGCGACCTCGGGGGGCCGGGTCGTCAGCGCGGCGGCCCCGGCGCGCTGGGTGAACGTCGCGGTGCATGACACCGAAT
>JBBRIE010000190.1:0-5982 GCA_038221545.1 Lysobacterales bacterium
GCAAAGAAACTGGAAGCGGACCTGATCGAAGAAGTAACGATCGAATCGCGTCCTCGCCTGGAAGGGCGGCAGATGGTCATGATGGTCGCGCCCAAGCGGAAGTAATGCATGTCCTCTCCCCGGTTGCATGGGAGAAGCAGGTTTCAGGAGTTAAGGATCCGGGCGGGACGCCCTCAAAAAGCTGGTTCGAGCAGGACGGAAAGCGTGGACGAAAGTTCACCGCTCGCGACGGCAACCAACAAACCAATCAATGGAGCAACGACGTGGCAAAAATCAAGATCAAGACCAACCGGGCCGCCGCCAAGCGGTTCCGGAAGACGGCGAGCGGCAAGTTCAAGTGCGGCCATGCCTTCAAGAGCCACATCCTGACCAAGAAGTCGACCAAGCGTAAGCGCGGTCTGCGCGCCACGAACTACGTTCGTGCCGAGGACGCCGGTCGCGTCCAGCGCATGTTGCCGTACCTTTAAGGTCAGGAGATAAGTCATGGCACGAGTCAAACACGGCCAGAACCAGCGCCGCCGCCACAAGAAGATCCTGGCCAAGGCCAAGGGCTATTTCAATGCGCGCCGCAAGGTGTTGCGCGTTGCCAAGCAGGCCGTCACCAAGGCCGGCCAGTACGCCTACATCGGCCGCAAGCTCAAGAAGCGCGACTATCGTGCGCTGTGGATCGTCCGCATCAATGCCGCCGCGCGGCAATTCGGCACGACCTACAGCCGCCTGATCGCGGGTCTCAAGAAGTCCGGCATCGAGATGGACCGCAAGGCGCTTGCCGACATCGCCGTGCACGACATCGCGGCGTTCGGCGCCATCGTGGCCAAGGCCATGCCGGGCGAGGCGTCGCAGAACAAGGCAGCTTGATCGTGTAACGCGCGACCTTCGGTCGCGCGCTGCACCCTGATCGGGGGAAGAGCTGCGGCTCTTTCCCCTTTTTGTTTCTGGAGCCCCGATGTCCGCGTTGCAGGCACTGACGAACGAGTCAATGGCGCGTATAGGTTCGATCACGGACCTTGCCGCGCTCGAGAACCTGCGCGTCGCCCTGCTGGGCAAGCAGGGGTCCATCACTGCGGAGCTCAAGGCGCTCGGCGCGCTCGATCCCGACGCGCGACGCACGCGCGGGGCCGAAGTCAACGTCGCGCGAGACGCGGTCCAGGCCGCACTGGGCCAGCGACGCGCAGAACTCGAGACCGCTGCTCTGGAAGCGCGACTCGCGGGCGAGAGGGTGGACGTGACGCTGCCCGGCCGCGAGGTCGAGCTGGGTGCGCGCCACCCGGTGACGCAGGCACTGTCGCGGATCGTCGGCATCTTCGAGCGGATGGGTTATCGCGTCGTCGAGGGTCCCGAAATCGAGGATGACTGGCACAATTTCGAGGCGCTCAACTTCCCGTTGCATCATCCAGCGCGTGCCATGCACGACACCTTCTATTTTCCAGACGGGCGCCTGCTGCGGACGCACACTTCACCGGTGCAGATCCGCGCATTGAGCGGAGCGACGCCGCCGTTGCGAATCATCGCACCGGGAAAGGTTTACCGGAGCGACTCCGACCAGACGCACACGCCCATGTTCCACCAGGTCGAGGGCCTGCTGGTCGACGAGACGTCCACGTTCGCGGATCTCAAGGGCACGCTGCGCGCGTTCATCGGCGCGTTCTTCGAGCGCGAGTTCGAAATGCGCTTCCGTCCCAGCTATTTTCCGTTCACGGAGCCTTCCGCTGAAGTGGACATTGCCTGGGACCGCGGCGGGCGCGAACCGGGCTGGCTCGAGGTGCTGGGGGCCGGAATGGTGCATCCGAAAGTGCTCGCGAACTGCGGGATCGATCCGGAGCGTTACACCGGTTTCGCGTTTGGGCTCGGGGTCGAGCGTTTTGCGATGCTCCGCTACGGCATCGCCGACCTGCGCAGCCTGTTCGAGAACGACGTGCGCTTCCTGAAACAGTTTGCCTGACCCGTCGCGGCGAATGCGCGTGGGCCCCGTTACAGCCCGGAAACCAGAATGAAGTTCAGCGAGAAGTGGCTCCGCAGCATCGTGCCGATCGATCTCGATCGGGCGCAGTTGATCGAGCGCCTGACCATGGGCGGCCTTGAGGTGGAGTCGTGCCAGGAGCTCGGCGCCGGTCTCGAGGCAATCCTGGTCGGGAAGCTGCTCAGCGTCGATCCGCACCCGGCGGCCGATCGCCTGCGCGTATGCCTGGTGGACATCGGCGGCGACGCACCGCTGCAAGTCGTGTGCGGAGCACCCAATGCCCGTGTCGGCCTGCGCGCGCCCCTGGCGCCTGTCGGCTGCCGCCTGCCCGGCGGCGTCGAGATCAAGTCAGCCGTGTTGCGGGGGGTCGAATCGTTCGGCATGTTGTGTTCGGCGAAGGAACTCGGCATCGATTCCGACGCCAGCGGATTGCTCGAGTTGCCGCAGGACTCGACTCCAGGCGCGGTCATAGGCACCGTGCTCGGCCTTCCCGACGCGATCATGGAACTGAAGCTCACGCCGAACCGGGCGGATTGTTTCGGCATGGAGGGTCTCGCGGCCGAAATCGGTGCGTTGAGTGGCCGCGTATGGGAGCGTCCGGCGGTGGAGCCAGTGGCCGTGACGGCGGAGGCGAAAGTGCAGGCCGCGCTCCACGCCGGTGAGGCGTGTCCGCGATTCCTTTGCCGGGTAATCGAGGGCATCGATGCCACGGCCCCGACTCCGGCATGGATGCGCGAGCGGCTGTTGCGGTCCGGAGTACGACCGGTCAACGTCGTGGTCGATGCCGGCAACTACGTCATGCTGGAAACCGGACAGCCGACCCACGCGTTCGATCGCGCGCAGGTGGGTGAAGGCCTGGAAGTGCGCTGGGCCACCGCGGGCGAGCACCTGCACCTGCTCGATGGGCATGAAGTCCAGTTGCAGGCCGACACGCTGCTGGTGGCCGATGCGAATGGGCCGTTGGGCCTCGCCGGCGTAATGGGTGGCATGGGCTCCCGCGTGACGGCGGCGACCCGCGACGTTCTGCTCGAAGCGGCGCACTTTGCGCCTTCCGCCATCGCCGGGCAGGCGCGCCGGTTCGGACTGGGTTCCGAGGCGGCGCATCGGTTCGAGCGAGGGGTCGATCCCGAGCTGCCCGCGCGCGCCATCGAACGGCTGACTGAGTTGATCCTCGATGCTTGCGGAGGCAAGGCGGGGCCCGTCATCGAGTCCACGACGCCATCCGGGCCGCTGCGCTCCGCTCCCATTGCATTGCGCTTCGCGCGCATCGGCCGGGTCCTCGGCTTCTCGCCCCTGCCCCGGGAGGTCGAGGTGCTTCTCGGCGCGCTCGGCATGCGCCTCGAAACCGTTCCAGGCGGATGGACGGTGACGCCGCCTTCGCGCCGATTCGACCTCGCCATCGAGGAAGACCTGATCGAGGAAATCGCCAGGATCGCGGGATACGACGCCATACCCGCGCGGGTACCCGAGGGCGCAATCAGCGTCCCTTCACTCCCCGAAGGCCGCGTGGAGCCTGCGGCGCTGGCCGATGCCTTGCGCCATCGAGGTTACACCGAGGCATTGAACTTCAGCTTCGTGGATGCCGGGATGCTGCGCCGTTGGGGGCTCGATTCCAACGCCGTGACCCTCGCCAATCCGCTCTCCGCCGAGTTGTCGGTAATGCGCACGGCCCTGTTGCCCGGGCTACTCGAAGCATTGGCGAAGAACGTCGCGCGCCAGCAACCGCGAGTGCGGATGTTCGAAATCGGGCGGGTGTTCGCGCGGTCCGCTGCAGGTGCGGCCCCGATCGAGACGCTGCGCATTGCCGGCTGCGCAACAGGGGGGGTATCGCCGCAGCAGTGGAGCGTCTCCATGCGCGACATGGATTTCCATGACATCAAGGGTGACGTCGAGCAGGTGCTCGCGGTGACGGGCGTCGCTGGACGGCATCGTTTCGTCGCCGATGCGCCTTGCTGGTTGCATCCCGGCCGCAGTGCGGCGCTGCATCTCGCTGGACGCGGTATCGGCTGGCTGGGTGCCCTGTCGCCGGCCCTGCAACGCGCACTGGGTCTCGACGCCGAGACCTTTGTGTTCGAATTCGACCTCGATCCGTTGCTCGAGCGGACCCTCCCGCGGGCGATGGAGCCGTCGAGGTACCCGTCGGTCCGGCGCGACCTTTCTCTTCTGGTCGCGGACGGGGTGCCGTATGCGGAGATCGCCGCCTGCGTCCACGGCGCGGGTGGGCCATTGCTGCGGGAGCTCGTGCTATTCGACAGGTTTGTCGGCGCAGACCTGCCGCCGGGATGCAAAAGTGTCTCTATCGGCTTGATTTTGCAGGAACCTTCGCGCACTCTAGCCGAGCACGACGTGGTGGCTACGGTGGCATCGGTGGTCGCTGCGCTGGAACGCGGGTTGGGTGCCCGCTTACGGGGGTAGGTAAGCATGGCGTTGACCAAGGCCGAGATGGCCGAGCACCTGTTCGGCAGTGTCGGACTCAACAAGCGTGAAGCCAAGGAATTCATCGACGCGTTCTTCGATGTGATCCGCGAAGCGCTGGAACGTGGCGAACAGGTCAAGCTGTCGGGGTTCGGCAACTTCGATCTGCGCAAGAAGAACCAACGACCGGGACGCAATCCCAAGACCGGCGAGGAAATCCCGATTTCCGCGCGCAGGGTGGTGACGTTCCGGCCCGGCCAGAAGCTGAAGGTACGGGTGGAGGCATATGCTGGATCAGGCAAGTAACGCCGAACTTCCGGTCATTCCGGCCAAGCGCTACTTCACCATCGGTGAAGTCAGCGAACTTTGCAGCGTCAAACCGCACGTGCTTCGATACTGGGAGCAGGAATTCCCGAACCTCAAGCCCGTCAAGCGGCGTGGCAACCGGCGCTACTACCAGCGCCATGACGTTCTGCTCGTCCGCCAGATCCGATCCCTGCTCTACGAGGAAGGGTTCACCATCGGCGGCGCGCGCCAGCGGCTGGAGGGGGAGCAGGGCCGGATGGAAGCCAGCATTTCCGCCCAGGTCATCCGCCAGGTCCGGATGGAACTCGAGGGTGTCCTGCAGAGCCTCAAGGGCTAGCGGGGGCTGGATCCGGGCGGGACTTGCGATCCGAACGACAGCGACGGCGGCAGCGGGGCACCCTGCCAGTACCGCACATGCACTACCACAAGGCAGCTATTGGTTGACAGCATGTAAGGGCTGCCGCGACAATGCGCGGCTCTTTGTGGAGGGATACCCAAGCGGCCAACGGGGGCAGACTGTAAATCTGCTGGCTCATGCCTTCGGTGGTTCGAATCCACCTCCCTCCACCAATAGTTTTCGAAGGAGGTGGCAAGAGGCGGCAACGCAGTGATGCGAGGCTGTTCCAGCCGAATCACGCGACGCAGCCGACAGGTTTCAGGGTTGAATTGCGAGGCGGCTTGTTCTGCTGCGTTCTTTCCGAAGTCACACCGAATTTGCTTCTCTTCCATCGAGGCGGGTGTAGCTCAATGGTAGAGCTGTAGCCTTCCAAGCTACTGATGAGGGTTCGATCCCCTTCACCCGCTCCAAACTGATTCTTGCATCGTCGCTCACGTAGCTCAGTCGGTAGAGCACTTCCTTGGTAAGGAAGAGGTCGAAGGTTCGATTCCTTTCGTGAGCACCAGTAGTCGCGAAGTAGGTAGCACGAAGGTTCAGGATCGTGGTGCGGGGCAGGCAGCCAGAAGCCTTTGCATTTGCTCGCATCCAGGGTCCGGGTCCGTGATTCGCTGCACAGTTCCACGGCTTTTCAACACGTTCACTGGCAACTGATTCGCGGCATCGGCTCCACGGTTATTCGGCAACACGAACACGGTTTCGATGAGCGCCACAGCACTTCCGTCAACACGAACAATTCCGCAGATACGAAGAGGCGTCGCAGCTAATGGCAAAGAGCAAGTTCGAGCGCAAGAAGCCGCACGTGAACGTGGGCACGATTGGGCACGTGGATCATGGCAAGACGACGCTGACGGCGGCGCTGACGAAGGTTGGTGCGGAGCTGTACGGCGGCGAGTTCAAGGCGTAC
>JBBRIE010000191.1:0-5908 GCA_038221545.1 Lysobacterales bacterium
CTGGAAGCTGCGCGGACGCGTGCCGACCTGCGCGTTCTGAATCACGTAGCCCTGGGCGCGGAATGCGGCACGCGGATCGAAGGCCGCGGTCGCGAACTCGCCGCGCACGGCGTTGAGCGCGTTGCCGCCGAGGTTGATTTCCTGGTGCGTGCCGGCGTTGGGGAAGGCACTCAACTGGTACATGTCCTGCCAGAAGAACTCGCCGGTCCCCGGGCCCTGGCTGGGCACCGCCGTGGCGCCGGTCGACGGTCCGCGCGTCCCGCAGGTGGCGTTGAGTTCGAAGGTCAGCGCACCCGCAACCGGGCAGGCCAGCAGCGTGTCGCCCGCGCTCACCCCTTCGTACGTGGCGAGGTCGCCCGCGATCGGCGAGAAATTCTCGTTACCGACCTGATGGCCAAAGCGATCCATGAAGCCGAGATAGAGCGCGCCGTCGCTGTCGAACTGGAGCGTTGCCAGCAGCGGTTGCGGGTACATCGCCTGCCCGAACGGCCCCGCGCCCGGCAAGGGCATGTTGTAGGGCGCCGCGTTGTAGGGAGCGACACCGATATCGGTCCAGGCATCGATCCACGGCAGCCAGCGAGCGCTCGGCTGCATGCCGCCGCCACTGGAGATGAACCCGCGCGGATAGTTCAGCGGAAAGGTGAGCACCTGCGTGAAGTTGCCAAGGGCCCCGCCAACGGTGTGCGCATACACATGCGCCCGCAGGTTCGCGGTGCCGTCGCCCGCGCTGGTCTCGGCGTTGCACACGCCACCGACGAATACGCGGCCTTCGTGGAACTCCACCGCGAAGGTGCGGAATTGTCCGGTGACGCACGCGGCCGGCACCGTCGGGGCGGGAATCGGGTGCACGCGAACAGCCGCCAGCGTCGTGGGCGCCACCGGGTCGAGGTCTCCGTCGGCACCCAGATCGGTGTAGGTCAGCGGCACTTCGTAGAGCTGGTTGAGGTTGAGGTTGACCACCCACAGCGTGCGCTCGTCATCCGAAAGCGCAATCTCGCCGATGCCGACACGACCCACCTTGTTGAATGCGTCGATGTCGCGGTTCGGCATCGACGCTGCCGTGACGGGCGGGCCCTGCGTGGCCGGGTCGCGATTGAGCGTGCCGAAATCGAAGTTGAACGGAGCGGCGGCAAGGTTGACGAACAGGCTCTCGGCATTGTCGAGGAACGGATCGGCATCGGCGCCATCGGTCGCGCGCAGATCGACGCGATAGATCGCGCCGAGGCGGCGGTCGTGGTCCGCCTGCACGTACGCGCCCGGAACCGGCAGGCCCGCGCTGCCGAGACCGGCATGCCGCTTCACGAACGCGGAGAGGAAACCGCTGCGCGACTTGCGCGAATAGGCCTGGCCGTAGGTGCTGCCGATCACGCGACCATTGAGCAACGACACGGGCGACGACGCAGCCGCGTCATTGGCGGTATCGAAATCGAACGGACCCTGCATCAGCCAGTTGAGTCCGCCCGACGAACCGGCCGCGGACACCGGATCGCCGTTCGCAAACGTCGAGTAGGTGATGTTGGGATTGAGGTTGCAGAATTCTCCGGGATACGAGAATCCCACGTCGACGTTGGCCTGGTCGCCCGTGGTGAAGCGCACGGCGGTGTTGCCGCCGAGCGAGTTCTCGTAGAACGTGGCGCTGGCCGGCGGCAGGAACTCGATGCGCAGGTCAGCGCCGGCGAGGGTGATCGACCAGCTGCCATCCGCTGCGGTCGTGGTGGCGGAGCTCGCACCGGCGGCGTTGAAGGCGGTTACCTGGGCGGCGGCCACGGGCACGTCGAACGGCAGGTCGCGCGCTGCGTCGTCGTCGACGTCCCGGTACACCGTGCCGCTTACGGTGGCGGCAGTGGCCGCGCCTGTCCCAACCAGCAACGCACAGCAGATTGCCGCGCGCAAGCAGAGTAAACGCCCCATGATCCCGCCCCTTGATGCGCTCGCGCGCACTTGCAATTGATTGGAGACGTGGAGCGCCCAGCGCCACGCGGTGCCGCACTGTAGCCGAGAACTGTGACGCGCAACTCAGTTGGAATGGTTGCGTATCGGACCCGGTCCCGGATTGTGACCAAGCGTCACAGGTCCGAGCCCTCGAATCCGTCGACCAGCAGGCGATCGCCGCTGCCGTCGGTCGGTGCCAGGGTGGAAAGCAAGACTGTTGCCAAGTTGTCGGCGGGGTCACCGCGGCCAACCGTGGCGTTCGCCGGCGCGGGCGCCGCACTGCTGGTGAAGGCGAAGGTGTAGCTTCGTCCCCAGCGCTGCGTGGACGCGCGATGGGGCGCGGCAAACGCCAGCGTGCCGGCGCCAGGGGTCGGCACCCAGTCGTCGCCCGAGGGCGAGGCGTCGTCGCCGTCGTGGAACTCGAAGTCCTGGCTGACAGCGAGGGGCGACACCGGCAACCGCAACAGTGCGAGCCCCGACTCCGCGACGAGTCGCAGGTTCGGGGTCGCGCCGGAGGTGACCGCGACGACCGCGTCGATGTTGGTCAGCACATATACGTAGCGATAGCCGGAACCCGATCGCCGCACGCGCACCGCGAGCGAGAAGGTGCCGTCCACCGTGGTCACGCGAGACTCGCGGAACAGGGGCCCAGCGCTTCCCGGCGCCAGCCACGCGTCGCCGACCGCCCCGGCACGCGGCTCGCCCACGACCGGGAACATCCACACGCCCTGCGCATGCGCGGGCAGAACTTCGCGATGCGAGACGCTGTTGGCGCGGTTGCTGTCATCGCGCACCACGTACCAGGCCTCCATGAACCAGCGCGCGCCCGGATGGCGTTCGGCACCGAGATCGCGCTCGGCGGCTTGCAGCCGATACTGGAAATCGTCGGAGGCACCCGAGCCGTTGTCGAAGATCGCGTTGCAGTCCGCGTCGTAGATGGAGCCGCAGCGCGCCCACACGGCCGGCGCGGGCAGGATCTCGGCGCGCGGTCCGATGTCATCCGGCGAATCGTTGGTGGACGCGGCATAGATGTCCCGGCAGCCGCGGTACAGCACGAACGCGGGGTCGCAACCGCAGCCGAAATTCTGCGCGAAGAAGGCGTGTTTGACCCCCGATGCGCCGATCTGGCGCAAGCTGCCGTCGGCATCCAGCCGGTAGAGGTTCCAGATCAGGAAGGGATGCTGGTCGTTGCCGTAAGGCGGAAAGTCGCCGCTGAGCTTTGGATACCAGGCGATGTCGGCGCCGCCGACGTTGGCGAGTTCCGCTGCCGGCGCGACCACCAGCGCGCCCGCGTCCACGCCGTTGCAGTTCCGGCAACGCAGCGCGGCGATGTCGAATACACGGCTGAGTTCGACATCGGCGGGTGCGGAGGGCGATGGCCAGACCGGTGGATTGCACGCCGGCGAACCCTTGGGCGAAATGCGCGGCGCGCCGCCGGTCGCGGCGAGCGCCGCGTCGTCGATCCAGAGGTCGGCGGCACCGAGCACGACCCCGGCCAGCGCGGGCTTTCCCAGCCGCCGCGCTGCGTCCACGTGCAGTGCGACATCAAGATTGCGCCAGTGCATGCGCCGGCGCCCGGCGTCGTGCCAGCGGTGCGGATTGGACAACGTGAGCCAGGCTGCTCCGCTCGGGTCGACGACGTGCAGGGAGCGCAGGCCGGTGCCGTGCGGCACGATGGACGACCACGCGGCATTTGCGCGCGATGCTCGACCAGCGTTCCGCCATTCGAGTTCGAGTGCGCCGGGCTGGAACGACAGACGACGGTTGGCAAGCGCACCGAAGAAGTCGGGGCCGGCTTCCTGCAGGTCCTCCGGTGAATGGACGGGCATTGGCTCGACGCGCAAAGGCAACGCCGCGGAACTGAAATTCCCGGGCAGGCGACGCGGCGATGGCCAGTCGATGGCTCCCGGCACGCTCGTCAGCTCGAGCCCGGCGGCCTGCATCAAGGCGGCATCGAAGTGCAGGCCGATCACCGCACCAGCCTCCTCGGGCCACGCGCCGGGCGGCGGGTCGCTCGGCACGGAAGATTGCGCGCGCACGACGCAGGAAATCAGCAGCCCCGCGATCGCGCACAGCATCGGCATCGCGCGCACCCGCAGGCTCGACGCCCCGCGCGCGTACGGGTTCGCGAGCCGTGTTGCTGCCGAGCACGCCGGCGTGGGCGGACGTGACTCTCTTGCGCAGTCGCCAGGCAGGCAGGGTCCGGACGGAATTCGCCGCATTCGCTTCATGGTGGCGAACCCTTGATGAGCGTGCGCAGCTCGCGCACCGCCGCGGCGAGTTCCCGGTCTTCGTCGGCCAGGCTCCCGGCACTATCGACCGCGACCTCGTTGCCGCCGCGCTCGCGGACGCGCTGCGTCGAGAGATCGACGTCGGGCACGACACCGGCGGCCTGCAGCGAACGATCCTGCGGCGTGAAATAGCGAGCGGTGGTCAGCTTGATCGCGCCGCCACCGTCGAGCGGCACCACTGTCTGCACCGATCCCTTGCCGAAGGTGCGCGTGCCGACGATGCGCGCGCGCCGGTTGTCCTGGAGCGCGGCGGCAATGAGTTCGGCGGCGGACGCGGTGTTGCCGTCGACCAGCACCACGACCGCCGCGCCGTGCGACAAGTCGCCCGCGTGCGCCTCGAAGGTCGCATCCAGTTCCGGCAGGCGGCTGCGCGTGCGCACGATGCGTCCTTGATCGAGGAAGCTGTCGCTGATCGCGACCGCGGCCGGCAGCACGCCGCCGATGTTGCCGCGCAGGTCGAGCACGACGCCCCGCAGCGGCTGCTCGGCGCGCAGCCGCGCGAGGTGCTGCCGCAACTCGAGCGCGCTGCGCTCGCGCACCTGCTGTCGCATCGCGACCAGCGCGATGCCGGGCTCGACCCACTCGGAGAGCACGCTCGGCAATGTCACCGACTCGCGCTTGATGAGAAGCGAGAGCGGATCCGGCGTGCCTTCGCGCCGGATGCCGAGGGCGATGGTGCTGTCCATCGGTCCGCGCAAGCGCTCGGCGTCGTTGCGATTCGCGCCGGCCGGGCGTCCGTCGATCGATTCGATCACATCGCCGGCCAGCACCCCGGCGCGCGCCGCGGGCGAATCCTCCACCACGCTCAACACCTGCAGCATGCGCGCGAAGGACACGACTTCGACGCCGATGCCGGCGTAGCGGCCGCGCATGTCGCGGTCGAAGTCGGCAAGCGTCTTCGCGTCGTAGTACTCGCTGTGCGGATCGAGCGCACGCAGCATGCCCACGGTCGCGGCGTGCACAAGTCGCTTGCCGTCGACCTCATCGACATAGCTCGCGCGGATGCCCGCATACACCTTCGCGAACTCCTGCAGTTCCGCGAGGGGCACGTCGGTGGCGCGGCCTGCTTCGGCGACCGCCGGCGGTTCGGCTGCCGTGTTCTCCGCTGCGTCGACAGCCAGAACCACGCCCGGCACGAGCAGGACGGCAAGCAGCAGGCGCGCGCGCGCGACGCCCTGGATACGGGCTCGAAATCTGAATGGCATGCGGCGCATGCTACTGGCTCGAACCCGAGCCGCCGTCAACGTCGTGCGAGCGCATCGACCGAAGGCGCCCGTCGGGTCAGCGGCGGACGAGCCATTGGGTGGGGTTCTGCGGCTGGCCGTTCCTGCGCAGTTCGAACCAGACGCCCGACTCCGAGCGACCGCCGCTCGCCCCCGCCGTGGCGAGCGCGTCGCCGCTTGTCACCCAGTCGCCCACGTCCTTCAGCAGGGCTTCGTTGTGCGCATACAGGGTCATGAACCCGTCGCCGTGGTCGAGGATGAGCACGAGACCGTAACCCTTGAGCCAGTCGGCGTAGGCGACCCGGCCATGCGCCACCGCGCCCACCTCGGCGCCGGTGGCGGCCGCGATGAGCACGCCGTCGCTGGCGTCGCCGGACGGGCCGACGACGCCGTACGCATTGAGGAGCTTGCCGCGCAGCGGCCAGGGCAATTTGCCCTTGAGGCTCGACAGCGGCGCGGCGT
>JBBRIE010000192.1:0-5864 GCA_038221545.1 Lysobacterales bacterium
AGACCGCACGCTGCAGCACGCGCTGGAACCCGAGCGTCGGTTGCGTGTCGCGGTCGTCGCGCACCGGCAGCACCGGCACCGACTCGCGGATGACCGTCCGCAGTTCCTCTGCGAGCCGCGGCAACTGCGCACCACTGACGCGCAGCGCCTCGACCGCCGACGGGTTGTCGAGCAATGCCAGCAGCAGGTGCTCGACCGTCATGAACTCGTGACGGGCGTCGCGCGCCTCGCGGTAGCACTGGCCGATGGTGTGTTCGAGGTCTTTACTGAACATGCTTGCTCCCACTGTTTCGTAACAACGGTCCCCGAAGGGCCCGATCGCGCACCGATCGCCTCAGCGTCCCGCGCGCCTGTGCCGCACCCTGCGTCCCGCCGCACGGACCGAGTTCCGGCGAACCCATCGAGGCTTCGCCTGGAAACCCATCAATATTTCTCCATGACGCACAGCAGCGGGTGCTGGTTGCTGCGCGAATACTCGTTTACCTGTGTCACCTTGGTTTCCGCGACTTCCCGCGTGTACAGCCCGCACATGCCCTTGCCCTTCGTGTGTACGTGCAGCATGACCTGGGTCGCCTGGCCGTTGCTCATCGTGAAGAAACGCTGCAGCACGTCCACTACGAACTCCATCGGCGTGTAGTCGTCGTTCAGCAGCACGACCTGGTACATCGGCGGCTTCGCCATCGTGGGCTCTACCGCTTCCACAACCGTGCCGGTGTCTCGACCCGGCGCTTGTTTCTCGGTGGACATGATGCGCTGGGATTCGTTCCGTTTGTCGAGCAAAAGTATAGGTCGCCGCAGCCCTTCCGGCGCCACTCGTTCACCTTGCGCTGGACGGCGCCCTGCGGCGCCGCCAAACTCCGCGGCCGCCGGAAGAATTGGGGACAAACCCCGCAAGGACAATGCCATGGTCAAGACGCTCTCAGAACGATTGCCGTTGCGGTTGGTGGCGGCATTGGCACTGCTGGTCGCGAGCGCGCATGCGTGGTCACAGGCCACGGTCGACAAGAGCGTGGGCAAGTTGCTCGATCGCCAGAAGCTCGAGTCCGAAATCGATGCGGAGGGCGACTACAAGCTGACCTTCGATGTGGGCGGAGGCCGCACCCAGGTCGTGTGGGTCCGCTCGGGCGCCAGCCGCTTCGGTGATCTGGCAGTGCGCGAAGTGATCTCGATCGGCGCCGCCGCCCCGGGCGGCGTGATTCCCCCTGCCCTCGCCGACCGGCTGCGGGTGTTCAACGCGCAAAGCAATCTCGGCGCGTGGGCCAGGAACGACGACCACGTGGTTTTCATCGCGCGCGTACCCAGCGATCTCGATGGAAAGCGTCTCGCGTCGGCGATTGAACTGGTTGCCCGAAGCGCCGACGAAGTCGAGCGCGAACTGGGTGCGGCGGACGGGTTTTGAAACCCGAGCCGCTGGTCGCACCCCGGGATGCCTCCAGTGAGACGGCGAAGGGTGCAGCAGGGCCGGCGGTGTGGCGTCCGCGCGTCACGGTCGCGTGCGTCATCGAGCGCAACGGGAGCTACCTGCTGGTCGAGGAGCAGATCCACGGTCAGGCACTCGTCAACCAGCCGGCCGGTCACCTCGAGCCCGGCGAGTCCCTGCTGGACGCGGCCGTCCGCGAGACGCGCGAGGAAACCGGCTGGGAAGTGCGTCCAACCGGGCTCGTCGGCATCTACCAGTGGGTGAGCCCCAACAGCCGGGAGCAGTACGTGCGTTTTGCATTCACGGCAGTTGCGGTAGCGCACGACGCCACGATCGAGCTCGACGAAGGAATCCTGCGGGCGTTGTGGCTGAGCCCCGAGCAGATCGACGGCGTTGAACACCGCCCCCGCAGCCCCATGGTGCTGCAGAACATCGCGGATTCGCGCCGTCGCGCGCCATTGCCACTCGAGGCGCTCCACGCCTATCCGCTGTCCGGCTCGATCTAGGCGTGTGCGGGCGTCCGTGATGCTCGCGCCGCCCGTTGCGGTTTTGCGATCGGCAAGGACCGGTTGCTGCCTGGCGGCACTCCTCCGGGACTCTTCACCGTGATCATGGTCGGTGTCTCGGGAGGCGTGGACTCGTCGCTGGCGGCCGCACTGCTGGCGGATGGCAGCGAGCCGGTGGCCGGCATGTTCATGCAAAACTGGGACGACGCAGCGAGCGGCGGTTGCCGGGCCGAGGATGATCGGCGCGACGCGGCCGCAGTGTGTGGTCTGCTCGGGATCCCGTTCCACGCGCGCAACTGCGCGGCCGAATACCGGGAGCGCGTTTTTACCGACTTCCTGTCCGAGTATGCGGCGGGGCGCACGCCGAATCCCGACATCTCCTGCAACCGGGAAATCAAGTTCAGGACCTTCCTCGACCATGCGCGCGCACTCGGCGCGTCGCGCATCGCCACCGGCCATTACGCGCGCAAGGCGTGCCGCGATGGTGTGTGGCGGTTGCAGCGCGCCGTCGACGCCGACAAGGACCAGACCTACTTCCTGCACGCGCTCGGTCAATCGCAACTGGAAGCCACCGAATTTCCGCTCGGCCCGCTGCGCAAGTCGGAAGTCCGCCTGCTCGCCGAGCGTCGCGGGTTACCCACTGCGCGCAAGAAGGACTCGACCGGCATCTGCTTCATCGAACCGGGCAATTTCAGGCAGTTCCTTGCGCGGCACCTCGACCTCGTGCCAGGCCCCATCGAAGACCCCGCCGGCCTGGTGCTGGGTGTGCACCCGGGCGCGGCGCTGTTCACCCTCGGCCAGCGCGAGGGACTTGGCATCGGCGGCCGCCGCGGAGCAGGCGCGGATCCCTGGTTCGTCGTTGGCAAGGACATGCTGCGCAACGCCGTGATCGTCGACCAGGGAGATTCGCCGCTGCTTCGAGCGAACAGCATGCGGGTGGGGCCCGTGCACTGGATATCCGGGGAAGGCCCTTCTCCCGGGGAGGTCGTTTGCGTCAAGGTGCGCTACCGGCAGCCCGATCAGGCGTGCACGCTGGCTGTGGCGGATCACGGCGCGTGGAGGGTCGAGTTCGCGCAGCCACAACGCGCGGTCGCACCCGGCCAGGCCGCAGTGTTCTACGCAGGCGAAAATTGCCTGGGCGGCGGGCCAATCCTGGCGACCGACGCCGCATACGGGGGAATTGCGTGAATCGGACGGGTCAGGTGTTGGGAATGGCAGGCGCGGTACTCGCCGTGCAGCAGGCTCTGCAGCTCGCGCGGACCGGACAGTCCGACCAGACGGCGTCGGGACTGGTGGTCGCAGCGACGCTGCGACTCGACGCGGACTCGGCTCTGGACGTCTACGGCGGGCGCGCAGCGGCCAGGCCGGCGCTTGAGGCACTGCGTGACTTGATGCGCGGCGGCGATCGCGACCCCGTGCTGGTGCGCACGCTGATCGCGCTGTTGCAACTTGAGCGCACCTTCGCGGCGCGTGGCGATGTCGGTGCGAAGATTGCGGATGGCATCCAGTCGATCGCGCGCAGCGGACTCGGCGAGCTGGAAGTCCTGAGGGCGGTCGTAGAAACCACCCGGGAGGCCCACGACGTGACGGTGGCGGAACTGGGCGCGTTGTATGCCGCAACCATCAGCCAACTCACGCCGCGCATCATGATTCCCGGCGACCCTCAACTCCTCGCGCGCCCCGCGGTCGTCACCGCCGTGCGTGCGCACCTGCTCGCGGCCCTGCGGGGCGCCGTTCTCTGGCGGCAGATGGGTGGCAGCCGCATCGGCCTGCTGCTGGGTTGGGGAGCGCTGCGCGACGAATGCTCGCGGCTCCTGGAAACAGGCTGAGCGCTTCTGTCCTCGCCGCGCTCGCACAGAAGGTGGCACGACGACCGCGTGGAGCGCAGCACGTTGCAGGGGCGAGCGGCAGCGCCGCTGTCGTGCGAGGCAACTCCCGGATCTCGAGGCCGCCCCCGCACATCGCGCTAGCTGGATCAACCGCGTCGGCCACCGCGACCTGCTCGCATCGATCCGCGGAAAGGGAAATGCACCCGTGTTGGGCGATAATGGCTGATCGCTTGCGTCGCACGCCGCGCCGCCTTGCCTGCCATCCACGCCGAACAGGGGAATGCCGTAATGCTCGATTCTTTTGAAGTACGCGACAGTTTCGAAGTCAACGGCAAGCGATATGCATTCGCCAGCCTCCCGAAGCTCGGTGCCCGGTTCGATGTGGCCCGCCTGCCCTATTCGATGAAGATCCTGCTGGAGAACCTGCTGCGACACGAGGACGGCGTGTCAGTGACCCGGGATCACATCGAGGCCGTGGCCGGGTGGGACGCACTCGCCGAGCCCGATACGGAGATCGCATTCATGCCCGCACGCGTGGTGCTGCAGGATTTCACCGGCGTGCCCTGTGTCGTGGACCTCGCCGCGATGCGCGACGCAGTCGTCAAGCTCGGTGGCGATGCGAGCCAGATCAACCCGCTCATTCCCTCGGAACTGGTCATCGATCACTCGGTGCAGGTCGACGTTTACGGCCGCGCCGACGCGCTCGAGCTGAACGGTCAGATAGAGTTCGAGCGCAACCAGGAGCGCTACAGTTTCCTGCGCTGGGGCCAGAAGGCCTTCAAGAATTTCAAGGTCGTGCCACCGAATACCGGCATCGTGCACCAGGTCAACCTCGAGAACCTCGCGCGCGTGGTGATGACCGGCCAGCAGGACGGCGAGCTGTTCGCTTATCCGGACACGGTGTTCGGCACCGATTCGCACACGACGATGATCAACGGCCTCGGCGTGCTCGGCTGGGGCGTCGGCGGCATCGAGGCCGAAGCCGCGATGCTTGGCCAGCCTTCCTCGATGCTCATCCCGCAGGTCGTCGGCTTCAGGCTCACCGGCCGCATGCCGGAAGGCGCGACCGCGACCGACCTCGTGCTCACGGTCACGCAGATGCTGCGGGCGCTCGGGGTGGTTGGCAAGTTCGTCGAGTTCTTCGGCGAGGGCCTCGACAAGCTGCCGCTGGCGGACCGCGCCACCATCGCGAACATGGCGCCCGAGTACGGCGCCACGTGCGGCATCTTCCCCATCGACTCCGAGTCGATCGCCTATCTCCGTCTGTCGGGTCGCGACGAAGAGTTGATCGCGCTGGTCGAAGCCTATGCCAAGGCCCAGGGCATCTGGCGCGAACCCGGCATGCCGGATGCGGTGTATTCCGCCACGCTCGAACTCGACCTCGGCTCCGTGCAGCCTTCGCTTGCCGGACCCAAGCGTCCCCAGGATCGCGTGCTGCTCGGCAAGATGCAGTCAAATTTCCATGCCAGCCTCGAAGGTCTCACCGCGAACCGCACCGCGAAGAAGACCGAAGTCGTGCGTTTCGATGAGGAGGGTGGCGGCCAAGCGCAGGCTGCACACCTCGCGGCGAAGCCGATTTCGAAGGTCCGCATCCGCGATGCCGACTGCGAGCTGGGCGACGGATCGGTGGTCATTGCCGCGATCACGTCCTGCACCAACACGTCGAATCCTGCCGTCATGCTGGGTGCCGGCCTGCTGGCTCGCAATGCCGTCGCGAAGGGCCTGAAATCCAAGCCGTGGGTCAAGACGTCGATCGGGCCGGGTTCGCTCGTGGTCACCGACTACCTGCGCAAGGCGGGGGTGCTCGGCGACCTCGAGCAACTCGGCTTCTTCGTCGTCGGCTACGGCTGCACGACCTGCATCGGCAACTCCGGTCCGTTGCTCGACGTGGTCTCGCGCGGGATCGCGGAAAACGAACTGGTGGTCGCGTCCGTCCTGTCGGGTAACCGCAATTTCGAGGGGCGCGTGCATCCCGAGGTGAAGATGAACTACCTCGCATCCCCGCCCCTCGTGGTCGCCTATGCATTGGCCGGCACGGTGGACATCGACCTGGTCACGCAGCCACTCGGTCGCGACGCCGAAGGCAATGACGTGTTCCTCCGCGACATC
>JBBRIE010000193.1:0-5834 GCA_038221545.1 Lysobacterales bacterium
ATCGGTGCGCTCAGTGACGCGCTTTGCCATGCGCTGGTGCTGCGGCACACGCGCAATCACCACTACCGCGCGCTGCTGCGCGTGCTCGATCCCGCGATCGAGACGCATCCTGCGGTCGTCGCCAGCGGCGGCCTGGGACCGTTCGAAAGGGGACTGTACGGTGCCAGTGAGCTGGTGAACGACGGTTTCCGACTGCTGCTGGATGCGGGCGTGATCAGTCGGCGCGTGGTGGACGACCTCGGGACCATGCTGCGCCTCGATTCCGGCACCGCCACGGACGCCGACCGGATGCTGCTGGAGCGCGAAGGACGCGTGCTCGATGGCGCGTTCTACCTCGGCTCGAAGGATTTCTACCGCTGGCTGCGCGAACTTCCCGCCGGCGTCGCGCGTACCCTCGGCATGACACGCGTCTCCCACATCAACGAGCTGTTCGGCGGCAATGAACCGCTCGAACGCCTGCAGCGCCGCGACGCGCGCTTTTTCAACACCTGCATGCTCATGACCGCACTGGGTGCCGCGGCGTCGGACGCGCTCGAGGACGGGCGGGTGGTGTCGGGCGTGGGCGGGCAGTACAACTTCGTCGCCATGGCGCACGCGCTGCACGACGCACGCTCCGTGCTCATGTTCCGCGCGGTGCGGGACGGTGGCGGCGTCGAGTCCAGCGTCCGCTGGAACTACGGACACACGACGATCCCGAGGCATCTGCGCGACATCGCGATCACCGAGTACGGCATCGCCGACCTGCGCGGGGCCACCGACCAGTCCTGCGTCGAGGCCATGCTCGGCGTCTGCGACGCGCGCTTCGAGCCGGCGCTGCGCGCGCAGGCCATCCGCTCGTTGAAATTGCCGGTCGGTCACCCGCAATCCGCACTTGTATCGCGCAACACGCCGGACGCGATCCGTGAGTCGCTGGCGCCGTTCCGGCGCGACGGCACCTTGCCCGACTATCCGGCCGGAACGGATTTCACCGACGTGGAGCAGCGCCTCGTACGCGCGCTCTCGTGGCTGAAGGCTGCAACGCGAACGCGCGCCGGCAAGGCGCGTATCGTGTTGCAGGCAATGGTCGCGCAGGGCACGCTGGACGACGAAGCGATGCGACGCATGGGGTTCGATGCGCCGCGTTCACTGGCGGACCGGTTTGCCGCGCGACTCGTCGGCCACGCTTTGCGTCGCACCGATCCCCGGCTGTCTGCAAACTGAGCGATAGCGCGCCGCCGGGCGCGACCGCGCGCGCATGCGGTCCCGCCTGCGCCAAACTTGCGCTCCACCGCAACCGCGCCGAGAACCATGAACCCACTGTTCGAGATGTCCATGCCCTGGTGGGAATTCAGCCTGCGCGCCGTCGTCGTCTACGTGGTGCTGCTGGTGCTGGTCCGGGCGACTGGCAAGCGCTCCGTGGGGCAGTCGACCCCGTTCGACATGATCCTGCTGGTACTGCTCGGTACCGCCGTCCAGAACTCCCTCATCGGTGATGACATTTCGCTGCAGGGCGGATTGATCCTGGCCGTGACGCTGATCGCACTCAACTGGGCAGTCGGATTCGTATCGGCGCGAAGTACCCGCGTCGACCGGGTGGTCGAGGGGGAGGCGGTGCTGCTCGCACGCGATGCCAAGGTGTTCGACAGGATCCTCAGGCGTGAAAAGATCAGCGCCGGCGATTTCGACGAGGCGCTGCGCGCGCACGGCCTGCTCGACGCTTCGAAGGTGCGCTGCGCATTCCTCGAGACCGACGGCACGATCAGCATCATCAAACAGGACCACGCCTAGCCTGCCACCGGGATTCAGCTGGCCCCGCGCTCCTCGCGCGGCTTGGCGCGCCGATCCCGCATGAGGGCCGACGCCACGAGGCCCAGGCCGAGCGAGAACGCGACCAGGAACAGCACCATCGCGAACGCGGGATAGCCGAACAGGCGCGGCCCGCCTTCGACCCGCATCAGCATCGCCGAGGCGATGATCAGCGCCGCCGTGATGAGGCCGGTGCTGATCCGATTGGCGATCTTCTGCATGTTCTCCATGAGTGGCGACTCTTCGATCCCTGTCAGTCGCACCTGCATGCGGTTCTCGGCGAGCAGCGAGAGCACGTCGGTTATCTTGCGCGGTGCCTCGCGCAGCAATGTCTGGACTTCCATCATTTCACTGGCGAGGTTCGACCATGACAGCGACTTGCGGGCGCGCTGGCTCATGATGTGGTCGAGGTGATCCTCGACGATGCGCTTGACGTCCAGGTTCGGATCGAGCGCATCGCAAATCGCCTCGAGGTGCGAGAGCGTCCTGCCGAGCAGGCTCAGCTCCGCGGGAGTGCGCAAGCCGCACTGGGTGCCGAGGCGCACGAGTTCGAGCAGCAGCCGGCCTTCCGACACGGATTTCGAACTCGAATGCGCGGCGTAGCGCCCCACGATCTGGGACACCTCCCGCACGTACCGCTCCTCGTCGAAATCCTCCAGCCGCGTACTGAACTGGATGCACTCGTTCGCCGCTTCCTCGCCGCGACCGTCGACCGCGGCGAACAGGAGCTTGAGCAGCCGCTCGCGCTGCTTCGGCGGGATGTTCGCGACCATGCCGAGGTCGAAGATCGCGAGGCGCCCGTCTTCGGTCAGGAGCATGTTGCCCGGATGGGGATCGGCGTGGATCTCGCCATGCACGAACATCTGGTCGAGGTATCCGCGCATCAGCACGCCCGCGAGCGCGCCGAGATCCTGTTCCGTGCGCCGCAGGCCGGAGATGTCGGTCACTTTCGTGCCCTTGACGCGCTCCATGGTCAGCACGCGCGCGCGCGTGAAGTCCATGATGGGCGCGGGTACGTGCAACTCCGGGTATTCGCTGAAGTGATCCGCGAAGCGCAGCAGGTTCTCGGCCTCGCTGACGTAGTCCAGTTCCTGCAGCAGCGTCTTGTGGAATTCGTGCACCCAGTCCGTGAAGCGGACGCGCCGCCCAAGGTCGGTCATCTTGTCGGCGCGCGCGGCGAGGCTGTTGAGCACTTCGATGTCGGCCTGGATGCGCGGCAGCACGTCTGGGCGCTGGATCTTGACCGCGACTTCGCGGCCATCGCGCAGCGTGGCCGCATGGACCTGCGCGAGCGAGGCGCCGCCGAGCGGCGTCTCCTCGAACGTGGCGAAGACCTTGTTGATGCGCAGTCCCAGTTCGCTCTCGAACACCTCGCGGATCTGGTCGAACGGCACCGGCTCGACCTTGTCCTGCATCTTCTCGAGCGCGGCGAGGTACGCCGGCGGCACCATGTCGGGGCGTGTCGACAGCGCCTGTCCGATCTTGATGAAGGTCGGGCCCATCGCCTCGAGGTCGGCGACGAACTGGTCGGGCCGGCCGTCCGCCGATTCAGTCGACGCCGGCTCGACCTGGCTCCCATCCACGTCGATGCCGGTGAACACGCCGGCGGAACGGTACTTGAGGAGGAACTTGACGATCTGCGCCGTGCGCGCGATGCCGTTGACGGGCGCCGGGGGATTCGAATCGGACATAAGTTCTTGAAGATGGGGCGCGAAAGGGCCGACAGGGTAATGGCCACCGGATCAGCCGAATGCGAGGCGTGCGCGCAATGGGCGGCATCCGTTCATCTTGTTGCGTCGAGCGAGCACGGAGGAGGGTGGCCCAAAAACGTAAATTCACCACTACGGCAAAGCATAGGCAACCAACGCGTCGCTGATCGGGGTTTCCATGAAATGGTGACCGCCTGCCATGACGACCACATATTGTCGTCCATCCACCTGATACGTCATGACATTGGCTTGCCCGCCACCGGGCAGCACATCGGTCCACAATGTCTCGCCGGTCTCGGCATCTATCGCGTGGATGAGATTGTCGCTTGCCGCCGCGATAAAGATCAGTCCTCCGGCGGTGACCACTGCGCCGCCGTTGTTGGGCGTGCCAATCGTAAAGGGAATGCCAAACGCCAATCCCCAGGGTCCGTTTGCACGAGCAGTGCCAAAAGGCCGGTCCCAAATGGTTTGACCCGTTGAGAGCGAGATGGCGCGGATACCGCCATAGGGCGGTTCCTTGCACAGAAGCTTGGTCAACGGCAACCGCCAGCCGGCATTGACATCAATCGCATACGGGGTTCCGGCCTGGGCACTGCCCTCTCCTTCGGCACCGCCTTTGCCGGTATTGCCTTCGGGGCCGCGCGGTTGCCAGCCTTTGCGATTGGCGACTTCGCGCGGAACAAGTCGATTGTAATTGGGCATGTCGTTGTAATTTGCATAGATCACGCCACGCGCTGTATCGATCGCAAGCGAACCCCAGTCCGAGCCTCCGTTGTAGCCCGGATACTGGATCCAGTGCCGATCTGCGACGGGCGGCGTGTAGATCCCGTCATAGGCTGCCTGCCGAAACTGGATACGGCAAATCATCTGGTCGATCGGAGACATGCCCCACATGTCGCGTTCGGCAAGGTCGGATTTCCTCAAGGTGGCAAAACCACTGAAGGGTTGTGTAGCGCTGCGCTCCTCCGGCTCAACCCCGCCCTGCGGCACAGGACGTTCGGCTACAGGATGAAGCGGGCGTCCGCTGCGACGATCCAGTATGTAGATATCGCCCTGCTTCGAGGACAGGACGATGGCTGGCGTTGCATCGGGCAGATCAACCAGACTTGCCTGGCTGCCCAGGTCGTAATCCCACACGTCTTTATGCACCGTCTGGAATCGCCAGACAGGTCGCCCGGTCGTTGCATCCAGTGCCACCAGGGCGGTCGAAAACTCGTTTTCCTGCGGGCTGCGGTCGGCGCTGTAATAATCGACCGCGCTGTTGCCCATCGGCAGATAAACCAGACCAAGCGCCTCGTCGGCCGACGCGGTTGTCCACATATTGGGAGTGCCTCGGGTAAATTCATTGCCCGGATCCGGCCAACCGGTTTCGCCGGGCCGACCCAGATCCCAGGCCCAACGACGCGCTCCCGTCACCGCATCGAACGCCTGAATCACCCCTGATGGGGCACTGTTGGTTTGTCCATCCAGAACCTGCTGGCCAGTGATGACAACGCCCCGCACGATGACCGGTGGCGCCGTGATCGACACCATGCCCGGGTAGACCTGCCCCATGCCCTGTTTGATGTCGACTTGACCGTTGATGCCAAAATCGGCACAGGGCCGTCCCGATGCCGCGTCCACCGCGATCAGGCGCCCGTCAAGCGTGCCTTCGATGATCCGCAAGCTGCAAGACTCTGCAAGCGCCGTGACATCTTGCGTAGCGACATCCTGGATCCCTTCCGATCCGGAGTTCGGCAGTGCGTCAACCGCCGCCGGGGCTGCTTTACGATAGGCGGCGACTCCGCGACAGGTAGCCGAGTAAGGGATCCAGCGCGTCGAAACCTTGGGATCGAAGCGCCATATTTCCTGCCCCGTTCCTGCATCGAGCGCGATGAGAATGTTCATCGCCGAACACAGATAAAGACGATCGCCGATCTTCAGAGGAGTCGTCTCTGGCGCGTACTTTCCTTCGCCAGCGCCAGAGGGCAGATCCCCGGTGTGGGCTACCCAGGCACGCTGGAGTCCGCCGACATTGTCGCTCGTGATCTGGTCCAGGCGGGAGAAGCGGCGACCTTCGTACGTGCCGCCCCAGACGGGCCAGTCGCTACCTGTGGCTTGCTCCAGTCCGGCGAGGCTTTTATCAGGATGGGAACTGCGGACAGGATCAGGGTCGGATATCGCCGCACCGAACAGCACCAAAGCCAGGACCACCGTCGCACCCGCAGCACCCCCGAAAGCCAACGGCCAGGTGGTTCGCGGGCTGAGAAACGGGCTGACCAGTGCAACCAGGGCGAGCAAAACCGCATGCGCAACCAGTCGCGGAACCAAGGCCCAGGAATCGGGCCCTGTCTCCCACAA
>JBBRIE010000194.1:0-5779 GCA_038221545.1 Lysobacterales bacterium
GATCTCGAAACTCTGGCCCTTGCCCTGGGACGTCGCGAGACGACCCCGGGCGACGATCGCGCAGCCGGCGGTGAGGTGCGCGACGTCGACGGCGTAGTTGGGCAGGGTCGCCGGAACCACGAGCTGGATCGTGTCGAAACAGGATCCGTCGCTGAGCGCGACGAAGGAGAGGCCCGCCTTGGAATCCCGGCGGGTGCGAACCCACCCGCGCACCTCGACGTCGCTGCCCTCGGACACCCTGCCGGACAGTGCTTCCCGCACGCTCACCCACGCCATCACTCGCTCCCGCGACCTGCAATCCGCAAGGATAACGACGCGGGCGGTCGATCGCGACGCGTGCGCGCCCTTTCGTTCCTGAGGCGAGCAGGTTTTCAGTGGGCTCGGACGACATTGTGCCTCGGTCATCCTCGGGGCCGGCGCTGGGCGGCGCGGCAACGCGGGTGGCCAAAGCTTGAAGTGGAGCAGGCTTGGCCACATGCTAGGACCACGTCCCGCAAGCAGATCCGCATGTCCATCACACTTTCATCCGCCGCCCGCGACCGGGTTCAGGCTTTCCTCGCTCAGCGAGGCGACGCGCTGGGCCTGCGGCTGGGTGTGAAACGGAGCGGGTGTTCCGGCTGGAGTTACGTCGCCGACGTGGCGTCTACTACGTCGGCGGCAGACATCCGGTTCGAAGCAGGCGGATTCGCGGTGTTC
This sequence comes from Lysobacterales bacterium, assembly GCA_038221545.1. Taxonomy (GTDB): domain Bacteria; phylum Pseudomonadota; class Gammaproteobacteria; order Xanthomonadales; family Ahniellaceae; genus JBBQNY01. The sequence goes on from JBBRIE010000194.1 coordinate 697, forward strand.
GTGGACGGAGAGGCATTCCCGCTGCTGGACGGGATGCACGTGGACCTCGAGAACGACGGACTCAACTCGAAGTTCGTGTTCCGCAACCCGAACGTGACCGCCGAGTGCGGCTGCGGCACCAGCTTCACCACGAGCGCCGAACACGCCTGATCGCGTCCCTCGCACGACCCAAAAATCAGGCGAGTGATGTTCTCTATTGGGTTTGTTTTTGGCCTATATTTGATTCGTCTGCTGGTGGTGCGTGGCCGCTCCCGAGGCATGCCTCTATTCGTTCTCCGACAATCTCGCCTGGAAAACCCTTATTTTGCGGCTTCCGGTTGAGGCGGGATGCCCCCACGCCGTATCATGCGGACGCCACAGCGTTTGGCTGCGGCCCTTGCTCCACTGCGCAACATGCGGGGAGCCACTAGTCCGAGAGGAGTTTGCATGCGTCACTACGAAGTAGTGTTTCTGGTCCACCCTGACCAGAGCGAACAAGTCCCCGCGATGATCGAGCGTTACAAAACGTTGATCGAAGGGGACGGCGGCAAGTTGCATCGATTGGAGGACTGGGGACGTCGCCAGTTGGCGTTTCCGATCCAGAACCTGGCAAAGGCGCATTACGCGATGCTCAACATCGAGTGCTCGCAAACCGTGCTGGACGAGCTGGTCTCGTTGTTCCGCTTCAACGACGCGGTGCTGCGTCACCTGGTCATGGTCCGTCCGGGCCCCGACACGGAGATGAGCGCGATCATGAAGCAGAAGGACGAGAAGCCGGAACGCCGTCGTCGCGATGACGAGGGTGACGGAGACGTACGCGGCGATCGTCCGGATCGCGGCGATCGTCCGGACCGCGCCCCGCGCGTGTCCGAAAACCAGCCTGAAATTGCCTGAGGAAGCCGATCATGTCCAAATTCTTTCGCCGCAAGAAATATTGCCGCTTCACCGCCGAGGGCGTGACCGAGATCGATTACAAGGATCTCAACACGCTGCGTCAGTACGTCACCGAGACCGGCAAGATCGTGCCCAGCCGCATCACCGGCACGAAGGCCCGTTTCCAGCGCCAGCTCGCGACCGCCATCAAGCGTGCGCGTTTCCTGTCGCTGATGCCGTACACCGACAACCACTGAGGCGGACTGAACAATGCAACTCATTTTACTGAGCAAGGTCCCGAACCTCGGACGACTGGGCGACAAGGTCAACGTCAAGCCGGGTTTCGGTCGCAACTATCTGGTGCCGCAGGGCAAGGCTGTGCCTTGCACCGCGGCCAACATCGCGGAGTTCGAGCAACGTCGCGCCGAGTACGAGGAAAAGGCCAAGCAGGGCATGGCCGAAGCTTCGTCGCGCCTCGTGGGATTCGCCGATGCGATGGTCACCATTCGCGCCAATGCCAGTTCGGAGGGCAAGCTCTACGGATCCGTCGGACCGCGTGAGATCGCCGAGGCCTTGACCGCTGCCGGGATGGCAACGGACAGGACCGAAGTAATCATGGGGGAAGGTGCGATCCGTCATACCGGTGAATTCGATGTCCAGATCGAGCTGCACGCGGACGTGCAGGCTCCGGTCAAGGTCATCGTCGTCCCGGGAGGGTAATGGCCGAATTTCTGCCCGGCTCCGGCCGGCGGATGCTGCTAATGGAACTTTAGAAGGCGCCGTCTAGACCCCGGCGCCTTTTTTTTGTGTCTGATCGGGCTCCTGCCCGACAGACACGTGCACGGCGCCGGCAAAGCCGGCGCACCTGCACCGGCCGCGCTTGCGCGCGCCGTTCGCACATCCCTGTGCGAAAAGACTTCGCGCTGTACGCCGGAATCCTGCCCGACGGACCCGCGCACCTTCGCCGCCTCACTCGCTGCGCTCGTGGGCGTTCGCACATCCATGTGCGAAAAAAGAGTTCTCGAATTTCGCGTTGCTTCCTTGGAGCTTGCGCGCAGAATTCGCGGGCGCGCTGTCGCGCAGCAACCTCGAGGATCGCCGGTTTCTTGGAGCGGGCCGCGACATCGCCGCGACGGGATCGCGGGCATGGCGCGCTCCTGCAGTTCCCGGTGAGGCTTGCTCCGCCGCCCAGGGTTGTTCATTCGTGCTCCGTGAATCGCGGCCTGTCGCAGTTGTTGCGATGCGCACACGTTATCAACAGGGTTACGCGCAACGCTCGGCCGCACCTCCCGACTATGATCGCCAGCCGCTCGCAAGCAACCGCCATGTCCGCGCAACCCGAAAGCATCGTCGCTGCCCGCCGGATCGATTCCCTGCGTACCCCGCCATTCTCGCTCGAGGCGGAGCAGGCGGTGCTGGGCGGACTGATGCTGTCGCCAATCGCGTGGGACAGCGTCGCGGACCGCCTGGTCGAAAGCGATTTCTTCCGCCGCGACCACCAGCTCATTTTCCGCGCGATCGGCGAATTGGCCGCGAAGGGCCAGCCGCGTGATGCCGTCACGCTGGGCGAATGGTTCGAGTCCTACCAACTGGTCGAACAGGTGGGCGGGACGCGCTACGTGCTCGAGATCGCGGCGTCGACGCCCAGCGCCGCCAATGTCGTCGCCTACGCCGACATCGTTCGCGAGAAATCCGTACTGCGCCAACTCATCGACGCGGGACACGATATCGCCGGGCAGGCGTTCAACCCCGAGGGTCGCGACTCCCGCGAACTGATCGAACACGCGGAGCAGCAGGTGTTCCGCATCGCGGAAACGGGCGCGCGCGGCCGCCAGGGCTTCGTGTCGGTGCGCCAGGCCACCGTCGATGCGTTCACCCTGTTGCAGCAGCGCTTCGAGCACAAGGGCGCGGTCACCGGAATTTCCACCGGCTTCACCGACCTCGATCACATGACCGCAGGACTTCAGCCCGGCGATCTCATCATCCTGGCCGCCAGGCCATCGATGGGGAAGTGCCTCAGCTCTGATGCCGAGATAGTGCTACAGGACGGATCGGTCGAAACGATCGGCAACTTGTGCGCGCGCCGCGAAGGCATTGTCAGCACCCTGCGCGACGACTTCCGACTGGACAGCGCGTCACCTTCCAATTATGTCGACGATGGCATCAAGCCCGTGTTCGAAGTGACGACGCGCCTCGGTCGTCGAGTCCAGAGCACTTTGCCGCATCCGTTTTTGACGCTCGAAGGCTGGAAACGTCTTGACGAACTTGGCGTGGGCGACTTCGTCGCCGTGCCGCGACGCCTGCCGACGTTCGGCACTGGCACGATGCGTGAATGCGAGGCCAAGCTGCTCGCTTATCTCATTGGCGACGGCGGTCTCACCGGATCGACGCCGAAATTCACCAACAACAACGTTGAAATAGCAGACGACTTCGCTGTCGCAGTGCGCGAGTTCGGCGGAGTGACACTGCGTTCCAGCGAATCTCGTCCCGACATGGCTGCGTCGTGGCGCATCTCTCGGGACCAGACTTCCGTTGGGGCGTCGCGTCAAGCGTTTGCGGATCGACTGGGAGAGGCGCTTGACGCGAGTTCCGCGCCGGCGCGCCACCTCGCATCGGCGGCTGGAGTCAGCGCTGCTTCCATCACGCACTGGCGTCAGGTCAAGTGCGTTCCCGCACCCGCAACTTTCGCGCGCCCGTGCCGGGTTCTCGCCGTGGAACCCCAGGAAGTTGCACCGGGTGGGATCGACGCGGCGCGCTCGAATGTTCAGAACCCTCTGACGGTCTGGCTCGAGTCGCACGGACTAGCCGGCCACTCGGCGCACACCAAGCATGTGCCCGCAGCGGTATTCCGACTCGAGCGCAACCTTGTGGCCTTGTTCCTCAATCGACTGTTCGCGACCGACGGTTGGGCAACGCTGCTCGCATCCGGTCAGTCGCAACTCGGCTATGCCAGTGTCAGCGAGCGTCTCGCGCGACAGGTACAGCATCTGCTACTGAGGTTCGGCGTCGTGGCCAAGCTCCGACACCGCTGGGTGCGTTGCCGGGATTCACGACGAACCTCATGGCAGCTCGATATCACCGACGCGGGTTCGATCGAAACCTTCATCAACGAGATTGGAATCCATGGCAAGCAGGCTTCCGTGGACGCAGTGTCCAAGGCCATTGCAGGTCGGCGGCGTCAGACCAGCGTGGATCTGATTCCGGTCGGAATCTGGAAGCGCATCGAGGCCGCAAAGGGCTCGATGTCGTGGGCTGAGCTCGCGCACCGTGCCGGAGTCAACGATTCGAACCCGCATCCGCATCGGCGCGCGCTGTCGCGGGGGCAGCTTGCTCGCTATGCCATGGCGCTGGGCGACCGTGAGCTTGCCGACATTGCCGGCAGCGATGTGTTGTGGGATCGCATCGAGTCGATCGAGCCGCGCGGCGAGCGCCAGGTCTATGACCTCACCATTCCCGACACGCACAACTTCATCGCCAATGACATCTGCGTTCACAACACCGCATTGGCGCTGAACATCGCGGAGTCGGCGGCGATCAAGAGCAAGCGCGCGGTGGCGGTGTTCTCGATGGAAATGTCGGCGTCGCAACTGGCGATGCGCCTCATCTCGTCCCTCGGCCGCATCAACCAGCAGCACCTGCGCACCGGGGATCTTGAAGACGCCGACTGGCCGCGCATCAACACCGCCATCACCATGCTCGCCGACGCCAAGATATTCATCGACGACACGCCCTCGCTGTCGCCGATGGACCTCCGCTCGCGCGCGCGCCGGCTGAAGCGCGAGCACGACCTCGGCCTCATCGTCATCGACTACATGCAGCTCATGGTCGTGCCGGGCAACAAGGAAAACCGGGCCACGGAAATTTCCGAGATCTCGCGCTCTCTCAAGGCGTTGGCGCGCGAACTCGGCGTCCCGGTGATCGCGCTGTCGCAGCTCAATCGCTCGGTCGAGCAGCGCACGGACAAGAAGCCCGTCATGAGCGACCTGCGCGAATCGGGCTCGATCGAACAGGACGCCGACCTCATCATGTTCATCTACCGGGACGAGTACTACAACCAGGACTCGGCGTCGAAGGGCATCGCCGAGATTCTGATCGGCAAGCAGCGCAACGGCCCGACCGGCCAGGTGAAGCTGCGCTTCTTCGGTGAATACACCAAGTTCGAAAACCTCGGCAATGACAATTACGAGGGCCGCTTCGAGTGAGTCGTCGCGTCCGCGCGACCATCCACCTC
>JBBRIE010000195.1:0-5778 GCA_038221545.1 Lysobacterales bacterium
CGACCAGACCAGGAATCCAGTCAGCAGGTCTGGCCGCTGTTGGGTTTCTGACCACTCAGCAAGCAATTCGTATGCGTTGCGATCATTGGGCGAGATCGCTGCAGCGCGCAGGACTGCACAACGTGCCAGCACCGGATCGGCGGGTGAGGCGGCGACGAAGGCGTCAATAGCCTGCGCGAGCCCGTTGCCGTTCGACGTCACGCCCGACACGCAGGCGTCCTCGCCGAAGGTGCGGGCGCGGGCGAGTAACAGGTTGCGGGCTGTGGTGATCGCGCGGGTGGCCGACGGATCGTCGAACTGGTCGATCGCCGCCGACGTCGGCACTGCCAACAGCGCCGCGCGCACGCGATCGGGCGGCAGCCCCGAGGCAGCCAAAGCGTTGTCGGCCAGTCGACGGTGCGCCGGTACGCGATGTTCGACGGCGATCCACGCACCCTGGTTGCCGGTGTTGTCGAGTTGCACCGGGGCACGTGCATCGGCGATCACGAACTGCGCGCGCGATGCGTCGACGATGGCTTCGCCCGCCACATCGACTGCAAGCAGTGTGTCTACTTCGGCGGTCGATTCGCCAAGCGCGCGTACGACTCGCGGGTCGAGTTCGATCTCGTCCGAGCGGCGGCCGGGCTGGCGCAGCAGCAGGCGCACCGGTTGCTGGCGTGGGCCTGCGTGCGCGACGGATACACGTAGCAGTGCAGGCGCGTGCGCAGCGGGCACGTCGAGATGCCTCGTCGCTCCCGCGGGCAACCAGTGGAAGGTAGTGGCATTGATCGTCGACGCTCCGTCCGCAGGGCGGTTGGTCGCCGGCTTGCGACGTTGCGTCCGATCCGGGAATCGCGCGCGCCACAGCCGGGTGTCGAGGACGCCATGCGCGGACGGGCGGACGGCAACATCGCGGAAATAGGAGAACCGACTGAGGAACACATCCGATTCGCTGGATGGCAGTCGCGACAGCGCGCGGTTGAACGCGGCATCGAGGGATTCGCCAAGGCGTTGCACGAGGCGATCAAGCCCAGGATCGCTGGCGATCGGCAGGGCGCTGTGCGGTGTGCCAGGCAAAGGCGCGAGCACCTTCAGCCATGTACCGGCCTCGCCGTGCACGCTGAGTTCGCGGGCATTTTCAGGCAGATTGATTCGAACACGACCGGCGATATCCAGCACGTGCTCGCAGTGGTCCGTCGCGGCAATCTGCTCCCGCCGCGGCGGCGTCGGCGCGCGGCCGTCATAGACGACGCGGCCGTCGGTTTCAACACGCAGCCAGCTCGCATCGGAAGGCAATAGGCGAGGCGCCTGCGTGCGCCAGAGGTCCAGACGCAGATGCCGGCGGCCGCGCACGTCGAACGTGTGCTCGCCATTGATGCCGAAAGGGACCGCGTGGTCGGACACTTCGTTGAAGTCACGTGCGGCACGGGGTTCGCGTGGTTTCAATGCGACCCGCCACGGGTCCTCGCCGCCGCGCGTCCCGTCCGAGCGGACGTGCAGGATCGTGCGGCTGTAGGATTCCGACGCATCAAGGCGTAACCAGCGGGGTCCTTCGGCCCCTGTATCGAACACGACGTGACGTTCGCCGATTTGTTGCGTGGCACGTCGCACGAACAGCGCGCCACCTTCGCTCGACCACGCTGACGGCATCACGCCGTCGAGCAGTACAATGTCGGCAAGTGCTCCCCCGTCAGCGGGGAGCACAGCACTGGTACCGGCATCAAGCGAGAGCACACTGCGATCACGATGCAGATCGTGGGCGACACGACCATGCAGTGCATTTTCCAGGTTATCGCGCCGTGGCAGCGTCTGTGCTTGCGCGCCCGTGCAGAGCCCAAGCAGCACGGCAGTCAGCGGGCGCAGGCATGGGACGTGGCGGGTCACAGGCATGCGGCGAATGCCTGCAGCCGCGCGGGTTCGCGGATCAGCGCGATGCGCAATGCGGCGCCCATTTCCAGATGCATGAAACGCGCCTCGGGGTAGTTGCGGACGAGCCGGCCGACCGCATTGCGGGTTCCGCCTGGGTAGGCGGCCTGCTCAGGGAACAGGCGTACGTCGATGCCTGCATCACGTGCGCAGGCGGCAAAAGCGCGCAACCCAGTATCAGGCTCGCGCGTTCCGTTGCTTGCAACCAACGTATCGCTGGTGAGTGCGTACTTGCGCGCTGTTTCTTTGCCAAACCCGTGGAGCTGCACCACCAGCTTATCCGGCTCGGCGTGAAGGGCGGCGCGGGTGAACAGCTCGAACGGTGTGTTGGACGCGCTCGCCTGATCAGCATCCGGCAGTGACCGGTGCGCCGAATTCAAGGCGAAGGCACTGCCAAGCGCATGCGTATACAGCGCAAGGCCAATCTGCGCTGTGCCAATGTCGCTCTCCGAGTGAGGTGCCTGCAGGATCAGGTGACGACCGCCGACGAGCCGATAGGCATAGGCGCCCCAGCCGCGGACGGCAGGCGACGCTTCGCGCAGTGCCAGACTGCCATTTATCCGCGCGCTGACGAAACCCGGTTGTTGAAAGTGAGCCGCATCAGGGGACGCGAATCCGCTCGCGAACCCGGCGGCGAGACGCGCACGTTCCTCCTCGGTAGGAACGCGGTAGGAATCGCTGTAACCATGTCGCATCCAACGTTCAAGATCGGAGCCGCGGTCAGTGGCGCAGCTTGCAAGGATCAGCACGGCGATGCTGGCGATGGCTGGAAGCCGGAATCGGGCATGTCGGTTATTCATCGCGTTCTAGTTCGCCGCGTTCCGGTCGCAAACGCAATACCGGACGACGGGGCTTCGCACGTCTGACAGGCGCAGCCCGGGTGACTTGCCCCGCGCTTGTTGCGGCCAATGTCGCAGACCCGCCGCCTCTGTGCCGTGGTTGCTGGACGATCACCACACCCTGCGACAACGGACTGCGCGGGTCGATGATAGGAAAAAATGTGAACCAGCGGCGGCCCGGGTCGACCTGCAGGCCCGGCGCCGAAGGCAGCGTGGTGGACGTGGTCACCAGCAATGCGGCGTCGGCAGACACCCGCAACTCTCGCGCACCCTGTGGTGGCTGCAGGTTGACGCGTATCGCTTCGGCGGCCGGGCGGTCCAGTGCGTCGGCGGGTCGATCGAACGCGGACGCGACCCACGGAACGGCGACACTACTCGATGCGAGCGCGGCTCCCTGCGCGTCCATGAACGTGAGCGCAGCAACGCTGGACGCATACCGTGCGCGCAGCGACAGCCGCACGGCTGGCACCTGTCCGGAAACAGGATACAGGCGGTAGCGCAGGGCGCCGGAAGGCCCGGCGACATGGAAGCGCGGCCGCAGCCCGTCCGGTACCAGAGGATCGCTTGAACCGGAGTGGCGCACGTCTACCGTTCCTGCGTCAGAGCTTTGCAACTCGTATAACCCGGCGAGTAGATCACCTTCCCAGCGCCCTTCGATGGCACGCGGTGGCCGCGCCGCGCCGGCAAGGAGATCAACGCGCATCGGGGCGCCGGTTGTAGTGCGGGCATCGATCTGCACACGGGTCGGGGCTTCGAGCTCGAAGCTCACCCGCATTGAAGGAGAAAGCGCGATCGCGGCGTTGCTTGACTGGACCGCGCGAACCGATGCCGTTGCCGGTTTGCGCAGGACGCTGCGCGCGACAAAATCACGTTGTGGTTGCCCAAGCGGGCCTAGGCGCTCCATCCGATAACGCACCAACTCCCTCTTCACCTCCGCGGCGATCAGGCTGGGCGGTGTGATCCAATCCGCGGTCAGGTCCCCGCGCACGGCGCCACCAAGTCGCCGGTAGCGGAGTTGGGTCTGCGCATCAGTCAGGCGTGAGTCGATGGCGCCGCGCCACAGCACCGTACGTATGTCTCGATCCAGCTCGAGCAGCCGCACCGTCACGGCACTTGCACGGGGCCACGGCGTGAGGTCGATCCATTCGGTGGCCAAAATCCACGCGGGCTCGTTATCGCGGCCGTCGAGCAAGCCGTAAGGGTGCGCTTGATCCAGTCGTCGCAGTCCGACATAACGGCGCTCGCGATTCAGCACCACACGTCCCGGTCCCTCGACGGTGATCTCGATCGTCAACTCAAGCCCGCCGCGACGGGCCTGCATCGAAGCGACGAGAAAGCCCTGCAGTGCGAACCAACCCTCGTTGGTCGCGGCATTGAAACGCAGCGTCGGCCCGATCGCTTCGAACAGCACGCGCTCGTCGAGTCCCGCATTGCGAACCGGCTCGAGGTTTCGCCACGCTTGCCAACGATTGAACACGACGAAGGCGGACACGCCCGTGATCAGCAGGAGCGTGAGCAGCAGGAGCGCGCGGCCAAGCGTTCTCACGGTGTGTCCCCCAACAGCCAGGCGTCACCCCGCGCGATGAAGGCCGCCGAGTCCGCGGGTGAGCGTGCGATGCGCGTCGCCCCGCGAGCCGTGGCCTGTTCGAGATCACGCAGCGCCAGGAGTCGGCCATCGGCGCCTGCAAACTCCAGATAATCCCGCCCACTGTCGAAGTCGACAAGGCGACGCAAGGCGATATCCGTCACGCGTACCGAAGCCAGCGCAGCGACGTTGCGCGTGGAGACGTAATCGTCTACCGCGCGACGGATGTCCTTGCCGGGCGGCGCCGAGAAGCGCACTGACGCGAGGTGTGCGTCGAGGTCCAGGGCAACCGTCGGGATTCCGAGGGCGGCGTAGCGCCCGCGCTCGCCATCGCTGCCAAGGGTGTCGCGATCGCCCCGGCGCGCTTGCGCCGACACCCGAAGCGTCATGAAACGGGGGCCTGACAGACGGCGCACGAAATCCGCCTGCGCGTCGGCGCCGCTGTCCAGGCTGCGCGCGACCGCACTGCTGCCTTCGAGGGCGACGGAGTCGGCGTCGCCACGCAGCGCCGTAAGCACTTGATCCAGTCGCACGCGCTCGGCGCGCGATGCGGGTTTCCCGACAAAGCCCGCCAGCACGTCGGGGGAAGGTGCGGCACCCTCTTCCCGACGACCACGCACCTGCAGCACCCAGGGCACCGGCGCGATCGCCGGGACCAGGACTTGATGGGCCAGATTGAACACCGTGTCCTTATTGCCCGCTGCAAGAACATCGCCAGAGCCATCGGCGCGTACGGCGAAATGCGCGCCAGGGACCAGCAGCGCGCGCGCCTGCAGGCGGGCGAACAGGCGCGAGCCGTATTCGAATGTCCTCCGCTCTGACAAGGGTCGCGGAATCTCGATGATGTAGGGCGCAGCTTCCCCCATCCGCAACACGTAGGTACCCCAGTGTCGCCTGCCGTCATCCTGCTCGGTCAGGATCACGTGCTCCTCTCCGGTGCCGAAATGACGGTGTAACACCAGTCGGTAGCCCAGCGTCGATGCGGCGGCGTTGATCGCCTCAAGCAGGTCATCATCGCGTCGAAATTGCCACGTCGATGCCAGTACATGCAGGGGTTGCAGCACTTCCGCTTGCAGGTAGAGCAGGTCGCCCAGCGCGGGCGGCTCGTAGCGTCCGCTCCCAGCCGAGGCGATGGCGTCGCGGCGTTCGACAAGCCAGGCGAACAGGAAACCGTCGACGCGTTGCAGTTGGTCAATGCGGGTGGCGCGGGTCGACCCAAGTGCGCGCGCGATCAGCCTGAGTCGCGCTGGGCGTCCCAATAGCAACTCGGCAAACGGCGCGGTCGATGCGTCGCGCAGCGGGTTGATTGCAGGCCGACGGCCGAAACGCGTGTCGACCGGCCCAATCAGACGCATAAGACTTTCCGGGTCGATTCCGTCGGGCATCTCACGCTGGACCCAGAGTTGCGCCGGCGGGTCCTCACCCAACGTACTGGTCTGGCCGCGCACC
>JBBRIE010000196.1:0-5735 GCA_038221545.1 Lysobacterales bacterium
AACGCGATCGCGCGCACGATCGTCGCGATGGGCCACCAGTTGCGGATGGTGGTCGCCGCGGAAGGCGTGGAGACCGAAGCGCAGGCAGCGTTCCTCGAGAGCATCGGCTGCGACGAACTGCAGGGTTACCTGCTCGGCCGCCCGGTCGCGGCCCACCATGCGGAAAGATTCTTTCGCGGTCGCACCGGCTAGCTCGCTTCGCTGCCTCGCCGGCTCTCGCGATGGTCGGCGGCCGCGCCGGCGACCTTGAGGAAGCCCGCCATATCGATCGCCGGGTTCTGCGGTTACGACTCGGGCGACTGCGCCGATGCGATCGAAGCGCACGCCGTCCACCGCACGCTGGCGCAGCTGACGGCCATGGACGGCCCTCGACCGCAGGGGCGGGTGTTTCCCCATCCATGGAGCGCAGGTCCGCGCGAAGGATCTCCTCAGCCGCCGAGCGATTTGAAGTGCAGGAACTCGCGGCGTGTCTTCGGCCCGTACGTCGTGAATGCGGGATCGCGACGTTCCGCGTAGCCGGCACGCTCCATCGCGACCGCATCGGACGGCAGGTGCGTCCGCAGCACGTCTTCCGGCACCGGGTAGATGCGCAGCGCGTTGCGCCCGAACACCTTGGCGCGAGCGCTTGCCGTGAGCTCGGGGTACTCGAAGCGCTCGCGGTACTCGTCGGAAATCCGGAACGCACGGAACGCCTGGATCTGGTCTTGCGGGCTGCCGTACCAGATCGAATCGGTGCCCCAGAGGATGTTGTCCTCGCCAAGGTGCGTCAGCAATTTGCCGAGCGCATGCGCGGCCGAGTCGGGATCACGCATCAGCAGCCGCCACGTGGATCCGAGCTCCGCGAACACGTTGCTGCCGTGGCCGAGGCCAGCCTTGCGCACGGAGGTGACCAGCGAGTCGATGCCGTCGCTGCGCTGCGCATCGTAGGGGCCTTCCGCCACATCCGGTACCAGTCCCGAGTGGTAGACGAGGAAGTTGACATCCGGGAAGCGCTTCGCGATACGGCCGATGTCCACGCAGGTGCTGTGCTCGTAGGATTCCCGGCCGAACGGCAGGCCCTTGTGGACCGCGATGTTGCGAATGCCGAGGGCGCGGGCGCGCTCGATCATCGCGATGCCGATATCGTCGTCGAGGTAAAAGCCCTTGCCGTCGGGACCCCACTGCGTGTAGCACTTCCAGGCCGCGATGCGGTACTCGGACGCGAGCCGTTCCATGTCTTCCACGTCGCCCGGCTGGTTCGGGTTGACGCGGCCGTGCAGCAGCAGCCGGTGCGTGCCCTGCATGCGCTCGACGATGGCGCGCGTCGCGGCGGCTTCCTCGATCGTCAGCGGCTCCTTGTCGCGCGTGGAAGGCACGAACGACAGCACCGCGAGGTCGGTGTCCGAATCGAGGAACACGTCGCGGATGAAGGCATCCGGCCCGAGGCACTGCAGGTGGTCGCGCGCGCCGCCGAGTTCGCGCGCGGCGCAGCCGGGCGTCCGGGTGAACGAGAGTGGCTTCGCGTCGGCCTCGAGCTTGCGCGTCCAGGCGCCTGTCGGGTTCACGAAGTGGCCCTGCACATCGAAGATCAACTCCGTGCCTTCAACGACTGAGGCGGCGGCGGCGTGCTCGAGTGCGGCCTCCTTCGGCAGCGCGAACGTCGCACCGGTCTTGCCGACCTGCGCGTACGCTTCATTCAGTGCCAGCAGCGTAGTCGCGGCGCCGCAGGCGGAAACCAGGAACTCGCGCCGCGATTGCGCCGTGCGGCGCGCGTTGCCGGTCGCGTTTTCCAGGGCAAGCTTCCGCGCGTACTGGTGCTGCGGCTCGAGCGGTATCGGCGCGTACTCGCCGTTGCTGGCCGAATCGATCTTGATGGGCAACCGCAGGCCGTCGGGATCCACGCGTTCGCGCATCGTCCGCTCCTCGCCGGGAACACGCGCGCACTTTAGCAGCGGCGCGCGAACACCCCTACAGCGTGTTGTAGATCGAAGCGATGAGCTGCGCAGGCTTGATGAAAGTCTTGCCCAGTTTCTCGTCGGTGGCCTCGGTCGGCTTGAGCGCCACCACTTCGTCGAGCGTCTTGCCGTCGCGCTTGAGCGCGGCGATGCGATCCCGGTAGTCCCTGTACAGCTTGCCGTACGCCTCGAGTTCCGCGCGATTGCTCACAGGTCCGTGGCCAGGCACCACCAGCGTGTCCGCATCGCTCAGGGCGAGACCGCGGTCGATTGCCTTCAGGAATCCGTCGATGTCGCCGCCCGACTCCGTGTCGATGAAGGGATACAGCCCGTTGAAGTAAATGTCTCCCATATGCAGCACGTTCGCCTTGTCGAACTTGACCAGCGCATCGCCATCGGTGTGGGCGTGCGCGACGTGGGAGACGCGCACGTCGTCGCCGTTGAGATGCAGGCTGACGTCGGCGGTGAACGTCACCACCGGCAACGATTCCTTCGACCCCGGGGGTACGTTGTCGCCCAATAGCAACTGACCCGCCGCCATGCGCCTGCGCACGTTCTCGTGCGCGACGATCACCGCCCCGGCCTTGCCGAGGTTTTCGTTGCCACCGGTGTGATCGCCGTGCCAGTGGGTGTTGATCACGAAGCGCGGAGGAGTGTCGCCCAACTTCGCGAGCGCGGCGACGATCTTCTCCGTCAGTGGCGCGTACTGGTCGTCGATGATGAATACGCCATCGGTGCCGACGCTGGCGACGACGTTGCCGCCCGCTCCCGTGAGCACGTGGGTGCCTCCGCGCAACGGCACGGACTTGACCTCCACTGCGGAAAAGTCGCGCTGAGCGAGGGCGAGCGTCGGCAAGGCGAACAGGGCGAGGACGAGCGGGCGGAAGAGGTGCATGGAAGAATTCCGGTGGCGGGTGCCCGCCAATTCAACCACAAGCGCCTGCCCTCGGTGGTTGGCCGTTCTCCGGCGACAGCACCTCGCAGTTTGCCCGGCGCCAACCCGAGGAGAAGCGGCATCGACGGGCGGCACGCGGCCTCGGGGGGGAATCCTCGGCCGCCCGGGCCAGCGGCCGCATACTCATGCCTGCGACGCGGGCGGGGAGCGGTCGTGAACGATTCAAACGCGGTGGGCTTCTTTCCGGCAGGCAGCCCGATGCCCTGGAGGCCCGACCTCAAGGTCGCCTCGATCTGGGGACTGTTGGGGGGACTGGCGGTCGCCGCCGTCATCCCCTACGCCATGCAGATCATGCCCGAGGCTTTCGCGCGGATCCCCGTGCCGCTCCCGGTATTCATCGTCGCGCAATCCCTGCAGGGCATGCTCCTGCTCGGGATGCTGGCGCTCGCAGGCGTGCGCATGGGTCACCGGGTGGGGCTGGGCAGCCCGTTGCTGCAAGGCTGGATCGAGCGACGCGCGCCGCGACAGGCGCTTGAACCCCTGCAGTGCGTCGTCATCGGCGTGCTCGCCGCGGTGGCGGTGCTCGCTGCCAGTGTCGTGATCGATCCCGCATTGCCCAAGCCCCTGCAAGAGATCTCCGAACCCGGCAAGGGTCCCACTGCACTCAACGGCTTGCTGGCATCGTTTTATGGCGGCATCGCCGAGGAACTGCAGCTGCGTCTGTTCCTGATGACGCTGCTGGTGTGGGCATTGGGTGCGTTCGGTCGCCGCGTACCCGGCCCCGCCGCATTCTGGGCCGCGATCGTGATCGCCGCATTGCTGTTCGGCGCGGCCCACCTGCCGGCCGCCGCGAAGCTCTGGGGGCTGACGGACATCGTGATCGTGCGTACGCTCGCCTTGAATGCGATCGCAGGGCTCGCCTTCGGCTGGATCTACTGGCGACGCGGCATCGAGATGGCGATGCTGGCCCACTTTTCGGCCGACATCGTACTGCACGTCATCGCGCCACTGACTTCGTTCGGGAGTGCGGCCTAGTTGCGCGACCGTCGACGACACCCGATTCGCGAAGAGGTCCCGGAAGGAGGCGGCGGCAACGGTTCGCCGTGGACCCGCCTCCAGGAATTCGTGACCTGTCAGGGACGTTGCGTGCGGCACGGACGCGCAGAATGCGACGCGTGCAATCCGTTCCGATCCCCGGGCGATTGCTGATGCGGAAGCCTCGACTGATCGAAGAACTTCGCGCGCTGCCCCCGAGGACAATCCTGGGGATCGCCGCAGGTCACGCGGTGCTGCTCGCAGGAGTCCTGTGGGGCGGCGTGCCCTACGTGCTCATGCAGGGTCTGCTCGCGGCGGAGCTCGTGATCGTCAACCTTGCGACGATCGCGCTCTATCCGCAGCGCGGTTGGCGCAAGCACTTGTGGGACACCGCGAAGCTGGTCGGCATCCTGTTGTTCCTGCTGTTCTTCCTGGTCGTCACCTTCGGAATAGCCAGCGAAGGCGAATCCGGCAACGCGCTTGCGGTCGGAGTCGCGGGCCTGCGCGATTTCACTGGCGGCACCGCGCTGTGGATGCTCGCGTACATCGTCGTGCACCTCGGGGTCGCACTCTGGCAGGCGTTCCAGTCCACCGATCCACGACGCATCTGGGCGCAACAGACGCTCGCCGGCAGCGCCACCACCTTCATCGCGATGTTCCTGATGGTGTTCGTCGCGGCATTCCTCGGCATTCCGATGTCCACGGGACTGCGATCCATGGGCGTGGAACTGGATGCCAGCGCCTTGCTCGGCGCGCTCATGGTGCTGCTGCGCTTCGGGTTGGCGCTGGTGGTCGCAACCATGCCGGCGAAAGAACTCGACGCCATCGCTGCCAACCCGTATTTGACCTGAGCCGCAACGCAGTGAGAGAAGTCTCGACGCTGGCGCACCCGGAGGCCCACGCGCAGCCATGGATGGATGGGTTGGGGCACGGCACAAGGGGCGGTGACTTCGAGTGAATCCAAAAAGTTGGTGCGCCCGGAGGGACTCGAACCCCCGACCACCAGGTTCGAAGCCTGGTGCTCTATCCAGCTGAGCTACGAGCGCATGGGGCGATGCTACCGGTTCAGGGGCAGGGTCGCCGCTTGGCAAGTCGCGTCGAATGTCGGAGAGTGATGCCCGCATGAATTACGCGGACTCAACCATCGGGCCGCCGGTCGCGTTCGCGTGACGGCGCAACCGCTGCTTACGGTGTTCCTGCCGCTGGCTCTCGGCATCATCATGCTGGGTCTCGGGTTGTCGCTGACTCTGGATGACTTCCGGCGGGTCGCCCGGCATCCACGTGCAGTGCTCGTGGCGCTGGCTTGCCAGACGCTCCTGTTGCCCGTGGTGTGCTTCGCGCTGGTCAAGGGATTCGCGCTGGCGCCGGCATTGGCGGTGGGTATGCTGCTTCTCGCAGCGTCGCCGGGCGGCACCACCGCGAATCTCTACAGCCACCTCGCGCACGGCGATGTCGCGCTCAACATCACCCTGACCGCCGTGAACTCCGTGCTCGCGATACTCACCTTGCCGCTTATCGTCAACCTCGCGCTGGCCCATTTCATGGGCGACGACAAGACGCTGCCGCTGCAGTTCGGCAAGGTCCTGCAGGTGTTTGCGATCGTGCTGGTGCCAGTCTTGATTGGCATGGCGGTGCGCTCGCGGGCTCCCGTCTTCGCGCAACGCATGCAGACTCCGGTCAAGCTCGCGTCGGCGCTGTTCCTGCTGCTGATAATCGCCATGGCCGTGGCAAGGGACTGGAATACGCTGGTCGCGTACGCGCCGGTGATCGGACTGGTCGCACTGTTGTTCAACCTGGCGAGCCTTGCGGTCGGCTACGGCATCCCGCGATTGCTGGGCCTGCCGAAGCGCCAGGCGATCGCCATCGGCATG
>JBBRIE010000197.1:0-5705 GCA_038221545.1 Lysobacterales bacterium
CGCTTCAAGGTGTACCTGATCGACGAAGTCCACATGCTTTCGACCAGCAGTTTCAACGCGCTGTTGAAGACGCTCGAGGAACCGCCACCGCACGTCAAGTTCCTGCTTGCAACGACCGACCCCCAGAAACTCCCGGTGACCGTTCTGTCCCGCTGCCTGCAATTCAACCTCAAGCGCTTGAGCGAGGAAGAGATCGACGGCCAGCTCACTCGGATCCTGGGCGCCGAAGGAATCGTTTTCGATGCCGATGCCGTGACCGCGCTCGCGCGCGCCGGGAACGGATCGATGCGCGATGCACTGTCCCTGCTCGACCAGGCCATCGCACATGGCGGGGGCGCCGTGGACGGCGACAACGTGCGGTTGATGCTGGGCACGCTGTCGCGCACCGACGTAGCGGCGCTGCTCGAGGCGATCGTCGACGACGATGCCCGCGGCCTGCTCGCGTCGATCGACCGCGCGGCGACGCTTTCGCCGGACTTCGCGCTGGTGCTCGACGAACTGGCGGCGTTGCTGCATCGCCTGCAGGTGGCGAAATTCCTGCCCGAGCAGTTGGCAGAATGGGCGCGCGAGGTGCCTGTTCTGGTCGCACTGGATGCGCGTCTGGATCCGGTTGTCCTCCAGTTGCTGTACCAGCTCGCGATCACCGGTCGCCGGGACCTGGCGCTGGCGCCCACGCCGCGCGCGGGGTTCGAGATGTGCCTGTTGCGAATGCTCGCGTTCAAGCCGCAGACCTCCCTCGACTCGGGCGATCCGGCGGTTGCCGGTGCGCGTGCGCCGGCTGGCGCGGGCGCCTCGTCCGCGCGTGTGCCTGCCGCCGCCTCACCGCCGGCTCCCGAGCCGCCGGCCCAGATGCGGACGGCAGCTGCGGCTCCGCGCGCGCTGCCTGTCGAAGACGCAGCGACGTCGCCCCGGCAACCGGTTGCGCGGGCGACGCACGCGCTCGCCACGCCCGCGTCCCATGAGCCGCCGCTGGTTGCGGGCAGCGTGCTGGACCACGCGCAGTGGCTGCGCCTGCCCGATGCCCTCGGGCTGCGCGGTGCAGTACGTGAACTGGCGACCAACAGCGTGTTGCTTGCGCACGAAGGTTCGGTGCTGAGGCTCGGCCTGCGGGCGCAGCAAAGCCACCTGCGCAGCGAACTGCTGGCGCGACAGCTGCAGCAGTCGCTGCAGCCGCATTGCGGAGATGCCACCACGGTCAAACTCGAACTGGTGGAAGGAACCGTGGCCAGTGCGGCGGCGTTGCAGTCGCAGGCCGTGGCGGACAAGCAGGCCGGCGCCGAGGCGACGATCGCCAATGATCCTCGGGTCCGGCACATGCTGGAATCATTCGACGCGCGCGTGCTGCCGGGCAGCGTGCGTGCCCTGGAAAGGGAGTAGACGATGCGCGGTTCGCTGGGCAGCCTCATGCAGCAGGCGCAGAAGATGCAGGACGACCTGCGTCGCGCGCAGGAGGAAATCGCAGCCATCGAGGTCGAGGGTCAGGCGGGGGGAGGCATGGTGCGCGTGTCGCTCGATGGGCGGCACCGCGTGCGCAAGGTGGACATCGAGCGCAGCCTGCTGGGCGACGATCCCGAAATGCTGGAAGACCTGGTCGCCGCCGCCTTCAATGACGCGGTCAATCGCATCGCCGAGGCGAGCCAGTCGAAGATGGGCCAGGTCGCCGGCGGGCTTGAACTTCCTCCTGGCTTCAAGCTGCCGTTCTGATGGCGGAGTCGAGCGCCGCGCCCCTGTTGCAGCAATTGATCGACGCGTTGCGCTGCCTTCCCGGCGTCGGCGCGAAGAGCGCACAGCGGATGGCGCTGCAACTTCTCGAACGGGATCGCGACGGCGCCCGGCATCTCGCGCGCCTGCTCGTCAGCGCATGCGATCGCGTCGGGAATTGCAGCCGCTGCCGGAATCTCAGCGAAGATGAAGTCTGTTCGATCTGCCGCAACAGCGTGCGCGATGGCAGCCTGCTGTGCATCGTCGAGGGTCCAGTCGACCTGATTGCGATCGAACAGGCCACTGGCTTCCGCGGACTGTACTTCGTGCTGTTCGGGCGGCTATCGCCGCTCGACGGCCTGGGTCCGCGCGAACTCGGGATGGATCTCCTGCAGCAACGTCTCGCGCAGGGCGCGGTACGTGAACTCATCCTGGCCACCAACCCGACCATCGAAGGCGAAGCGACCGCCCACTATCTTTCGCAGATGGCGGCGCAGGCCGGCGTTCGCGCCACCCGGCTGGCGCATGGCGTGCCATTGGGCGGCGAACTCGAATTCATCGATCGCGGCACCCTCGCGCATGCTTTCGGCGCACGCGCGCCCCTCTGAGACCGGCCATGCCAAAGACGATATTCGACCGCATCCTGAGCCGCGAGATCGCCGCGGACATCGTGTACGAGGACGATGAGATCCTCGCCTTTCGCGACATCGCGCCGCAGGCGCCGGTGCACGTCCTGTTCATTCCCAAGCGCCGGATTCCGACGCTGGACGACCTGGTCGAGAGCGACCAGGCGCTGATGGGCAAATTGCTGCTCGCAGCTGCCAGTCATGCGCGCGCGCAAGGCATCGCCGCGGATGGCTATCGCTGCGTGATCAATTGCGGCCGGGACGGTGGACAGAGCGTGGATCACATCCACCTGCATTTCCTCGCCGGACGGCGCATGCACTGGCCACCAGGGTGAGCCGACGCGCTCGCGCGCCACTGGCGTGCGCGTCGGCGAACGCCCGGCCATGGAAGGCCGGGCCGGACGCCCAGCCGCAGGGATGCCTTCTTGCCTAGAGCCGACCAAGCCCTCGCGCGCCACTGGCGCGCGCGTCGGGCCGCAGGCTCCCTTTTGCCTTGCGAACCGGGACTCACACGCTTTCAGCGTGCGTTCGACCGCTCAATGGCGGCGGTGCGAGCGATGGATGATCACCGGATAGTTGTAGCCGTACCAGAAAGGCGAGCCAAGGAAGAACGGGCGGTGATGGTAAATATCGCGGTCGCTGCGCTCGGGCCAGAGGTACACGGCCTGGGCATTGACGCGGGGGTATCGATAATCGAATTCGCCGACCTTGCGTATTTCGTCGCCTGCGAGTGCGCCCGTGACGGTGATGTCGCGGCCCGCCTTGAACACCTCGGGATCGTAGAAGCCATTGCGACAGGCAAGGAAACGCCCATCGCTGGTATCCGTTTCGCGAGGTCGCGCGCGCTCGTTGAGCGCCCGGCCGAGCACTTCGAAGCAGGTTTCTCCGGTTCGGGGTTCGACGGCGATGATGCTGCCGCCCCAGCGCACCTGCGTGCCGTTCGCGCTCGACGCATCGAGTGGCCGCATCGCGGCGAACTCGCCCTGCAGCGGTCGCGGGACCGTCGCGCAGCCCGCCAACAGGATCGGCAGCAACCAGAGTCCGGAATGTTTCACGAGTTTCTCCAGGAAATGGACAGGGATGACCACAGGACGCTTCACGAAGTGGATCCGTCGCGCGGTCGCGACACCCGCAGGGCACGCACACGCCGTCGGAGCGCCGCGATCCTGTCGCGCGAAGCGTCCGCGGCACTTTCCGGGGCATATCGCAAAGCCACGAATTCGGCAGATATACCTCGAATATCGTGCTTGAGCGAGGGCAGCGCCGTAGCCGCGCGCTCGGCAAAATCCACGGGTCCCTCGTGCAGACGTCGACTCACGCCTCCGGCTTCGAGCCGTGCCGCGAAATCACGGTAGGCGACCACCCAGTCGGACTTCGGGGTGGAGCGCTTCAGCGAGAGCAGCAATGCCGCCAGTCCAAGGGTCGCCAGCACCAGCGAGATCCACAGCAGCACTTGACGGATCGGTTCATCGTCGCGGATGCCCAGGCGCTCCAGCAAACCGGACTGCCGCAGGGAATCGAAGCCCACCACGGCCTCCTGCCACCAGGATCCGAGGAGATCGGCGCGATCGCCGAGGGCCCTCCACCAGCCCCCGGCACGCAGCCAGCCCACTCCGGAGCGATCATCCGCAAAGCCCGCGCCGCCTTGCTGCACGCGCTCGGGAGCGACCGCAGCGGTCGGATCGATGCGCAGCCAGCCGCGATCCTCCACCCATATTTCCGCCCATGCGTGCGCGTCGGACTGCCGCACGATCCAGTACTTTCCGACCGCGTTGCGGTAGCCGCCCTGGTATCCGGTGACGATGCGCGCGGGGATCCCGGCCGATCGCATGAGGAACACGAAGCTCGACGCAAAATGTTCGCAGAACCCAATCCGGGTGGCGAACAGGAACTCGTCGATCGCGTTCGCGCCGAGCGGCGGTGGATCGAGCGAGTATTCGAACTGATCGCGCACCATCGTGAGTGCCTCGTTCACGATTGCGTCGACGTTGCCGGAGTGGGCGGCACGCCATTGGCGTGCCAGTCGCTGCGCACGGGGATTGCTCCCGGCCGGCAGTTCGAGCGCGGCGGCCCGCATCCGGGGCGGTAGCGAACGCTGCAGCCGGTATTGGGTCGCGGACGTTGCGCGGTAAACGCGATTCGACCTCGATCCCGCCGGTCCGGTGATCTGCAGGTCAACACTGCGGTTCAAACCAGCCGGTGTCGACAGCGGCACGTCCAGCGCGAATCGCCACGTGCGTGGATCCGCAACCAGCGAGACCTCATACGAGTATTGCGGTGAACCCGCTTCGATCTCGTCCCGCGCGGGCACACCTGCGAAACGCCGCGAGCCCCGCCATACGCGCCCGTCGAAACTCCACAACACGAGGCCACGCCAGTAGCGCAGGGCCGGAGCGGGTGCCGGTGCATCGTTGTCGAAGCGCACCCGGAACGCCGGACTGTCGTCAAGAGCCAGGCCTGACAGCGACCCCAGTTCGAGTTCGTCGTCGATACCGATGCGGCTGCGCGGGGTCTGGTCCAGGTTGCCCCAGAGCGGGGCGCCGAGCCGCGGAAACAGGAAGAACGATGCGAGCGCAAAAGGCACTGCGACCCCAAGCGTGAGCAGTGCTTCGCGAACCGGCGCGCGCCATTCGCGCAACGATGGCTGCATCGCGTCGGCCGAGTCCGCGTCGACCCGGTCGATCCGCAGCCACTGCAGGGCGATCAGCACGAGCACGAGCAGCAGGACGGTCAGTGCGGTCTGCGAAATGCTCTGGTCGTGCAGGAACGCCGCCATGGCGAGGAAATTGGCGACCATCACCACCAGGCGCGCGTCGCGCACGCTTGACGACTCCATGTACTTCAGCACCAGCATCGAGGCGAGCAGGGCGGCGCCCGCTTCCCGGCCGAAGACGCTCGGCTGGGTGGCGGCAATCGCCGCGCAGGCGCCCACGAGCAGCAACACCCGCCAGAAAGTCGGCAGCGCGCCGACGCCGCGCCAGCGGGCAGCGACCGCGAGCAAGGCGAGGGGAGCCAGCGCGGCCACCAGCCACGAAGGTAGCCAAAGGGCGTTCAGCGCGAGCGCCGCGACCATCGTCGCACCCGCGGCTACATAGGCGCGGCGCGACGGCATCGACTGCAGCGCCTTCACAACAGTGCCAGCACGCGCAGGCAGCGATCACGGAACTCCGGCCCGCGATCCGGTCCCAGGGACTGCGCGGGCAACTGCATCCGGAAGCGGCGCCCGGACGCCGTGGCATCGAGTACCCAGCGCGTCAGACGCGAGATGCGCAGTTCGTAGGGCAGTCCGGAAGTGTCGTCCCAGCGAAGGTCGAGGGGGCCCGCAGCGGGTTGCGCCGGCTCCCGCACGAGCAGGCGTTCGGTACGCGCAGACGCCTT
>JBBRIE010000198.1:0-5637 GCA_038221545.1 Lysobacterales bacterium
GACGTCGTCCGTGCCCAGCGGGTCGCGTTTTTCACCGGATCGCTCGCCACCGGCGCGGCGGTCTCCATCGGCGGACCGATTGGGTTTGTCGGCATCATCGTGCCGCATCTGGTTCGTCTGGTTGTTGGCGCGGATCACCGACTGGTGTTGCCGGCGTCATTTGGTGTTGGCGCGGGTTTCCTTGTGGCCTGTGACGTCCTCGCACGCATGGTGCTGTCACCGATGGAGCTGCCGGTCGGCATCATCACGGCGCTCATCGGGGGGCCGTTTTTTCTGTACATGCTCATTACCAGAACGAGGAACACCGCATGACGAGACATGGTCCACGGTGCGACAAGGTCCAGGGTCCAGGGTTCCTGCTCGGAGTCCTCGTTCTGAGTGCGATGGTGCTGAGTGCGGCGACGCAACCCGCGCCGAAAAGGATCATCAGTCTCATCCCGGCGGTCACCGAAATGTTGTTTGCAATTGGTGCGGGTGACCAGGTCGTCGGGGTCTCCAGCTTCGATACATACCCGGCGGAGGTGGAGACACGCCAGAAAGTCGGGGGACTCTTTGATCCGAACTTCGAGCGCATCCTGTCGTTGCGGCCAGACCTGGTCATCACGTACGGATCCCAGGATGAACTCACCCAGCGACTCAAGGGCGCAAACATTCCCTGGTTCTCCTACCGTCACGGCGGATTGGCGGACATCACGTCCACCGTTCGCGCATTGGGCGTGCGTACCGGTCATGAGGCTCAGGCACAGACGTTGGCCTCGCAGATTGAAACGGAGCTGGCGGCGGTGAAAGCACGGTCTGCAGGGAAAGCGCGACCGCGCACGCTTGTCGTCCTTGGACGCGAAGAAGGGTCGCTGCGCGGATTGTTTGTCAGCGGCGGCGTCGGCTTCCTGCATGACCTGCTGGAATTGGCCGGCGGCGAAAACGTGATGGCCGATGTCAGGCGTGAGGGACTGCAGCTGTCGAGTGAACAACTGCTCGTGCGGGCACCCGAGGTGGTGATCGAGTTGCGCAATGGTCAGGCGTGGTCACCCGAGCGGCGCGCACGCGAACAGGCGGTCTGGCGTGAGGTGCGCATCCCCGCGTCCAAAAACGGACGAGTCCATCTGCTGGCAGATCCATCGGTGGTGATCCCGGGCCCCCGAGTCGGTCATTCCGCGCGGTCGATCGCGGATGTCGTATTTTTGCAAGCCCGCTGATACCGCGGACACCTCTGCCTTCGTCCGTCCACTACGAGTCAGCATAGTTTTTACCATAACGAAGGAACTTCGGAAAGTCCACGAACAAAGGATTGACGGGGGCGAGTGGCCCCGTCTAGAGTGTCGAATTCCTGTAAATACGGTACGAAGTTGTCCGACAACGGGCGCTTGGCCGTTCGGCAATCCAGACTTAGGGGGAGAAGTAATGAAGCAAGGACTCGTCCGGCTCGGCTCGCTCGTCGCCATCATGCTGATGGTCACGACGCTGGCCTACGGTCAGGGCAGTGTCAGCTCGACACTGACCGGCACCGTACTCGACACCTCCGGCGGCGCCATTCCCGGTGCTACGGTCGTCGCAAAAAACAGCGGTACCGGCGTCACGACGGAAGCCATTTCGTCGTCGCAGGGCACGTTCGCCATTCCCGCGTTGCTCCCCGGCACCTATTCAGTGACCGTGTCACTGACGGGATTCAAGACGGCCGTCTTTAACGGCGTCATCCTCAACGCCGGTGTTCCATCGGCCATCGCCGCACGACTGGAAGTCGGCGGCATCACGGAAACGGTCATCGTCGAAGGCGCGACCGCGCTGGTGCAGACGGTGTCCTCGGCCGTGTCGTCGACGGTCAACACCAAACAGATTCAGAGTCTGCCGCTGACCTCCCGGTCCGTGATTGACTTCGTCACGTTCCTGCCCGGCGTCCAGACGGCCGGCGGCAACCGCGGATCGGCCATCAACGGCCTCCCCCAGGCGACGATCAATATCACGCTCGACGGGGTGAACATCCAGGACAACACCCTGCGAAGCACGGACGGGTTCTTCACCATCATCTCGCCGCGTCTTGACGCGATCGAAGAAGTCACCGTCTCCACAGCGGCCGGCGAATCGGCCGGCGGCGGCTCGGGTGCCGTGCAGATTCGGTTCACGACCCGCTCGGGCACCAATGCCTACACGGGCAGCCTGTACCACTACTATCGCGACGACACGTGGAATGTGTTTGGGCAGGAGCTGAACCTGAACATGAACACGTGGTTCAACAATCGCAATGGCGTGGCCAAGCCCAAGTTGCTGCAGCATCAGCGTGGCGGCCGCCTCGGCGGTCCCATCGTCATCCCGGGTCTGTATGACGGACGCGGCAAAGCGTTTTTCTTCACCAACGTTGAACACTTCCTCCAGCCCTCGGAGGTCACGCGCACACGGACCATCTTCCATGAACGTGCCCGCGCGGGGTTCTATCGTTACGGCACCGCTGGCGCCCCGACGGAAGTCAACCTGCTCACACTCGCGGCTGCCAACGGCCAGTTGGCGACGATGGATCCGACGATTCAGAAATTGCTGGCGGATATTCGTCAGGCGACTTCCACAACGGGCAGCATCACCACCAATGCCAATCCGCAGCACGACAGCTACGACTACAACGTGGCTGTGGAATCCCGCCGCTGGTTTCCGACGTACCGGCTCGACTACAACTTCACGAACAACCACCGGTTCTCGACGATCCTGAACTGGCACTCGTTCAGTGACTTCCCCGACACGTTGAACGGTTTTGATCCCTCGTTCCCGGGCTTCCCGGTGTTCGGGTCCCAGTCCTCCAAGCGTCGATCGTCGAGCAACTCGCTGCGGTCGACGTTTGGCCAGAACGTGGTCAACGAAGCGCGCATTGCGTTCCAGGGATCGCCGGTTGAGTTCTTCAACGAACAGTTTGACCCGCAGATTTGGAACCAGCCGTTTGGCGGCCAAGGCGGATTCCACCTCGCCCTGGGCAACGGGATCACCAACGCCGGTCCGGCCCCCAATGCGCAGTCGCGCAACGTCGACACCTGGCGCGTCGAGAACACGGTGAGCTGGTTGAAGGGGTCGCACAGCTTCAGCTTTGGCGCGTCGTTTGACCGGGCCAACTCCTGGAACAAGTTCCGGGCGACGGTGCCGACCGTCGGCTTCGGCATGTTGCCAACGGACCCCGCGATCGGCATGTTCACGACGGCGAACTTCCCGGGCGCCTCGGCGGATCAGTTGACCGCCGCGCGGAACATGTATGCGCTGCTGACGGGCCGTGTGAGTAGCCTGGCAGGCACGGCGCGCGTGGATTCGTCCACCGGCAAGTACGTGTTCAGCGGACTGGGTCTGGAGGAATCCCGACTCGACGAGTACGGGGTGTTCGCGCAGGACAGCTGGCGCGTGCGTTCGAACCTGAGCGTGAACATCGGTCTGCGCTGGGATGTGCAGGCGCCCTTCCGCGCCCTGAACAACTCCTACGCGACGGCCACGATCGACAGCGTGTGGGGCCGGTCGGGCTATGCCGCGGGCTGCGACCTCTCCAACGCAACGCCTCAAACGTGCAACCTCTTCAAGCCGGGCCAGATGCCGGGCTCACCGACGGTGTACGAACAGTGGAAGGCCGGGACGAAGGCGTACAACGTGGATTGGAACAACGTGGCGCCGAGCATTGGCTTCAACTGGACGCCCGATCGCCTAGATGGATTCCTGGGCACGCTGATGGGTGCCTCAGGCGACTTCGCCATCCGCGGCGGATTCGCGCGGTCTTTCCAGCGCCCGGCGATGGGCGATCTCCGCGCACGGTTCTCCACCAACCCCGGTCTCGCGATCGCGGTGGCCAAGAACCAGTCGCTCGGCAACCTCGGCGCGAACCCGCTGCTGTTCCGCGATTCGGCGAACATGACGCCTGCGACCTTCAACGACACGCCGGTGTTTCCAAACTCCGGTCTCGTCACCAACAGCGTCAACGCGTTTGACCCGAATCTCCAGGTGCCGTATGCCGACACCTGGACTCTGGGTGTGCAGCGCGGGATCACCAAGAACATGGCAGGTGAAGTCCGCTACGTGGGCACACGTGCCCGTCAGCAGTGGACCAACTACAACTACAACGAGCTGAACATCATTGAAAACGGCATCCTCAATGAGTTCAAACTCGCGCAGGCGAACCTGCAGGCCAACGTGGCGGCCGGACTGTCGACGCAAGGGTTCCGCTACCGCGGCCCTGGCACGGGCACCTCACCGCTGCCGATCTTCCTCGCGTACTTCAGCGGCGTGGCCGGGGCCAACGCGGGTGATGCGGCGCGGTACTCGTCGACGCTGTTCACGAACGCGACGTTCCTGAACCCGCTGTCGCGGCACAACCCGAACCCGTTCACGTTCGGCAATGCGCTCGACAACGATGCCACCCGTCGCGCCAACGCGTTGGCGGCGGGGTTGCCGGCCAACTTCCTGCGCGCCAACCCGGACAAGCTTGGTGGCGCCGTGGTGGGCGGTCATGGTGACTTCACCAACTTCAACTCGCTGCAGCTTGAGTTGCGTCGTCGTCTCGCCAACGGGGTGCAGTTCAACGCCAGCTACGTCTGGGGCGTTGGTGAGCAGTCCGTAAGGTATTCGTTCCGTGTGCCGCGTCAGACGGCGAAGCGCACCGGCATCGCCGGCGGCGCCGAGGTCACTCACGCGTTCAAACTCAACTACATGCTGGAACTGCCCTTCGGTCGCGGCAAGCGCTTCATGACCGATGCGGGGTCCATCCTCGACCGTGTGGTCGGTGGCTGGCAGCTGCACGGCAACGTCCGCGTCCAGAGCGGTGCGTGGGTCGAGTTCGGCAACGTCAACATGGTCGGCTTCGACGAGAAGGAGCTGCGCAAGATGTTCAAGCTCCGCATCAACGAAAACCAGCGGGTCTTCATGCTGCCGCAGGCGATCATTGACGAGACCATCAAGGCGTTCAGCACCAGCCCGACGACGGCCAGCGGCTACG
Source organism: Lysobacterales bacterium (assembly GCA_038221545.1). Taxonomy (GTDB): domain Bacteria; phylum Pseudomonadota; class Gammaproteobacteria; order Xanthomonadales; family Ahniellaceae; genus JBBQNY01. Next base: position 4,952 of record JBBRIE010000198.1, read on the forward strand.
GCGCACTCGGCGCACCGAGCGGCAAATACTTCGCGCCCGCGATGGGAGCGAACTGCTTGGAGACGATCGCCTTCAACTACGGTGATTGCGGCACGCGGGAACTCTCGGTTCGCGGTCCGGCCTTCAAGGAAGTGGACATCAGCATCATGAAGCTCCTGCCCATCGTGAAGCGGATTCAGGCGGAGTTCCGCATCGAGATGCTGAACGCGTTCAACACGGTCAACTATGTGCCGGTGTCCGGCTTCAACCTCAACAACGGCCAGGGCGGGACGACTGCCGCAGGTTACGAAATCGGTGGCCTGACCGGCACCAACACCGCACGCGTCGTCCAGCTCGTCACTCGTATCAGCTGGTAAGCGAACGCGCGTCGGTCATACTGGCCCGGGTGGGGATACGTTCCCACCCGGGCTTCTTTCTTCAACATCATGCGTTTCCTTCTGCTCGCCCTGCTCTCGGCTGTGCTCAGCGCGACCTCGTACGCCCAAAGCCCGCAGTTTGTGCTCTCGTCGCGCGACCGCGAGAACCTGCTGGCGGTCGACTTCCTCGCCACAGGTCCGGACGGCTCCCCCTTCGACACGTTGGCGCCGGCAGACGTGACCGTCCGGCTGGGCGGCAAGGCACGTCGGGTTGTCGCGCTCGACTTTGTGCGTGCGCAGACACGGGGTGCCATCTCGGTTGCTGCCCCG
>JBBRIE010000199.1:0-5620 GCA_038221545.1 Lysobacterales bacterium
CTTGCGCGCTGGGGTCCGGGCCACTGTCTTTTTGCCTTCCTGCTTCTTGCCGGCGACGGACTTGCCCGCCGACTTCCTGGCAGCTGCCTTCTTCACGGCCGACTTGCGCGGAGACTTTGACGCGACCGACTTCGTGGCGCCGCCCGCCGCTCCTTTGCGTCCTCCACCGCGACGGCCGCCGCGTGCAGGGCGATCGGGCGCTGCGGCCAGCCACGCCACCGCCTCTTCCCGCGTGACGCTTTTCGGGTCGCGGTCCTTCGGGATACGCCCGTTTTTCTTGCCGTCGGTGATGTAGGGGCCGAAGCGACCGTTCACCACTTCGATGGCGCCCTCGTCGAAACTCGCGATCAGACGGTTGGCGGCCAGCTCGCGCTTCTGCGCGAACAGCTCGAGCGCGCGCGGCAATTCGATCGTGTAGGGGTCGTCCTCGGCGCCGAGCGATGCGTAGACCTTGGCGTGCTTCACGAAGGGGCCAAACCGCCCGATCGCGGCTACGATGTCCTCGCCGTCCTCGGCCTGCCCGAGCGTGCGCGGCAGCCGGAACAGGTCGACCGCATCGGCGAGGCCGATGGTCGCGATGCTCTGGCCAGGTCGCAGGCTCGCGAACTTGAGCGTGTCGCCGGCATCCTTGTTGCCGATCTGCGCGAGTGGTCCGAAACGGCCGAGCCGCACCGAAACTTCGAGTCCGCTGGCGGGATCGTTGCCGAGGATGCGCGTGCCGCTCGCCTCGTTGCGATCGACCGATTCGCGCTTGTCATCGACCAGCAGCTTGAACGGTTCCCAGAAGCGCGTCATCAGCGGCCGCCAGCCTTCCTCGCCGCGCGACACCGCGTCGAGCTCGTCCTCGAGCCTGGCGGTGAAGTCGTAATCGACGTAACGGGTGAAATGCTGCGACAGGAAGTTCGCGACCACGCGGCCGACGTCGCTCGGACGGAAGCGGCGCGCGTCGAGCGTCACGTACTCGCGCGCGAGCAGCGTCTGGATGATGCTGGCGAAGGTACTGGGACGACCGATGCCGTGTTCCTCAAGCGCCTTGACCAGGCTTGCCTCGGAGTACCGCGGCGGCGGCTCCGTGAAGTGCTGGTCGGTGTGGATCGATTCGAGCGGCAGGCGGTCGCCCACCGTGAGCAGGGGCAGCTTGCGGTTCTCGTCATCGTCCTCGGTGGTCTTCTGGTCCTTGCCCTCCTCATAGACCGCGAGGAAGCCCGGATCGATGACGGTGGTGCCACTGGCGCGGAACGAGTGCTTCGGGCCCGCGGCGAGTTCGACGCTGACCGTATTGAGCGTCGCGGGAACCATCTGGCTTGCGATCGTGCGCTTCCAGATCAGCTCGTACAGGCGGCGACCATCGTCGTCGAGGAAACGCGCCATCGCTGCCGGCGTGTGCGTCGCTTCGGTCGGGCGGATCGCCTCGTGGGCTTCCTGCGCGTTCTTCGACTTGGTCTGGTAGAAATTGGGCTTCTCGGGTACCGCCTGCGCGCCGAACTGCCGCGCGATGACGCCGCGGAGGTCGTTCAGCGCCTCGGCCGAAATACTCACGGAATCGGTACGCATGTAGGTGATGAGGCCGACGAGGCCTTCCTCGCCGAGCGCCACGCCCTCGTAGAGCTTCTGCGCGACACGCATCGTGCGCGATGTGGTGAAGCCGAGCTTGCGTGCCGCTTCCTGCTGCAGCGTCGAGGTGATGAAAGGCGGCGACGGCCGGCGCTTGCGTTCCTTGCTGGTGACCTCGGCGACGATCAGCGCGCCTTGCGCCGCATCACGCAGGCGTTGCTCGGCGGAACGTGCGGTCTCGCCGTCGGTGATCGTGAACTGTTCGAACTTGCGATCGTCGAGCTTGACCAGGCGCGCGGTGAACGGCTGTCTCGGATGCGCACACTCGGCTTCGATCGACCAGTACTCGCGTGGCTTGAACGCCTCGATCTCCTGTTCGCGCTCGACGATCATGCGCAGCGCCGGCGATTGCACCCGGCCGGCCGACAGTCCGGTCTGCACCTTGCGCCACAGGATCGGCGAGAGGTTGAAGCCCACCAGGTAGTCGAGCGCGCGGCGCGCCTGCTGTGCGTCGACCAGGTCGGTGGAAATGGCGCGCGGGTTCGCCATCGCTTCCTTGATGGCGCGCGGCGTGATCTCGGAAAACACCACGCGGTGCAGCGCCTTGCCCTTCAGCAACCCGCGTTCGGCCAGGATCTCGGCGATGTGCCAGCTGATGGCCTCGCCTTCGCGATCAAGGTCAGTCGCGAGATAGAGTGAGTCGGCGGACCTGGCGGCGCGCGCGATCGCGTCGACATGCTTCTCGTTGCGCTCGATCACCGCGTAGTTCATGGCGAAGCCGTGCTCGGTGTCGACCGCGCCCTCCTTGGGAATGAGGTCGCGCACATGGCCATACGAGGCGAGGACCTGGAAGTCCTTGCCGAGGTATTTGTTGATCGTCTTGGCCTTGGCAGGCGACTCGACGATGAGGAGATTCTTGGCCAATAGCTTGCCTTGGTGTCGGAGCTTGCCGAAGCGCCGGTGAATCATTACCGCAGGATGTTGCTGATTTCGCGGCCCGCGCCCGCCTGGCACCGGGTGGATCATTGACGCGGGATGCCGCCTGCCTTGCCGCCCGGACCGCCGAGGTGACGTGGCTGCTTGACGCTGGATTCACGGGGACCCGGGGGTGTGCCTACGCACCCCTCTCTATTCAGTGTGGCCACACGACTTCGCGCGCTGTCAAGCGATGATTGATCGGCGACCCCGTCCGCAAGACCCCGGATATCAGCGCAAACGCACGTAGCGTGCGCCCGGCAGCGCTTCAACGTAGCCCGCCAGTTCCAGCGTCATGAGCCGCGCCGAGACCGTTCCGGTATCGAGATCGACGGCATCGAGGAGACATTCGAGCGGGACCGGATCGAATCCCATCGCGTCCAGCAGATCATCCGGCTGAGCAGGTTGTGGCCGCACAAAGGGGGGTGGTCGAAGCGGTTCCGGCGCGGAATCCGGCAGCGGTCCTGCCGGACGACCCGGGTCACCGTTTGCCTGCTGCGGGAGAAACCGGCCCTCCAGCTCCGCCGCCGTGTCCACGCGTGTCCGGGAAAACCGCCGCAACTCGCAGCGGTCGAAGCCCGGTCGTCCCGGCGCACGCGGTTGCACTGCGGGGGTGGCGGGCGCTTCGCGGTCCGGTTCGAGCCTTGATCGGATCGCGCTCGCAAGTTCGACCGCCATCGGAGCGATCGCGTCGCAGACTTCCGCGACATCCTCGACCAGGCGCGCACCATCGCGGATGAGCGCATGGCAACCGCGCGCCAGCGGGTTGCGGATCGACCCGGGTACCGCGAACACCTCGCGTCCCTGTTCCGCCGCCAGCCGCGCGGTGATGAGCGACCCGGACTGGAGGCCAGCCTCGATCACCAGGGTGCCGAGCGAGAGTCCGGAAATCAGCCGGTTGCGCAGGGGGAAGTGCGCGGCGAGCGGCGCAGCCCCGGTGCCGTGTTCGGAGATGCGCATGCCGTGTTCCACGATTGCCGCCGAAAGCGCCGCGCTGCCACGTGGATAGTCGACGTCCAGTCCGGTCCCGCAGACCGCGATGGTGACTCCACCCGACCGGATCGCGGCCGCGTGCGCCGCTTCGTCGATGCCGCGTGCCAGGCCGCTGGTGATCGCAATGCCGCGTTCCACCAGGCCCGACGCGAACTGCCCCGCGAGTTCGAGACCGCCGCGGGTCGCCCGGCGCGAGCCAACGATCGCGACCTGCGGCTGCCACAGGCAGTTCGCGCGTCCCTCGACGAACAGCGCCGCCGGTGGATCGGGAATCCTTTCGAGCAGCGCCGGCCAGTCGTCATCGGTGCACCGCAACAGCGCGCGCCCGCGACCTTCCAGCCAGGCGAGGTCATCCGCCACGCCGCGCGCCTGCGCGAGCCGGGCCCCGGCGTCCTGGCCGCCCGGGTCGAAACCCAGTTCACGCCACCGGACGCCACGGGCCGCGAGCGCCGCCGAAGCGGAGCCGAAGGACGCCAGCAGCGTCCGGATGCGCGCGGCACCGATGCGGGGGGCGCGCAGCAGCGCGAGCCAGCTTGCGAGTTCTTCCGTCGAGGTTGCCATGCGCCGAGCGTGCCGCGTCGCGGCGCGTCCCACATGCGTTCGTTGGCGCACACGGGGGTAGGAGATCGACGCGGGGACGAGCACTTGCCGACTGGGCCGAGGTTCGAAACCGCTGCCGGGTCGCGGCGGCCCCGTGCAGGCGCGACGGGAGCCTGCAACCCCCCAGTGCGGCAGGCCGGGACCCGGCCGCAGCACGGAATGGACCGCGACGTCCGAGGACGCCGAGTCCGCGAACCGGCTCCTCAGTAGCTGAGCGGCGTGCGCGCGTGCGCGCCGACGGTCACCGGGCGCACGCCCTCCATCACCAGGCCGTAGCTCATCTCGTCGAAGGTGCGGAAGACCATCACGTGCGCCTCGAATTCCGCGGGCAACTGGATGCGCGCGTATTCGAATTTCGTCAACGCACCGTACACGCTGTTCTTGCGGTACTTGACGTCATCGCGAATGTGATCGCCGTCCTGGAACAGCGCGTACACGTGGCCGTTCTCGACGCCATCGCGCGCACCGCGCGACAAGGCCACGACGTAGCGCGAGCCGCCGAACTGGAGCGCGTCGGCGATCGACATGACGCGCATGTTGTCGGGAACCGAACGCGGCGAACGCGGATAGAAGAAGAGATCGAACGGCGCATTGTCGACCGGCAGGACGATGTCGCCCTTCTTGACCTCGCCTTCCGATTCCTCGAGCAGCACGGTCGCCGGGTCGCCGGTGCGAAGTATCGTGCCCGTCGCCATCTCGCGCACTTCGTAACCGAGCAGGCGCGAGTTGTGATAGTTGATCGAATCGGCGGAATCGCGCCAGACGCCCGGTACCAGCGTGGTGCCGAGATCCCATTCCTTCGCGCGCAGCGTCCTGCGGCTGTCGTAGTCCTTGTATCCGGACCAGGCACGCCATTCCGGCAAGTCGCGATAGACGAGCGTCGGACGGGCGATGCTGACCCGATCACCGGCACCGAAGGCGCCGATGTTGCGCACGTACACGACCTGGCCCGGTATGCCGCGCAGGCGGTTTTCCTCGACCGCGATCACGTACGGCCGCGAGTCCATGTCCTTGCGCGTGTGGAACAGGTGGTATTCGTTGAGGAACGGCGCGATGTCGGACAGGGCGATGGTCGGGATCGCCTCCTCGACCACGCGGGCACGCGGTCCGCCTTCGACGCCCAGCGCCGGCGCGCCGTTGAGGTAGGCGAGGTTGATCACGTCGCCCGGATAGATGAGGTGCGGATTGACGATCTGCGGATTGGCCTGCCAGATCTCCGGCCACACCCAGGGGCGCTTGAGGAAGCGGCCGGCGATGTCCCACAGCGTGTCGCCGCGCTGCACGACGTAAGTCGTCGGATGATCGTCGCGCAACATGGTGTCGGCGGCGTAGATCGACAGGCCGACCATGAGGCCGGCCGCAATCGCAAGGAGACGCTTAAACATGACCGCCAAATCCTTGATCCCCCAAGGTTTCGCGAGTGTATCCCAATTGCCCAAGCGCGCAATACGATGGGCGCGCCGACCCTGTGACCGGCACCACGAATCAGCAGTGCCAT
>JBBRIE010000200.1:0-5510 GCA_038221545.1 Lysobacterales bacterium
CGTTGCGGCGAAGGCTTTGGAACATCGCGGCACGACGCAACTCGAAGTCGCGCGGCGCACGCCGGATGCCGATGTCCAGCAGTCGCCTGGCATCCGCGTCCCGTCCCTGCTCCGCCGCTTCCAGCCCGAGCAGACCGTAGCTGCGACCCTCCACCGGGTCGACGCTCAGGGACTTCTTCAGCAAACCTTCGATTTCGCCGGCGCGCCCGGTGCCCTCCAACCTCAACTGCTCGGCGCGTGCGCGCAGCACCACCGGATGCGCGGGCATGTGCAGCAGCCCTTGGGCGGGATCAAGGAGCGCGAAGTTTTCCGCGACGGCCATCCGGCTGATGCGGTACGCCGCCGAAATGGCCAGCGACGCGCACAGGAGCGCTGCCGCGACCCGGTAGGTCGTAGTGGCAGTCAAGCGCAGGATTCCCGCTCGTCCGGCTGGTTCAAAAGGCTCGATCGGAATGCTCGAGGCGCGCGATCAGCAGCTGGTCCTGGCGTTGCTCGATGTCGAAACGAATGGTGCCCCTGGAAACGCGTGCCTTGGATTGCTTGTCACGCGCCTGCGAAATTTCAAAATGACCCACAGCGCGCGCCCGCTCATCCTCGATCTGCCACTGGATGTCGCGAATGGATATCGAACGGTGTGACGTCTGTTCGAACAACCGGTCGTAGGCTTCCCGGATCTGGGCGATGCCGCCCCCCTGCGACTTCGCGTCTTCGGCGAACAGCGCGGACATGGCGTCGATATCGCCGCGCTGGTACGCACGCGCGAATCGACCGATGAGCAGGCTGGCCTGGTCGAGGTCGGGCGCCGCTGGTCTCTGCGGGGCGACATCCATTGGTTCCGGGAGAGCTTCGGCATTCACCGCCATCATCTGGCGTAGCGGTGACGCCTCCGCCGCCATGGAAGAGGAGTCATTGAATACCGGGCTGGCATCCGCGATCGAATCCGGGCTGACCCTCGAGGCGGCTGCCGGGCGCTCGACCACGCCCCGCTCTGCGGCAAGCGCACGCCCGCCCGGGTCCGCCCGTGCACCGGTTCGCGCATCGAGGGCAGCGACCCGCGCACCGCGGTCCGCAGGGCTTGCGCCGGTCGCTTCGGAGCCACGCGGCACTCGTGGGTTCGCGGCGATCGAGTCGCCACGGATCACCGGTTTGACAGTCACAGCCGTCGCCCGCTGCGGACGCGTGGCCGCCGCAGGCGCCGGGGGAATTTCCGGCAAATTGCCGACTGAAGTGCCGACAGACGCTGGTGCGGCCAGCGATCCATCGTCGGCGTCCACGAGCAACGGTTCCAGGACTGCGGAATCGTCGTCGAAACCGGGCCATACGACGAAAAGTGCCAGCGACATCACCGCCGCTATCGCCGCACCCGCCGCGAGCCTCGGCGACATCCGCTTCGAGTCCGCCAACGGAGTGCTCGCGGCATCGGGTACCGGACGAAAAGGCGACGCTTCGCGCACGGGCGGCGGTCGAAAAGGTGCCGCTCCTTCAGCCCAGTCTTCCTCCTGCTCCACGGTGTCTGGTCCGAGGCGCGCCGCGTCGAATGCAGTGCGCCGATCCGTCGTTCGCAGATCGTTCCAGGCCCGGTTGACGCGCTCGACGAATACGGCATCCCAGCCATCCGGATTACGGTCCGGGTGCATCCATCGCATGAGCAGCCCGTAGTGAGCCTTGATCTCCGCCGCCGGCGCATCCGACCCGACCCCCAGGATGCGATAACTGTCGGAGGTATCACTCAGCATCACCTGCTGCACGAAAAAAACGCTTGCTTCGCGCAGTGCGGCCTGGGTATCTCCCGTCCGTTGTGCCGCGATCTCGAGCGCCGCCGAATCGCCGGCTGCCGCGCGCAGCAGCACGCGCATGCCGCTCGGGAAATCGCGCCCGCGCAGCAAGGCGACTTGCGCAGGCCGGAGCATCAACGCCCGCGCCTGTTCGATGGCAGCGAACTCGTCGGCGGTCATGTCTTGGGGAGTCGAGCTGCCTCCGTCCCGTAGCTGTAATAATGCGCGCCGTAGCCGTAGCCGTAGCCATAGCCGTAGCCGCTATGACGGGCATCGTGCTTGGTGAGGATCGCGCCGACCAGCCGGCCCCGCACGGCCGTGACGCGCTTCACCGCGCCCTTGGACACATTGATGCGCGAAGCGCCAGCCTCGACCACCAGCAGTGTGCCCTGCGCGAGGCTGGAAAGGATGGGTGCGTCGGCGAGTCCCATGATCGGTGCACTGTCGATGATCACCTGGTCGAACTTCGCGGCAGCCACGGTCAACAGCGAGTGCATCTTCGGTCCCGCCAGCAACTCCGGCGGATTCGGCGGCAGCGGACCGGCGGGCATGATCGTGAGGTTCGGGATCGCAGTCTGCCGCAGTACCTCCGAGTGCTTGGCGGCACCGGACAGCAGGCTGCTGAGTCCCTGGCTGTTGTCGACGCCCGCGATCTTGTGCAGTGAAGGGTTGCGCAGGTCGGCATCGATCAGCAGTACACGCTTGCCGAGTTGCGCGAAGTTTTCCGCCAGGGTCAATGCGGTGGTGGACTTGCCTTCCGCCGGACTCGGGCTCGTCACCAGCAGGGTCCGCGGCACGCCGTGGTCGGTGGAGAACTGGAGTGCAGTGCGCACCGACCGGTAGGCCTCGGCGAACGCCGAGCGCGCGTCGCTGCGCTGCTGCTCGAACTCCTCGGGACGGGTCTTCGGAATGACGCCGAGGACGGCGATCCCCAGGTGCTTTTCGACGTCGAGCGGACCCTTGATGGTGTCGTCGAGGTACTCGAGCATGAGCGCCGCGACGATGCCGAGCAGCAGGCCGGCGACCAGCCCGAGCAGCACGTTGCGCCGCATGTCGGGCTTGAAGGGATAGGCGGGAACTTCGGCACGGTCGACCATGGAGATGTTGTTGGTCTGGACACCCGACGCCACGTCGATCTCCTTGAACTGCTGCAGCAGTCCGTCATACAACTCGCGGTTGGTGTCGGCATCCCGCTTCAGCGTTTTGTAGCCGATGCTGCGGCCCTGCACGTCGAGCACGGTGTCCTTGGTCGTCTGCATCTGGCCCTGCAGCAGCGATTCCTCGTTGGCCGCGGATTCGTACTTGACCCGGAGGGAATCCTTGACGTTCTGGACTTCCCGGTCGATCTGGCGCTCGAGTTCGTCGATCTGGCCCTGCAACTGCTGCATCGCGGGATACGCCGGCTTGTACAGGCGCAGCTTGTCCTGGTATTCGGACGACAACTCGGAACGCTTGGCCTGCAGCGACTGCACGAGCTGGTTGTCGATGACTTCAGGGAGCGAGCGCACGGGTCCGCTCTGCGCGAGACGCCAGCGCGATTCCGCCGCGATCCGCGAGCTCTGCGCGTTGGCGAGCGCCGCGTTCAGGCCGGTCAGGTTCTGGGTCGACATGTCGCCCGCCTCGTCCATGCCGACGATCTGCTCCCGCTGGGAGTATTCGACGAGGGCCTTCTCGGAATCCTCGAGTTTCTGGCGCATCAGGGCGAGGCGCTCCTCGATGTACTTGGAGGCGTAGCGCGAGGATCCGGTGCGCCGTTCCACGTTGGATGAGATGAAGATCTCGGCCACCGCATTGGAAATGCGCGCGGCGAACGCCGGATCGGGACTGTCGAAGCTGATGTTGACGAGGCGAGAGTCGGGCACGACTTTCGCCGTGAGGCCACCGCGGACGGTCGAAATGGCCGCCTTCATCCCGGCAGGGGACTTGCGGGTTGCCGAGGGGATGGGTTTCTCGATGTCCTTCACGGGGCTCTGCAGGCCAAGCATGGCGCGCAGTCGCGAGCGGATCGTCGGTGCCTTCGCCTTGGGCAGGCTCGACGGACTAATGAGCTTTTCTTCCTCGACCACGCGTTGCGCCAGCGAGCGGCTTCTGAGGAGCTCGATCTGGGTCTGCACGAACTCGTCGTCGTAATACTCGGCGTCATACCCGCTCGCATCGCCGAACTGCACCACCTGAAGGCGCTCGCGTTCGATCTGGATGGTCGCGGTGGACCGGTAAATCGGCGTTTCCATCAGCGTCGAGAGCACCGCGAACGTTGCGCCGAGCGCGATCACGGCGAGCACGATCCACTTGCGCTTGACCAGCAGGCCCCAGTAGTACCGGAGGTCGATACCCTCCTCGGCGTCCTGGGCTGCAGTCGGATCCGCCAGGGCGAGATCCTGCAACGCGGGCCTCGACATCATCTGGTGGCGCATCGGCGCGGCGACCGTCGCCGGCAGGTGCGCGATGTTGTCGTCGGGTTGGTACGGATCTTCAGGATAGGTCGACATGGACGTACGTTTGCTCTTGAATTCAGTAGATACGGAAAATGTTGAACGCCTGCGCGGACTCGGTGATCCGCCGCAGCGCCGCCTTCGGCCCCGAAGTATCGACGACGATGACGTCATTGCCGTAGATCTGGGGGTCCTCCGCATCACCCGTGCGGATGGCCTTGAGGTCGAACACCGCCGCCATCTTCTGTCCTTCGATGACCCGGAACACCACGATGCCCCGCGGGTCCGCCAGCGGACCCAGTCCGCGACCCATCGCCACCGCCTGCAACAGCGTGGTCTTGCCCGTCAATGGATAGACGCCCGGCGCCGCGATCTCCCCTTCCATGGTGATCTTCTGGCTCGCGAATTCCTTGACGAAAACCGTGACCTGGGGATTCTGCAGGAATCCCTCGTCCAGCTTGCGCGCAATCTCGGCCTCGAGTTGCTGCACGGTCATTCCGCCTGCGCGGAACGTTCCCACCAGCGGCAGGGAAATCTGTCCACCGGAGTTGATCCGGACCTCGCGATTCAGGTCCTCGACCTGGAAGACTGAGATCTCCAGCAGGTCCTGTGCGCCGAGTCGGTACTCCGAGACGCCCTCGAACTCGCCCGCGGCACTGACCACATCCGGCGGCGGAAGCTTCTGTCCCGTATCGAGCACCTTGGTGATGCCGCCGGCACTCGGCCGATTGGAACCGCATGCGGCCAGGGCCGCCACCAGGATCGCAATCACGATCCACGAAAACGAATGAGAACTGCGCAAAAGCAAAATCATCGCTCCATTTGAGGGTCAGGCCTTGCGCCCGAACCATTCCTGCAGTCGGTTGCGCAACCGCGGTGGCGGCGTCGCAACCTTGATATCCATCGTAGCCGCCAAGCCGGCGGGCTCCGCATTGTCGAGGATTCCGCGCGGTCGCGTCTGAACTAGCCGCTCAGCCTCTTCGGCGCCTACCCGCTGCGCCGCGGCGTCACGGCCCTCGGCGAGCCAGGGACCGCGACGCGCCATGTTATGCGCATCGGTCGCGAGGATATGCACCAGCCCCTCGTCCAGCATGCGTTCGGCCCAATATTTGGGCCGTCGGCCGAACCGGCCGGTGACGCTGCCGGCGGTGATCTGCATCCACGCCCCGGCCTTGACCATGCGGGGGAAAATCTCGTAATTCTCCTCGATCCAGCTCAGGCGCTCGGGATGCGTCACCACGGGCAGGAACCCGGCGGTCAGCAGCGAGAAGATCATGTCGTCCATGCGCGCGGGCGCGACGTG
>JBBRIE010000201.1:0-5474 GCA_038221545.1 Lysobacterales bacterium
CTCGTGATCACCGGCGCTTCGGCGTTGCCCGAGGTGGAACGGGAGCGCATGCTCGCCGAGGCGCTGGGACAGATCCAGCGGGGTCGGCTGTTCGAGCCCGCTGCAGCCAATGCCGCGGCGCTCTTGCGGACGCTGGTGACGGACCGCCCCGGAGATCCCGAGGTCAACGCCGCGCTGGAGCTGTTCTTCGCCGGACTTTCGAAGCGCCTGCTGGCGGCTACCGCCGCAGGCGAGTGGGCGACCGCCGCGAAGGACCATGCCGACGCCGCTGCGTTCGTCGAGCAGACCGGCACGCGGTCGATGCAGGCGTGGAAAAAGCTCGATGGCGACGTCGCCGCGCAGTTACGCGCGCCCCTGCAGACGGCGCTCGCTGCCGAGGACAAGGGTGCCCTGCCAGTTCTCGCCGACGCGGTCGCCGCGCTCGGGCCGCGCCACGCCGATCTCAAGCATTTGTACGACCAGATCGGCGCACTCCCCGCGCCGGGCGAGCCGATGCGCGACACCGGGGGTCCAGAACTCGTGTACGTGCCGGCCCGCGTCGGGGATTCGAAGGTGGACCACGGCTTCGCGATGATGCGCGACGAGGTGACGGTAGGCGAATTCGACGCCTTCGTGCGCGCGACGTCACGCCGTCCGTCGCCGTGCCGCGATGCCGGGAGCTTGCGCTCGATCCTGTCGCGGATCGACTGGCGCAAACCCGGATTCGCCCAGGACTCCCGCCATCCCGCCGTCTGCGTCAGCTACGCAGATGCCGTGGCTTTCAGCAATTGGCTGTCGGCGCGCGTGCACGCACGCTATCGGTTGCCCACGTCATCGGAATGGAGGCACGCCGCGGCGACCTTCGTGGCACCAGCCAGCGCATGCGCCGCAGGCAACGTGCTCGATGCGGGATCGCTGCGCAAGAGCGTGCTGCCGACGGATGCTGCGCGCAACGCCCACGACTGCACCGACGGCGAACGCTTCACCTCGCCTGTCGGAACGTACGCGGCCTCGTCGGTGGGCCTGCGCGACATCGGCGGCAACGTCAGCGAATGGAGTTCGGATTGCGCCGATACGGGCAAAGACTGCGGCCGCTACGTCGCGTTCGGTCGCTCCTACCGGAGCGGCGTGAAGGAGCATTCAGTGCTCTCGCCGAGCGTGCAGCCGAGTGCCTCCGGCGCGCCGTGGCTTGGTTTCCGGTTGGTGCGCGAGGTCGGTGTCCGCTAACAGCCGCTTGATTTTCGCCCACGCCAGGCCCTGCTTTTGGGGCCGCCGATTGCGATGCCGGACTTGGGTTTCAACTCCTGGCAGGTAGCGTATGCGCGAAGCGGACGTCACGCAGGAAACGTCGTTCACGACGGCTGGGCTCCCCGACCGCTTCGAAGACAAGTACGACAAGCCTGATGGCGAATTCATCCCCGTGCCTGGACGTGCGACGGGCAGACGCCTCAAGCTCGTCGAAATTCGCGAATGATCCAAACACCAAGGTCGGCCCGCGGTGCAAACGCCGATCGGATCCGACACTTCTCCGACAGGGCTGCGAGGATCGTGAGCCACGCGCTCGCAATCTGGATCATGGAACGAGGTTGGGCTCCTGTCGGTCAAGCGAGGCGATTCGGCTCTGCGGAAGGCCAATTCCTGATGCGGTTGTCCCTCATGCGACTTTTCTCGCCGTCAGCAGCTGTGGGGACTGCTGGCTTTCGCGTTGCTCGCACGCTTGTTGACGATTGGCGCGTACCCGCTAACCGACGCCACTGAAGCCAGGTACGGCGAGATCGCCCGCAAAATGCTCGAAACAGGGCAGTGGGTCGTGCCCCAGATTGACTACGGTGTGCCCTTCTGGGGGAAACCTCCGCTATCGATCTGGCTCACTGCAATTTCCTTCAGGCTTCTCGGTGTCACCGAGTTTGCGGCGCGGATTTCTTCACTGCTACTGGGCGTTGGGGTTTGCAGCCTCGTTTACGTATTGGGCTCACGACGCGGCGGCGTGGACCAGGGGCTGAGAGCAAGTGTGGTGCTTGCCACGAGCCTGCTCATGATCGTGAGCGCGGGCAGCGTCATGACGGATCCCGCGATGTTGGCGGGCACCACGCTGTCCATGGTTTCGTTCTGGCTGGCCATGTCGGCCGCGCCGCGGCGCTGGGGGTATATTTTTTTCCTGGGTCTCGCCATCGGACTGCTGGCGAAGGGACCCGTGGCGACGGTACTGACGCTCGCGCCCATCGGCGTGTGGGCCGTGCTGACCGGGCGCATTCGACACATGTGGCGACAATTGCCCTGGGGTGCCGGCACCCTTCTGACCATGTTGCTGGTGGTGCCCTGGTACTGGGCCGCGGAAGTGCAGAGTCCCGGCTTTCTTGATTACTTTCTCATGGGTGAGCATTGGCAACGCTTCACCGTCAGCGGCTGGACCGGCGATCTGTACGGCTCGGGTCATCCGCATCCGCGCGGAACCATCTGGCTATATGCCGTCCTTGGCACTCTGCCCTGGTCGCCATGGCTGTTGTGGCAGCTTGCAGGACAAAAGCTGGCTCGCCTGAACCCGGCACCACAGGAGTCGACGCTACCGTGCCTGACAATTCCGATTACACAGAGTGGCTCGAACGACGGCTGGACGCTCTACCTCGTGTGCTGGATGTTTGCGCCCCTCATGTTTTTCACGTTTTCCGCCAATATTCTGCCGACGTATGTGTTGCCCGGCCTCGTCGGCTTCGCGTTGCTGGTGGCCGACGCTTGGGGACGGCAGCAATCGCGGGCACTCACTCGCGCGCCCAAGTGGCTAGGAATGCTCGCGCCCGTGCTCGTGTTGCTGCTGGTGCGAGTCGCGTGGCCCTTGTCCGGCATCCAGTCGCAACGAGAAATCGTGGCAACGTATCGAAATGCTGTGCAGCGGGAAACGCCGCTGCTCTACTTCAAGCGACGCCCGCATTCCGCGCAGTTTTATTCCGGGGGTAGCGCGCGCGATATCGATGACATCCAAGAACTGCGTGAGGTTCTGGAGACCAGTACGCACATCTACGTCGCCACCAGGCATTCCGCCTACGCGGCGCTGCCGGACGATCTCCGGGCCCGGCTTGCGGTGGTGACGACCTCTGACGCCGGACAATACGTCCTGCTCCGGGAAATTGCGCAGCCGGGCAAACCCGATGCTACGACGGCGGAAGCATCATTGATTCGACATTTGTAGTTCGCAACCTGCTCCACTGCCAGTGCTGCATTCGAGTGCGCTTCAACCTGCGATCAGCGCTTGCGATCATCCAGCTGGCGAGGCCGAGCGCAATTCCATGAACCCACCAGAGACCCAGCCACGCGGGCATGCTGCCGTCGCCGATCCACCCACGACCGAGTGCAAGCAGATTCAGATATACGATGTAGGCGAGCACCGCGATCAGCAACTTGCCATAGCGCGGATCGCGCGGACCACCCCGAGCCAGCGGGAACGCAACCAGGGCAAGCGTCAGAACGGACAGCGGCAGCCCCAGCCGCCAGTGGAGCTCAGCGCGGTCTCGCAGGCGTGAGCTCGCGAGCAGTTCGCGGCTGTTGACGCGAGTTTCGGCGCGATTGCGCTTGACCTTTTCCGATTCCGGCAAAGCCAGTTCATTGCGTTCGAAACGCATGGTTCGAAAATTGGGCGATGCGAGCGAGCCTTCCACACGAAAACCGTCCTGGAGCGCCAGGAAACGATGGCTGCCGTCCTGGTCGTGAAAGAGATTGCCATGGTTGGCAGTGACGATGTCGACACGGTCGTGCCGCTCTCGATAGACGAACAGTCGACGAAAGCGCGTGCCGCCCTGCTCGATCGCCCCCACGTAAACAACACCCGCTCCGCCGGGGAGCGGCATGAACCGCCCCGCTTCGAGACCCGCCGTGAGCAAGGATCGATTGGCCTGGTCGACCATGCGATCGGCAATGCGCAACGCGCCTGGCACGATCCAGAACGCCAGCATCGTGACTGCCACGAACAAGGGCAGGGCAAGCAGCAGTATCGGCCGCAACAAGGCACGATTATTCATGCCCGCAGAAGCGAGGATCGCCATTTCGCTGTCCCGGTACAAACGTCCGTACGCCAGCAGCACCGCCACGAACAGGGCCAGTGGAAGCAGCAAGGTCACGACATCGAGACTGCGCAAACCGACCTGGCTCAGGAGCAACGGCACCGGCACCTCGCCGGTCGCGACCCTGCGCAACACATCCGACAGGGTCCCGCCCAGCGTGATCATCAGCAACAACAACGCCGTGCCCGCGCAGGCGACCACCAGTTCGCGCAGCAGGTAGCGATCGACGATTTTCAGATCCGCAAATCCTTGTCCATGCAGCGATCAGTGTCGTCCGAACGCGATCGCACTCGCCCTTCCCGGTTAGCGGCGTACATTCGCGCTGCGACACGGCGCGAACAGATCCATTTCCGATCGATACGCGGCCGTGTCGACGTCGAGGACACCCAGCATCGAATGGAACAGATGATCGTGCGAAAGCGGTCGACTGCGTTGCGCGTCGAGACAGGAGCGATCGATCGCGTGAGCGCGCGCGTAGCCATCGGAAACCCACGCGATCATCGGCACATGCGTCTGCTCGTCGGGCGCCATCGCGTATGGCATTCCATGCAGGTACATGCCGTGTTCGCCGGTCGACTCACCATGATCGGAGACGTACAACAGCGCCGCGTCGAAGCGCATGCGTTGCGATTCCAGCACCGCAATCAGCCGATCCAGCACATGATCGGTGTAGACGATGGTGTTGTCGTAGGTGTTGAGGATCTCGGCGCGCGTGCAACGCTGCAATTGATTGGTGTCGCAGGTCGGGGTAAAGCGTCGGAACTGCGGGGGATAGCGTTCGAAGTATGAAGGGCCGTGACTACCCAGCTGATGCAGCACGATGACCGTGTCGTCCGTGGCTGCGATGACGGCACGTTGCAGCGCTTCAACCAGCACTTCGTCGTAGCAGCCGTCGCCTTCGCATGACGGGGAATCCGGTGTCCGCGCCATCGAGACCTCGCCGGTTCGCGTCGCGATCCGTTTGCTGCCGGTGTTGTTGTCGAACCAGCGCGGCGGCAATCCGGCGTGTGCGAGCACATCCAGCAAGTTTTCCTGGCGGCGGTGCTCGTCGCTCTCGAAACGTGACTTGCCAAGCGGCGAGAACATGCAGGGCAACGACGACGCCGTCGCGGTGCCACAGCTGGAGACGCGATCGAAACCCGTGACCCGGCGCTGCGCGAGCCGGGGGTTGGTCTGGCGCGGGTAACCAAGGAGGCTGAAGCTCGACGCACGGGCCGATTCGCCGACTACCAGCACAACGAGACGGGGCAAGTCGCCGGCATCCCAGCCAGCTCCCTTGTGCGCATCGCGGCCCAGTGGCGCGACGGGTTCGACCCGATCGTCGTTGCGATGCCGGAGGTAACTGCGCCCTGCATTCAGCGCGCTGATCGGGTTGACCATGTGCCGCAACTCGCGATGGCTGCGCGAAATCGAGACGAGGTCGACGTAAGCCAGCAGCAA
>JBBRIE010000202.1:0-5423 GCA_038221545.1 Lysobacterales bacterium
CGCCGGGTCGCGGGCATGGCCGAGGCGGCCTATGCGCCATCTGTAGGAGCGGGTCGCTCAAGTCGACCGATCGATTCGCATCGTGGGTCCAAGGGCACAAACGCGCCTGCAATGGCGGGGATCTGTAGGAGCGGGCCATGCCCGCGACCAATATCGCGCCGGATCGCGGGCATGGCCCGCTCCTACAAGAGCAGATGCCTCCTGTCGGAACGATGCCGCGCCGGGTCGCGGGCATGGCCCGCTCCTACAAGAGCGGATGGCTCCTGTCGGATTGATGTCGCACCGAATCGAGGGCATGGCCGAGGAGGCCTATGCGGCCATCTGTAGCAAATGGCGCGTGCGTGCCTGGCGTGTCCGTGGGCCCGTGCAGCGCGCGGCGCACGAGATATCGGCACCGGCGCGATGAGCGGCGACTGAACCACGCCGCGACCGATGCGACGGACGCTCAGCCGTCGCTCGTTAGATTGCCCCGATCCCGTCACGCGAGGCATCCGATGGCCCATGTCCCCAGTCCGGGCGCGCGCAAGCGCCGCCTGGCGCCCGCGCTGCTGGTCGTGGCTCTCGCCATCGGCGCGGCCGTGGCCTTCTACGCGTGGAACGGACGCGAGCCCGCGCAGCAGTACCGCACCGCGCCGGTCGAGCGCGGCGCCATCCGCGTGTCGATCTCGGCGACCGGCACGCTCAGCGCGACCTCGACCGTGACCATCGGCAGCCAGGTGTCGGGCCTGGTCGAATCGGTCGCGGTCGATTTCAACGATCGCGTGACGGCGGGCCAGGTGATCGCGCGCATCGATCCCAAGCCCTTCGCGTCGCGCCGCACGCAGGCCGAGGCCGACCTGTCCGCCGCCCGCGCCGGGCTGGCGGAGGCGCGCGCGGGCTTGCGCAATGCCGAGACCGACTACAAGCGCAAGGCCTCGCTCATCGAGCGCCAGTTGCTGGCGCGCGCGGAGGGCGACCTCGCGCTGGCCACTCGCGACCAGGCCATTGCGCGCGTCGCCGCGGCGCAGGCCACGATCCTGCAGCGCGGCGCGGCGGTCGAGAACGCCGCGATCGACATGGGCTACAGCGAGATCCGTTCACCGGTCGATGGCGTGGTGCTGTCGCGCACGGTGGAGCCCGGCCAGTCGGTCGCGGCATCCCTGCAGGCACCAGTGCTCTTCACGATCGCCGAGGACCTCCGCGAGATGAAGATCGAACTCGCCATCGACGAGGCCGACGTCGGGCAGTTGCGGCAGGGACAGCCGGTCGCGTTCGCGGTCGACGCCTTTCCCGACCGGCGCTTCCGCGGCGAAGTCGCGCAGGTGCGGCTGGCCGCGGTCAACCTCAACAATGTCATCACCTATCCGGTTGTGGTGCGCGTGTCGAACAGCGATCTCGCCTTGCTGCCCGGCATGACTGCCAACGCCGAGATCGAGGTCAGCCGGCGGGACGACGCCCTGCGCGTGGCGAACGCGGCCTTGCGCTTCCGTCCCGCGGGCATCGAAGCGCCGGCACCGGAAGCACGCGGGCGCGGCGGCGGCATGACGGAAGAGCTGCCCGGACTGGTGGGAGGGCTCTCACTCGATCCGGCGCAGCGCGCGGCGTTCGACCGCGGGCTGGCGGCCCTGCGCGAGCGCGCGGACCAGCGGCGTCGCGCGGCGACGCAGGCACCGACCACGCCAGGACTCGTCGGCGGCCGCGGCGGCGGACGTCGCGGCGAAGGCGGCGCCGACGCGCGCGAAGGCATGTCGCGCGGACTGATGCAGGCATTCGGGCAGTTCCGCGCAACGCTGCGCCCGCCGCAGCAGGTGGCCTGGGACGAGGCGCTGCGCACGTTGTCCAGTGCCCGCCGCGCGACGCTCTGGAAACTCGAAGCCGGCCAGCCCGTGGCCGTGCCGGTGCGGCTTGGCGTTGCGGACGCGAACTTCACCGAGATCCTTTCTGGCCCTCTGCGCGAACGCGACGCGGTGATCATCGCGGCGGAGCGGCCGGCCGAGTGAACGCACCCGCGCGCATGATGATCGAGCCCACACCGATGGTGGAACTCGAGGGCATCGGCAAGGTGTATGCCGCAGGCACGCCAGCCGAAGTCGTGGCCTTGCGCGACGTGACACTCCGCATCGACCGCGGCGAGTTCGTGGCGATCATGGGAGCGTCGGGATCCGGCAAATCGACGCTGATGAACCTCGTCGGCTGCCTCGATACGCCAACGACCGGCACCTATCGCTGCGAGGGCGTCGATGTCGCGACCCTGGATGCGGAAGCGCGCGCGCGCCTCCGCGGCGCCGCGATCGGCTTCGTGTTCCAGAGCTTCAACCTGCTCGGGCGCATGACCGCGCTCGAGAACGTCGCGATGCCGATGGCGTACGCGCGCGTGCCCGTCGCCGAGCGGCGCGAACGCGCGCTCGCGGCGCTCGCCGAGGTCGGCCTCGCCGATCGCGCGACGCATCGCCCCGGCGAACTCTCCGGCGGACAGCAACAGCGCGTGGCGATCGCGCGCGCGCTCATCAACCGGCCACCGCTGCTGCTCGCCGACGAACCGACAGGCGCGCTCGACTCGCAGACCGGCGAGGAAATCATGGCCCTGTTCAAGCGCCTTTGCGACGCCGGCCACACGGTCGTGCTGATCACCCACGACCGCGACGTCGCCGAGTACGCCGACCGCATCTGCGTGATGCGAGACGGCGGACTGCGCGAGGACCTGGAACACGCGCGCCGCGGCGTGCGCGACCCGGCCGCGCAGTCCCCGCATCCGCAGGGAGCGCCGGCATGAGCTTCGCGGACATCCTGCGCAGCGCCATAGCGTCGCTGCGCGGCAACTGGATGCGCAGCCTGCTGACCGCGCTCGGCGTGATCATCGGCATCGCCGCCGTCATCGTCATGGTGTCGGTCGCGCAGGGCACCTCCACCGAAATCGACCGCGCGATCTCGCGGCTCGGCTCGAACCGCCTCGACATCTCGTCCGGCGCGGAACGCCGCGGCGGCGTGCGCGGCAGCGCCGGCGCGGACTGGTCGCTGGACGAACGCGACCTGGCCGCGATCGCGTCGGCCCTGCCCGAGGTGCAGTACGCGACCGGCGCGCTGCGCGGCTCGACCCAGGTCATCCACGCGGAGAACAACTGGTCGTCGCAGTGGCAGGGCGTGACCGCGGACTGGTTCCCGATCAACGCATGGACCTTGTCGCAGGGGACCGGCTTCGAGGAAGGCGACTACGGCGCCGCCGCGAAGGTCGTGATCCTCGGCGAGACCGTACGCCGCGAACTGTTCGGCGACGCCGATCCCGTCGGCGCGACGGTGCGCATCGGGCGCGTGCCCTTCACGGTTGCGGGCGTGCTCACCCCGCGCGGCCAGGGCGGATTCGGGCAGGACCAGGACGACCTCGTCGTGGTGCCGCTCGCGACCGCGCGCCGGCGGCTGAGCGGCAGCGTGGCGATGCCGCCCGGCGCGCTGCAGTCCATCACGCTCGGCGTGGGGCGCGCCGCCGACCTCGCCTACGTCGAGGAGCAGGTGGGCGAGATCCTGCGCGCGCGCCATCGCATCCGCGCGGGCGAGGACGACGATTTCTCGGTGCGCAACATCGCGGAAGTCGTCGGCACCCGCACGCAGACCGCGCGCCTCATGTCGGTGCTGCTCGGCGTGGTTGCGGGCATCTCGCTCATCGTTGGTGGCATCGGCATCATGAACATCATGCTGGTGACGGTGAGCGAACGCATCCGCGAGATCGGGCTGCGCATGGCGGTCGGCGCCGGGCCGCGCGCGATCGAGCACCAGTTCCTCGCGGAGGCGATGCTGCTGTCGCTCGGCGGCGGGCTCATCGGCATCGTGCTCGGCATCATCGGCGCGCTGGTCGTGGGCAACTTCGGCACCCTGCCCGTCTCGCTCGACTGGAAAGTCGTGGGACTCGCGACCGCCTGCGCGGTAGCGACGGGACTTTTCTTCGGCTACTACCCGGCGCGCAAGGCCGCGCGACTCGACCCCATCGAAGCCCTGCGCCAGCAGAACTGAGCGAAGGTCCGTTGGAGAAGTGTGTCTGAATCGTCTCTTGCCGCAGCCTGCACGCCCGCAGATGCCGGCATGCAATCCGCCACAATGCCCCTGATCACCTCTCACTCGATCGGCCATCGATCTCAGCCCGGGCTGGTTTGGCCAGCGCGGTTCCAGTTCTGGCGCCCTGCGTATTTCTGGATGCAGCAATGACAAGAGATTCGGACGGCAACGGCAGCGTTGCTGCGATCACAGTCGAGAGGGACCGCCTGCTCGAGATTGTCACGGCCCTTGGTGCCGTGAGTTCCTCGACGGCAACGACGCCGGAGCTGATGCACGAAACCGTGCGGCAGGTCATGCACCTGACGCGGGCCGAAGGGTCGGTCCTGGAGATCGTCGACGGCATGCAACTCGAGTACCGCGCCGTCGCCGGAACGGTTTCAGCCTACCTGGGGCTGCGGCTCGATGCCGCGACCAGTCTGTCCGGGCTCTGCGTTGCACGGAAACAGATCATGTATTCGCGCGATACGGAGGAGGACCCCGCGTCGATGCGGCGGCATGCAGGAAAGTTTCGGCTCGCTCCATGCTAGTGGTTCCGCTGTTTCGCGGGGCCGATGCGATCGGCGTGCTCAAGGCTGTCTCGAAAAGCCCGGAAGCGTTCGACCGGATCGACGAGTACGCGCTCTCCCTGTTCGCAGGATTCATCGGCGGGGTCATCGCACGCCAGGCCGAGACCGATCGCAGCGCCGAGCTCGCGGCCGAGATGGAACGCAGGGCCTTGCGCGACGAACTCACCTCCCTTCCCAATCGGGCGGCGTGGCTGGAAGAACTCGAGCGCGGCATCGCCCGGTCGCGACGCGCCCGGGTACCGCTCGCCGTGATGTACCTGGACCTCGACAGTTTCAAGGAGGTCAACGACCAGCATGGGCATGCCGCGGGCGACCAGATGCTCGAGTCGTTCGCGACCCAGCTGCGGGCCAGCGTACGCAGCAGCGATTTCGTCGCGCGACTGTCCGGAGACGAGTTCGCCGTGATGATGGAGGGGTTCGAGGATGTCGAGCGCGACGTGGCGGTGACGGCGGACCGGATCGTCAAGGCCGCCCATGTCGGCACGCCCTGGGGCGCCACGACCCTGCAGTGCGTTCCCAGCGTCGGCGTCGCCTTCCAGACCGGCCCGGACTACTCCGCCGAAAGGTTGACACGCGAGGCGGACGAAGCCATGTACCGCGCCAAGAACGGGCGCACCCGTTTCACCGTCACCAATTGCACCGGGGCTGCCAGCGCGGGCTAGCTGTCTGCGCAATGCCGGGCAGCCTGGAAGGGCAAGGGATGCCGAGTTCATGCAGCGTGCCGTGCGTCATGGTGAGGAGCCGAGGCGCCGTCCCGTGGCCTTCCCGTACATGCGCAACAGGCGCGACAGCTGCGGCTGGGTCAGTGCCACCCGCTTGGTGAGACCCCAG
>JBBRIE010000203.1:0-5394 GCA_038221545.1 Lysobacterales bacterium
CGCGGACGACAATCGCCATGCTCCCCACCGACACGACCTGTCCGGCGCGGATCTTCGCGGTCTTGCGCAGCTCGACGTCGCCATCGACTTCGACACTGCCGCCGGCCACCAGGGCCTTGCCCGCACCGCCGCTGTCGCAGGCGCCCACGAACTTGAGAAGCTTGTTGAGCTCGATGTACTCGCCGGTCAACTCGAACTCGTGTCGTTGCATTGCAGCATTGTAGTCGACGCCCGAAGCGTGGGAATGCGTGCCCGCGGCGGGTTAAAGTCCGTCTTCCACGTGCCGGGCGACCCCCATGAAGAAGGCCGAATATGCACGGCGCGGTCCGTTGCCGCAGGACGTTATCGAGGCTGTCGATTTCGAGCTGGCGCCGCTCAAGCCGGGCGAAGTGCTGGTCGAGGTGCTGGCCGCGCCGATCAATCCATCCGACGTGCTGACATTGACGGGCCACTACGGGATGTTGCCTCCGCTGCCCGCGGTCGGCGGCAACGAAGGCATGGGCCGTGTGCTGGAGACAGGATCCGATGTGCGTACGCTGGTGGCCGGCCAGCGGGTGTTGCTTCCAATCGGCGTCGGCACCTGGCGGACGCACCTCGTTGCCGACGCGCGCGCCCTGGTCCCGCTGCCGAACTCGGGCGAGCCGGCGCAGATCGCGATGCTGGCGGTCAACCCGCCGACCGCGGCGCTGTTGCTGTCGGAATTCGTCACGCTCGTGCCGGGCGAATGGGTGGTGCAGAACGCGGCGAACTCCGCGGTTGGCACCTACCTCGTGCAGCTCGCGCGGCTGCGGGGTTTCAACACCGTGAATGTCGTCCGGCGCGAGGCTGCCGCGGCGGCGGCCCGCGAAGCCGGCGGCGACGTGGTGCTGGTGGATGGCGACGACCTCTGCAAGCGCGTGCGCGATGCCACGGGCGGTGCCGCGATCAGGCTTGCCATCGATGCCGTGGGCGGCGGCGCCACCGAACGATTGGCGCAATGCCTGGCGCCGGGCGGGGTGGTGGTCAACTACGGTGCGATGAGCGGCGACGCCTGCAAACTGTCACCAGCGTCGCTAATCTTTCGCGACATTTCGCTCCGGGGCTTCTGGCTCGCGCGGTGGTACCAGCAGGAGAACGCATCGCGGCGCGCGGCGCTGTTCGGTGAGCTGGCGGCACTGATCGCCGATGGGACGCTGTCGACCCGCATCGCCGCGACCTACCCGATCGAGCGGATCAAGGAAGCCATTGCTGCAGCCGCCGCAGGTGAACGTGACGGCAAGATCGTGCTGCTGCCGCACGGCTGAGGCGCGGCGTTGTGCATCCGCGCACACTCCGGTCCGAGCCATACCGGTGCGCACGGGTTGAGTTGCACGCCCGGCGCCCCGACAATGGTGGAGCCAACCCGGAGTGCAATGCCTTGAGTCCTGCGAACGCTGCCAGCAGCAATCCTTCCGCGCGACTGCGCGCGCTGTGCGCGCAATTCGCCAAACCGCATTTCGGTCGCGCGTTGTGGCAGCTCACCAACACGCTGGTGCCCTTTGTCGCGTTGTGGGCAGTGATGGCGTGGACTCGGGTCGCCGGCCTCGGCTATGGCTGGACGCTGCTGCTGGCGCTGCCGCTGGCCGGGTTGTACGTGCGCCTCTTCATCATCCAGCACGATTGCGGGCACGGCTCGTTCTTCGCCAGCAACCGCGCCAACCAGTGGGTGGGAGCGTGTCTCGGGCTGATCACGCTGTTCCCCTTCAGCTACTGGAAAAAGACGCATGCGGTGCATCATGGCACTTCGGGCAACCTTGACCGTCGCGAGTTCGGTGACGTCGCGACGCTGACCGTGGCCGAGTACCGTGCCAAGTCCTGGTGGGGTCGCCTGGGGTACCGCCTGTATCGCAGCACGCCGGTGCTGCTCGGCATCGGACCGACGTACCAGTTCGTGATCAAGCACCGACTCCCTTTCGACCTGCCGCGCGCGTGGCGCAAGGAATGGGCGAGCGTGTGGCTCAACAACGCGGCAATCCTCGCCTTCTACGGCTCGCTCGCCGCGTTGCTCGGGATCGGCACGGTCCTGTCGGTGCATCTGCCTACCGTCATGATCGCCGGGGCGCTGGGTGTCTGGCTCTTCTACGTGCAACACACTTTCGAAGGCGCCTATTGGGCCCGCGGCGCAAAGTGGAATCCGCACGAGTCGGCCGTCGCGGGCAGTTCGTTCTTTGACCTCCCGCGCGTGCTCCACTGGTTCACTGGCAACATCGGCTACCACCACATCCACCATCTGGCGATCCGCATTCCGAACTACCGCCTGCGCGAGGCGTTCGAGTCCACCCCGCTGCTGCGACAGGCGCCTCGAATCACGCTCTGGTCCAGCCTTAAGAGCGCACGGCTCAAGTTGTGGGACGAAGACAACCAGCGGATGGTCGGCTTCCCGAAGCGCGCGTTGGCCTGACTGTTCCCTCAGGAGTGCGGACAATCAGCGCGGCGGATTGCCTTCGCCGCCACCTGGTAACAGTCGCGCGCCGCTCCGCACCAGGTCGAAGAGCGCGAGCGTCGTCATCGGACGCGCCAGCCCGAAACCCTGCCCCAGTTCGCATCCGTTGCGGCGCAGGAAATCGAGGTCGTCCTGTGTTTCCACGCCTTCGCCGATGACGTCCATGGCAAGGGCCCGCGCGATCGCGACCATGCACGTTACGAGCCGTCCGGCGCGTGGATCACTCGCCTGGTCGGTGACGAAGCTGCGATCGATCTTGAGCGTGTCGACGTCGAAGCTGCGCAGGTAGGACATCGCGCTGAAGCCGGTGCCGAAATCGTCCAGCGACACGCGCACGCAAAGTGCACGCAGCGCGTGGAGCGTGGCGCGCACGCGCGGCGAGGGCTGCAGCAGCACGCTCTCGGTGATCTCGATCTCGAGCGCCGAGCCGGGATAGGCATGGCGCGACAACGCCTGCGCCACCCTCGCCGCGTAGTCGCGCTCCTGGATCTGGGTCGCGGAAGTGTTGACGGCGTGCAGCCATTCGCCGCCGGTCAACGCGCGCATGCGCGCGGCCGTGGCCAGCGCCTGCTCCAGTACCCACTCACCCACTTCGCGGATCAGCCCGGATTCCTCGAGCATCGGCACCATCTCGACGCAGGACACCGGTCCATGCTCCGGGCTATGCCAGCGCAGCAGCGCCTCCGCACCGACGACGCGGCCATCCGCAAGGTTCACCAGGGGCTGGTGCAGGACCGTGAACTCGTCGCGCTCCAGCGCGTGAGCCAATGCGAAGCGAATTTGCGCCGCACGCCCCGCCTGCTGGGTCATGGCGGGCTCGAACATGCGTGCACGCACACCGTCTTTCTTGGCCACGCGCAGGGCGGTTTCGGCGCGGGCCAGCAGATCGCTGGCCCGCAGGTCCGGCTCGCAGCGCGCGATGCCGATGCGGAACTCGAAACGTCCCACTATGCCGCGGTCGGCGCCGAATGCGATGTCGGCCGCGGCGAGCACGCGTTCGCTCGCGAACTGCAGCGCGTGGTCGTCCAGCGGTTCGTCGCTTTCCGGCACGAGGGGAAACGCGAACGCATTCGCGGAAATGCGCGCGACCGGATACTCGGGCGGCACCTCCGCCGCCAGGCGGCGTCCCGCCTCGACCAACAGGCGGTCGGCGGTCGCCTGTCCCATCAGGTCATTGCATGCCGCGAAGTCGACGATGTCGGCGACCACCAGCGCGACGGGCGTGCGTTTCATCGCAGCGCCGCATTCGCCCGAAGCCGCGAGCGATGAAACCAGGCCCGCACGGTTGAACAGGCCGGTCAGCGCGTCGCGCTCACGCAGGCCCTCGCGTGAGTCGGCAGCCTGTTCGCGCCGAAGCAGGTGCCCGAGTTGGAGGGCCACGTGGCGGAGGATGTCGAACGCGGTCTCCGCAACCTCGCTTGGCGCGCGCGACCACAACTCGACGTAACCGTCGACGCCGGTTGCACTGCGGATGACCGCGGTTGAAACCAGGCGCTCCCGATGCGGACCCCCCGAACCTGACGATGCGACCGCCTCGAAGATGGCGGTCCGCTGGCCGCCCCGAAGCCGGGTGAGGTAATCGGGCAGCTGGTTCTGGAACGCCGCTTCGAACTCCCGGGTGCCCGTTGCGTCGCGTTCCGAGCCCAGCCGCTCCCAGCGACCGTCGTCGAATCCCCGCCAGAGATATCCGGCATGCCAGTTGGTGGCGGCGAACAAAGCCGCGAACACCGCGTGCGTGGCTTCTGCGAGCGACGATGCGGCGTTGGCGATTTCGCTGATCGTACGGCCGATCTCCAGCGCCTTGAACTCGCGGTGCAGGCGCGCGGTGGTGGCTTCGCTGTCGTCTTCGGCCTGTTTTCGACGCGCGCGTTCGCCTGCGAGTTCCACCGCGAGTTGCTCGACCCGAGAACCGTCATCTCCGGGCTTTTTCCGCGCCGCGACCGTCATTTACCGTCGTTCCCGGATGCAAGGCACAATTGGACGACATCTCGGGGATGGCGCTGTCAACGGCTGGTGAAAGGCCGCCACCTGTTTACCCTACTGGCGCACCGTCAGTTCCATGGCGGGCGCCGCGTTACGCGGCCGGATACGCTCCAGCAGCGGATGCGCGATCACTGCGACGAAGATGATGCCGACGCCTGCGTAGAACGTGGGGGTGAGTTCGCGTTGCTCGCCCAGCAGCACGATCGCCAGTGCGATGGCGTACACGGGCTCGAGATTGACGATCAATTGCGCGGAAAAAGCGCTCATCTGTCGCAGTGCCACCAGCGACAGGGCGAACGGCAGCAGCGTGCAGGCGACGGCCAGCACCAGCAGGAGGATGGCATCGCGCGCCCCGGGCCACACCAGCAGGTCGCCCGCGAAGGCAGGGAAGAGCAATGGCATCAGGGGCGCGAGCAGCGTCAACGCAACGGTGCCTGCGGTGAGTTCGACGGTGGTGACGGTCAGCGCATCGGCGTGTTCGACCAGGCGCTTGTTGAGGGAACCGAACAGCGCCACGAGCAGCGCCGAAACGACGCCGACGGCGATTCCGGTGCGCATGCCGCGCGGCACCCCGTTGACCACCAGCGCGACGCCGGGCAGCACCGCGACGCCCAGCAACAGCTCACGCCACTCGAACCTCCGGCGCGCCAACCAGGGCTCGATCAGGGCGGTGAAGGGTGCCGCGAGCGCGATACAGGTGGCTGCGACAGACGCGTTGGAGAGCTTGATGGCGCCGTAGAAGGTCAGCCAGTGCAGCGCGACCACAACGCCGACGCCCGAATACGCCAGTGCCAGCCGGGGCGGCAACGCACGCACGCCCCGCCACACGCGCGGAATCGTCGCCAGCGCCACCACCACGATGAGCATTCGCCACCACACCAGCGGCAGCGCCGCGAGCGAGATGAGCTTGCCCAGGATGGCGGTGAAGCCCCACAACAGCACGCAGAAAT
>JBBRIE010000204.1:0-5365 GCA_038221545.1 Lysobacterales bacterium
GCGACGATGGCGATCGCATCAGTTCGAGCAACGTGCGATCGGCGCTCGCCGCCGGCGACTTTGCCCGGGCCACGCGGCTGCTGGGGCGTCCGTTCCGGATGAGCGGTCACGTGGTGTATGGACAGCAGATGGGGCGCAAGCTGGGTTATCCGACCGCAAACCTCCCGGTTTTGCATGGGCGGGCGCCACTCGCCGGGATCTACGCGGTGCGAGTCAGCGGCGCGGGGCTCAAGGCGATGCCGGGCGTGGCATCGCTCGGCACGCGCCCGACAGTGGGAGGCGTCGAGCCGATACTCGAGGCGCATCTGTTCGACTGGAGCGGCGACCTCTACGGCCAGCGCCTGGAAGTCGAATTTGTCGAGCACCTCCGCGACGAGGAGAAATTCGCGGGGCTCGGGCCGCTCGTGGAACAGATGCATCGCGACGCGGCGCAGGCACGCGCCGTCCTCTCCACCTTCCCGAAAAGAGCATGCGCGTGACTCGCGACTACAAGGCAACGATCAACCTTCCGGTCACCGATTTCGCGATGCGCGGCGACCTGCCGAAGCGCGAGCCGGCCATGCTCAAGGCGTGGCAGGAGCAGCGGCGCTACCAGTCGCTGCGCAAGGTAGTGGCGGGTCGCCCGCGATTCGTCCTGCACGATGGTCCGCCGTATGCGAATGGCGCGATCCATATCGGCCATGCCGTGAACAAGATACTCAAGGACATCGTGGTCAAGTCGAAGCTGCTGTCCGGCTTCGACGCACCCTACGTCCCAGGCTGGGACTGCCATGGCCTGCCGATCGAACTCGTGGTCGAGAAGAAGTTCGGCAAGGTCGGCACCCAACTCGACGCCGCCGCGTTCCGTGCGCAGTGCCGCGCGTACGCGAGCGCGCAGATCGACGGACAGAGCGCGGACTTCCAGCGACTGGGAGTACTCGGCGACTGGGAGAGACCGTATCGCACCATGGACTTCCGCTACGAGGCGGACATGCTGCGCGCGCTCGCGAAGATCGTCGAACGCGGCCATCTTGCGCGCGGCGTGAAGCCGGTGCACTGGTGTTTCGACTGCGGATCGGCGCAGGCCGAGGCCGAGATCGAGTACGCCGACAAGGTGTCGCCGGCGATCGACGTGGCCTACGCGGTGAATGCGAAAGACCGGCAGCGCGTGTTGGCGGCTTTCGGCGCGGAGGATCTCGTTGGGTCCGGTGCGATCGTCGCACTGCCGATCTGGACGACGACGCCCTGGACCCTGCCGGCCAGCCTCGCGGTGGCGGTGGGCGGTGACCTGGACTATGCGCTGGTGGAAGGCTCCGCCGCGGAAGGACGACAACGCTACCTGGTGGTTGCCGAAGCGCTGGTCGAACGCGCGTTTGCGCGTTATGGCGTCGAGGCTCCTCAGGTACTTGGTCGTGTCAACGGTGCGGCGCTTGAAGGCGTGCGACTCCGGCACCCCTTCTACGACGAGCGCGCGATCCCGGTGCTGCTGGGGGAACACGTATCGGCAGAGGAGGGCACCGGCATCGTGCACACCGCGCCCGGGCACGGCCAGGACGACTTCGTGGTCGGTCAGCGCTACGGGTTGCTCGACGGCTACAACGCAGCGCAGATCAACCCTGTTGCGGGCAACGGCACCTATCTTCCGGGCACGCCTGCCGCCGGAGCACATGCGCTTGAAGGGCTGCACATCTGGAAAGCCAATGACGTCATCGTCACGGCCTTGCGCGAGGCAGGCAGCCTGCTGCATTTCGAACGGATCACGCACAGCTACCCGCATTGCTGGCGACACAAGACCCCCGTGGCCTTCCGCGCGACTCCCCAGTGGTTCATCGCGATGGACCAGGCCGGCTTGCGCGAGACCGCGCTGCGGGAAATCGCGCGCATCGGCGAACGCGGAGGCTGGTATCCCGCGTGGGGCGAAGAGCGCATCGCCGGCATGATCGCGGGTCGCCCGGACTGGTGCATCTCGCGACAGCGCACCTGGGGCGTGCCGATCGCATTGTTCGCACACCGCATCACCGGCGAGCCGCACCCGCGCTCGGCGGAATTCCTGCGCCAGGTCGCCCTGCTCGTCGAGCAGGCTGGCGTGGATGCCTGGTACGCGCTCGACGCTGGCGAATTGCTTGGCGACGAGGCCGCGGATTACGAGAAAGTGGTCGACATCCTCGACGTCTGGTTCGACTCCGGTGTCACGCACGAATGCGTGCTGGCGGCTCGTCCCGAGGACGGACTGTCCAAACCTGCGGACCTGTATCTCGAAGGATCGGACCAGCACCGGGGCTGGTTCCAGTCGTCGCTGCTGACGGGCGTCGCGATGGATGGCGCCGCACCGTATCGGCAGTGCCTGACGCACGGGTTCGCCGTCGATGCGCAGGGCCGCAAGATGTCGAAGTCCGTGGGCAACGTGGTCGCGCCCCAGCAGGTCATGGACGCGCTCGGGGCAGACGTGCTGCGCCTATGGGTCGCGGCGACCGACTACCGCAACGAGATGACGGTGTCCGACGAGATTCTGAAGCGGACCGCTGACGCCTATCGCCGCATCCGCAACACCGCGCGCTTCCTGCTCGCGAACCTGGCGGGTTTCGACCCGGCCCGAAACCTGGTGCCTGCGGCGGAGATGGTCGCGCTCGATCGATGGGCGGTGCACCGCGCCTTTGAGCTGCAGCGCGACATCGTCGCGGCCTACGAGCGGTACGACTTTCCCGAGATCGTGCAGAAGCTGTCCAACTTCTGCAGCGTGGACCTTGGTGCGCTGTACCTCGACGTCACCAAGGATCGCCTGTACACGATGCGCGAGGACAGCCTGGGTCGGCGTTCCGCCCAGACCGCGATGTTCCACATCACGCACGCGTTCGCGCGCTGGATCGCGCCGATCCTCAGCTTCACCGCGGACGAGATCTGGCAGTTCCTGCCGGCCGCGGACGGCGACGTGCTCGCGCAGCAATGGTACGAACGCCTGCAGCCGCTGGGCGGCGACGCGGCCATTTCAGCCGCGGAGTTCGACCGGCTGCTTGCGATCCGCGCGCAGGTGCAGGCTGCCCTCGAGCCGATGCGCGCCGCGCGCGTTATCGGTTCATCGCTCGATGCGGAAATCGAGTTGCGCGTCCCGGCCGCCAGCGGCGATGCCGCGCTCCTTGCGCGACTCGGAGACGAGCTGCGGTTCCTGTTCATCACATCGACTGCGACTTTTTCCCTGATCGCTGGCGACGCAGCCACGGTCGACGTGGTCGCGCTCGCGTCCGCCAGCCCGAAATGCATCCGCTGCTGGCATCATCGTCCCGATGTGGGCATGCACGCGGAGCATCCGCAGATCTGCGGGCGCTGCGTCGACAACGTGGAGGGTGCCGGTGAGTCCCGTCATTATTTCTGACAACAGCGGCCGGTCGCGTCGCGCGCGCCCGCAGGGCGTGCGGGGACTCGCGTGGCTCGCGCTGTCCGCGGTCGTGTTCGTGCTCGACCAGTGGACCAAGGCGATCGCCATCGCGAAGCTCGAACTCCACCAGCCCGTGCCGTTCGTCGATGGATTCTGGAACTGGATGCTGGCGCGGAACTACGGTGTCGCCTTCAGCCTGTTCGACAACCAGGCCGGCTGGCAGCGCTACGGCCTTTCCGCATTCGCCTTGCTGGTCGCCACGGTGTTCGTGGTCTGGCTGACGCGGGTGCCGGCGCGGGATCGGATGACGTCGGTCGCACTGGCGCTGATCGTGGGCGGCGCCATCGGCAACGTGACGGATCGCCTGCGGTTCGGCTACGTGGTCGATTTCATCGACTGGTATGCCGGCAGCTACCACTGGCCGGCCTTCAACATCGCGGATTCCGCCGTCGTCTGCGGCGCGGTTCTGCTGGTACTGACAGGCTGGCTCGACAGTCGGCGCGCCCGACGATGACGCAATCGTCACCCGCGCGCGCGACAATGCCCGCCATGCAGGTTTTGCTCGCCAATCCGCGGGGTTTCTGCGCGGGAGTCGATCGCGCGATCGAAATCGTCGAGCGCGCGATCGAGGCATTTGGTGCGCCGATCTACGTTCGGCACGAGGTCGTGCACAACCGCTTCGTGGTCGACCGCTTGCGGGATCTCGGGGCGGTCTTCATCGACGAGCTGGCCGAGGTGCCCGACAGCGCTACCGTCGTGTTCAGCGCGCATGGCGTTTCGCAGGCGGTTCGCGAAGAGTCGAAGGGGCGCGGCCTGCGCGTCTTTGACGCAACCTGCCCGCTGGTGACCAAAGTCCACATCGAGGTGGCGAGGCATTGCCGGACCGGTCGTGACGTGGTCCTGATTGGCCACGCGGGGCATCCCGAGGTCGAGGGCACCATGGGTCAATGGACCCATGCTCTGAACGACGCGCAGATCCACCTCGTCGAGGATGTCGCAGACGTCGCCATTCTCGACGTGCGGCAACCCGCCAACCTCGCGTTCGTCACGCAGACCACCCTGTCGGTGGACGATACCCGCGCCGTGATCGAAGCCCTGCGCATGCGATTTCCCGCGATCCAGGGGCCTCGTCACGACGACATCTGCTACGCCACCCAGAACCGCCAGGACGCGGTGCGCCGCCTCGGCCAGGAGTGCGACCTCGTGCTCGTGGTGGGCTCCCCCAACAGCTCGAATTCGAACCGTTTGCGCGAACTTGCCCAGAAGCAGGGCGTGCCCGCGCACCTCATCGATGGCGCCCAGGACATCCGCGAAGAGTGGCTGGCGGGGGTCCGTCGGGTCGGGGTGACGGCGGGCGCTTCCGCACCGGAGAGCCTGGTGCAGGGCGTTGTCGACCGATTGCGCGCCGCCGGCGCTGGCGAGGTCAGCGAACTCGATGGCGAGGTCGAAAACATGGTCTTCGCCCTGCCGCGCGAACTGCGGATCGCGGTGGTGGAAGAGTGGAACCGTTCATGACCCGGAAGCATCCGGGCGGCCCTGGAAGCCTCGACTCGAGCCGTTGATTGCGTCACATTGCTGCGGTGCGGCGCAGCCCTTGCTTGCGCCTTGGGGGGGTCGTTCCGTCAGGAACCATGCAAGGCGCGATCGGACCACCGGTAATGCATTCCATCTTCCCGACCATCGAGAGCCGCGTCCCGTGATCGATCTGCATTGCCATCTGTTGCATGGAATCGACGACGGCCCCTCCGAGCTCGAGCTGTCGCTGCAAATGGCGCGTGCCGCAGTCGCGGACGGCATCACCACCACCGCCTGCACCCCGCATATCTATCCTGGCCTGTACGAGAACGATGCGGCGGGCATCCAGCGCGCGATCGCGACGATGCGCGTGGAACTCGCCCGCGCGGGGATCCCGTTGCACCTGGTCGCCGGTGCGGACACGCATCTGGCGCCGGATATGGTGGACGGCCTCAAGCGTGGTCGCATCCCGACGCTGGGCGGCTCGCGATACTTCCT
>JBBRIE010000205.1:0-5360 GCA_038221545.1 Lysobacterales bacterium
AGCAGCGCCAGCGCGATCGCGATCGCCAGCCCATGCACCCACCAGAGTCCGAGCCACGTCGGCAGGGCGCCGTCGGCGAGCCAGCCGCGGCCGAGGGACAGCAGGTTGACGTAGACCACGTAGCCGAGCACCGCGGCGAACGTGCGCGCATAGCGCGATTCGCGCGGCCGCGATCGCGCAAGCGGAAACGCGAGCAGCATGAGAACACCTGCCGCGAGCGGCAGCGCGAGGCGCCAATGCAGTTCGGCCAGGTCGGCCCGATTGCCACTGCGCAACAGGTTGAAAGAAGCGCTGCGCGTCTGCACGCGCTTGCGGCGCGCGGACTCGGCCTCCGGCAGCCGCAGGTCGTTGCGTTCGAAGCGCATGGTGCGGAAGTTCGGATCGCCCAGCGACCCCTCGACCCGGAAACCGTCGGAAAGCCGGAGATACCGTTCGGCCTTGTTCTGGTCCTGGAACAGCTCGCCGCTGCTGGCGGTCACGATGTCGACGCGCCCGTCGCGCTCGCGATGCACGAACAGCCGCTTGAACCGCTGCCCGCGCGAATCCAGTTCACCGACATAGACGACGCCGTAGCCGCCCGGCAGGTTCATGAACTTGCCCGCTTCCAGGCCCGCCACCAGCAGCGAACGGTTGGCCTGGTCGACCATGCGATCGGCGACGCGCAGGGCTGTCGGCACGCCCCAGAAGGTCAATCCAAGCAAGCCGGCGATCAGCGGCACCGCGATCCACGCCAGCGGTCGCATGAGGTCGGTCGCGCGCATGCCGGCGCTGGACATGACCGCGATCTCGCTGTCGCGGTACAGCCTCCCATAGGCCATGAGCACCGCAATGAAGGCAGCCAATGGCAACAGCAGCGTCAGCGCGTCGAGGCCGAGCAGCAGCACCTGCGAAAGCAGCAACGGCGGCGGCACCTTGCCGCGGGCGACCTTGTTGATCACGTCGACCAGCGAGCCGCCGAAGGTCACCATGAGGAGCACGGCTGTCGCCGCCGCGAACGACACCAGCATTTCGCGCAGCAGGTAGCGGTCCAGCAGGCGCAACAGCATTCGGCGTAGGGTCTCCGGTTTCGGGATTGCCGCGATCGCGTCGAGGGGCGTGCGACGGCGGCTGCTAGACTTCGGCCCCCCGCGCCGCAGCTGCATCGGGCGGTGCACGGGCCGTGCCTCCGACCGCACTGACCAGCGGCGCGGCAGTTTAGCCCGAATCCCCCATCACGCCCCACGGCCGGCACGCCGCGGCGGCATCGCGGTGAAATCGCCCATGTCCTTGCAGCCCATCGAGTTCCGCCTGACCCGGCAATCGCCCGCAGAAATCGTGACCGACGCCGTCGTGGTCGGCCTGTTCGAGGACGGTTCGCTCACTGCCGCTGCGGCCGAGATCGATGCCGCCAGCGGCGGCGCGCTCGGGCGGATGATCGCGAGTGGCGATGCCAGCGGACGCTGCGGCCGCCACGCATGGCTGACGACGCCCTCCGGCATTTCCGCACCACGCGTGCTGGCCTGCGGACTTGGCGATCCCCGCAAGTTCGATCGCGGCAAGTTCGTGCGCTCCTGCCGCGAGGCCGCCCGCGCGCTGCGCGGCGGTCCGTCGCGCCATGCGGCGTGCTACCTCGTCGAAGTCGAAGTCGAGGGCGCCGACGCGGTGTGGCGCCTGCGCCAGGCTGCGCTGGCATTCGACTTCGAACACTACCGTTTCGACACGCTGCGCAAGGTGCCCGTCCACGATACGTTGCTCGAGTCGGCGACGTTCCGCGGCAGCGACGACGGCACCGGCATCGCGCGCGCGCAGGCCATCGCGACCGGCGTGCGATTCGCGCGCGAACTCGGCAACCTGCCGCCGAACGTATGCACGCCTGCATACCTGTCCGAACAGGCAGCCTCGCTGGCGTCCGGTCGCGCCGGCGTCGAGTTCGAATCGCTGGATGCCGCGACCATGCGCGAACTCGGCATGCATTCGCTGTTGGCCGTGGGCGGCGGCAGCGCCAACCCGCCGCAACTGATCCTGCTGCGCTGGCGCGGCGCGCCCGACAAGGACGCGGCGCCCATCGCACTCGTCGGCAAGGGCATCACCTTCGATACCGGAGGCACCAACATCAAGCCGAGCGCGGGCATGGAGGAAATGAAGTACGACATGTGCGGAGGCGCGGGCGTGCTCGGCACGTTCGCCGCCTGCGTCGCGCTCGATCTCCCCGTCAACCTGGTGTGCGCGGTGCCGGCGGCCGAGAACATGCCGGACGGGGCGGGCTATCGGCCGAGCGACGTATTGCGCACGCTGTCGGGCAAGACGGTGGAAGTGCTGAACACCGACGCCGAGGGCCGCCTGATCCTGTGCGACGCGCTGACCTACGTTGTGCAGCGCTACAAGCCGTCGACCATCATCGACGTCGCGACCCTGACCGGCGCGTGCGTGGTTGCGCTGGGCACCCACGCCACGGGCGTCATGACGCACGATGATTCGCTGTCGGATGAGCTCATTTCGGCCGGACAGGCCGCCTGGGACCGCGGCTGGCGCCTGCCGCTCTGGGACGACTACCAGAGCCAGCTCGACAGCAGCTGCGCCGACTTCGCGAACCTCGGATCGCGCTGGGGCGGCGCCATCACCGCAGGCTGCTTCCTCTCACGTTTCGTCGAGAAGCAGCGCTGGGCGCATCTCGACATCGCGGGCACCGCGAGCATCGAGGGGCGCAAGGGTGGCGCCACCGGCAGGCCGGTC
Organism: Lysobacterales bacterium; assembly: GCA_038221545.1. Lineage (GTDB taxonomy): Bacteria > Pseudomonadota > Gammaproteobacteria > Xanthomonadales > Ahniellaceae > JBBQNY01. Next base: position 2,713 of record JBBRIE010000205.1, read on the forward strand.
GGCATGCTGACCGAATGGCTGTTGCAGCGCGCCGGGGGTTGACGTCGCCGTGGCGCGCGCGGATTTCTACCTGATCGCAAAGCCGAGGTTCCGCGACGAGCCCTTGCGGCTTGTCTGCGAACTCGCACGGCGCGCGTTCGAGGCGGAACAACCCGCGCTGATTTTGGCGCGCGATGCCGCGCAGGCGGAGGAACTGGACGACCTGCTCTGGTCGTTCGACCCGGATGCCTACCTGCCCCACCAGATCGCCGGCATCGGCGACGCGGAAGACGACGCGGTGACGCCGATCCTGGTGGTGCCGCCCGGCATCGACACGCCTGCGCGACCGCTGGTGATCAACTTGCGGGACGAGGCGGCGGCGGGGGATTTCACGCGGGTGCTCGAGGTCGTGCCCGCCGATGCGTCCGCGCGCGAGCCGCTCAGGGCGCGCTGGCGCGAGTACCAGCAACGCGGCCTCGATCTCACCAAGCACGACATGTAGCCGCGCCGGCGCCGGCGCCGGCTGCAATACAATCCGCGACTTCGCCTGGAACGGATCGCCGACGCGCTGTCGGCCGCATGCGCATGGACAAGAGTTACGAACCGTCGAGTTTCGAATCCCGCTGGTACGCGCACTGGGAGCAGCACTCCCTGTTCGCCCCGTCCGGCAACGGCGCGCCGTATTCGATCCTGCTGCCGCCGCCAAACGTCACCGGCACGCTGCACATGGGCCATGCGTTCCAGCACACGCTGCAGGACGCGCTGATCCGCTACCACCGCATGCGCGGCTTCGACACGCTCTGGCAGATGGGCACCGACCACGCCGGCATCGCCACCGAAATGGTGGTCGGGCGCAACCTCACGGCGGCCGGCCTCACGCGCGACGGTCTCGGGCGCGAGGCCTTCGTCGAACGCGTGTGGGAATGGAAGCGTGAGTCAGGCGACACCATCGAGCGGCAGATGCGGCGCCTCGGCGCCTCGGGCGACTGGTCGCGCAAGGTGTTCACAATGGATCGGGGACCGTCCGACGCGGTGGTCGAAGCCTTCGTGCGCATGCACGAGCAGGGCCTCGTCTACCGTGGCAAGCGACTCGTCAACTGGGACCCGGTGCTGAAAACCGCGATCTCCGACCTCGAAGTGGTAAGCGAGGAAGAGGACGGGTTCCTCTGGTCGATCCGCTATCCGTTCGAGGACGGCTCGCTGCGCGGTCCCGATGGCGAAACCGGGCTCGTGGTCGCGACGACCCGGCCGGAGACCATGCTCGGCGACGTGGCGGTGGCGGTGCATCCCGAGGACGAACGCTACGCCCACCTGGTGGGCAAGACGCTTCGTTTGCCGCTCAGCGAACGCGCGATCCCGATCATCGCCGACACGTACGTCGAACGCGAGTTCGGCACGGGTTGCGTCAAGATCACGCCCGCGCACGATTTCAACGACTACGCGATCGGCCAGCGCCACGGCCTGCCGATCATCAACGTGCTGACGCCGGATGCCGCGATCGGCGACGACGCGCCGGCGGCCTATCGTGGGCTCGATCGCTACGCCGCGCGCAAGCAGGTGCTCGCGGACCTCGACGCCGCGGGCCTCCTCGTCGAGACGAAAAAGCACAAGCTGCAGGTGCCGCGCGGCGACCGCACCGGGCAGGTGCTGGAGCCGTATCTCACCGACCAGTGGTTCGTGCGCATGGACGGGATGGCCGCGCGCGGACTCGAACTGGTCGAATCGGGCGCAATCGAATTCGTTCCCGGCAACTGGGTCAGCACCTATCGCCACTGGCTCTCGAACATCCAGGACTGGTGCATCTCGCGCCAGCTCTGGTGGGGCCACCGCATCCCCGCCTGGTACGACGATGGCGGCAGCATCTACGTCGGCCGCGACGAGGAGGACGTGCGCCTGCGGCACAAGCTGGGCAGCAGTGTCGCCCTGCGCCAGGACAACGACGTGCTCGAAACCTGGTTCTCGTCGGGACTGTGGCCGTTTTCCACCATGGGCTGGCCGGATCCGGAAGCGATGACCGCGCGCGGCTACGAGCGCTTCCTGCCTTCGAGCGTGCTGGTCACGGGCTTCGACATCATCTTCTTCTGGGTCGCGCGCATGATCATGCTGGGCGATCACCTGACCGGGCGGATTCCGTTCAAACAGGTCTACATCACCGGACTCGTGCGCGACCGCGATGGCCAGAAGATGTCGAAGTCGAAGGGCAACATCCTGGATCCGCTCGACCTCATCGACGGCATCGACCTCGAGACGCTGGTGTCCAAGCGCACGGGCGGCCTCATGCAGCCGGCGATGGCCGCGAAGATCGAGAAAGCGACGCGCAAGGAGTTTCCGGACGGAATCCCCGCATTCGGTGCCGACGCGTTGCGCTTCACGTTCGCGAGCCTCGCGAGCCACGGCCGCGACATCAAGTTCGATCTCGCCCGCTGCGAGGGCTACAAGAATTTCTGCAACAAGCTCTGGAACGCCGCGCGCTTCGTGCTGATGCACACCGAGGCCTTCGAACCCACGAGCCCGGCAGCGCCGCTGGCAACCGATGCGGAAAAATGGATCCTCGCGCGCCTTGCGCAGACCTGCACCGAGGTCGATGCGCAGCTTGCGGCCTACCGTTTCGACCTCGCCGCCCAGGCGCTCTACGAGTTCACCTGGAACGAGTTCTGCGACTGGTTCCT
>JBBRIE010000206.1:0-5354 GCA_038221545.1 Lysobacterales bacterium
ACAGGAAAGCCAACCTGGCCATCGTCATGGGCAGTGCTGCCCTGATGGGCCTGGGCTTGTGGCTCGTTCGCAGCCAGGTAACTGTGGGCGATGTCGCCTGGATGAAGGCGATGATTCCGCACCACTCAATTGCGATCCTCACAAGCGAGCGCGCCGATATCACTGACCCTCGTGTCAGAAAACTGGCTGACGAGATCATTGAAGCGCAGCGTCGGGAGATCGACGAGATGGAATTCCTGATCGAAGACATCGATGGACAGCCAATGGATGCGTCGCGGAGGTGACGTCCAACAATTTGTCCAGGCGAACGCCGCTTCGTGGCGCGGCTTGATCGGGCGCCAGGCCTCTTTTACAACCCATGCGCGTACTTGAAACACGGATTCCACCGCCGGCCGTGATGGTGTTGCTCGCGGGGCTCGCCTGGGCCGCCGCGCGCTATCTCCCCGCGCTCTGGTTCCCGGTGCCTTTCAATGCGCCCATAGTCGGCGCGTTGGCGGGAGCCGGCTTGGCGCTCAATGTTCTTCCCAAGCTGGCCTTGGGGCGCGTTGGCACGACGGTCAATCCGCTGCGGCCGGGTTCAACCACCCACCTCGTTACATCGGGCATCTATCGTTACACGCGCAACCCCATGTACCTGGGCCACAGCGTCATGCTTCTTGGCTGGGCGGTGTTCCTGCATAACGCAGTAGCGTTCCTGGCCGTCCCCGCCTTCATGCTCTACATCTCGCGGTTCCAGATTCAGCCGGAAGAGAGGCATCTCGCTGCTCGCTTCCCGGAAGCGTACGCTTCCTTCTGCAGGCAGGCCCCTCGCTGGCTATAGAGCCGGGTCATGCATTCGGGCCGACGCCCCTCGGGGCAGGCCTGATTCAATCGGTCAGAGCGGACTTGGCATCCCGAAGTGATTCGGGGCCAGGTCTTGTAGAGCCGAATGGCGTTACAAGACCTGACGCCAATGAACACCCAAGCTGCGTGCCTGTGTTTTTCAACCAGCCCTTCTCCATCAAGGATTTTTCGTCGGCTCGGCGCAACGCCTGGTGCTCGGATTTGCCGTGTGCTGTTCAGTGAGCCACGCGCACACTGGGCTTAATCGCGGGGCCGCCAGGTACCTGTCGACGCAATGGACTGCCATGTGTCCCTCGGCGATCTTTGCAATGCGATTCCTGGCTCGTCCCATGGACGCGGCTCATGAAACTTGAAATCCTCAAACAAGCCGTAATGGACTCTCGTGATGGCATCACGATCTCCGAAATGCGCGGCGACGAGAATCCGCTGATCTTCGTCAATCCTGCCTTTGAGCAACTGACGGGATACGCGTTTGAGGAAATCACCGAGATCGACTGCCGTTACCTGCAGAACGACGATCGCGAGCAGGCGGGCATCGAAGTCGTGCGACGGGCGATTGCGGCCGGCGAATACTGTCTGGTGACCTTGCGGAACTACCGTCGCGACGGATCGATGTTCTGGAACGAACTGAGCTTGTCACCGATTTTCGACAATCAAGGAGCGGTCACGAATTTCATCGGGATCCAGAAGGACGTCACCGCCCGGGTCCTGCTTGAAGAAGAACTGATCGGCAAGACCCGGACACTGGAAAACACGGCCGAAAACCTGGCGGCGTTGGCGATGCGGGACGGCCTGACGGGCATCTACAACCGGCGGTTCTTTGACGCACAACTTCAGATACAGGAAAAGGTCGCCCCGCGAACCCAGGCGGCGTTGACGCTCTTGATGATCGACGTCGACCACTTCAAAGAGTTCAATACCGTCTACGGACACCCCGGCGGCGATACTGCCCTACGGTCGGTCGCACACACCCTCGATCAATCGTTCACCCGTGCGTCCGATTTCGTGGCCCGGTATGGCGGTGAGGAGTTCGCGATCCTTTCCACGGGCTTGACCCTGGACAATGCCCGCCGTTTCGCCGACGCGCTGTGCGCGCGGATCCGAAGCCTGCGTATCCCCCACGCCGGCGCGCCGAGCGGGTTCCTTACCATCAGCGTTGGATACGCGGTGCAAACATATCTCGACAAGGATCAACCCTCGACACTGGTCGAGCGCGCCGACAAGGCGCTGTACCTGGCGAAAGCCGAAGGGCGGGACAGGTCATCTACCTTGCCGCAGTGAAATGTCGGTGCCAGGTTCACTTGCCGTGTGAAAGGACGGAATGTCGCGTGCCCCCGCGCAAACTTTTCCGTCACGCAGACACTTCAACGTAGAACGTCGCGCTAGTGGTTGGACTCGGTGAGCGGGTGCGCGGTGAGCTCTGATTCGAGCGCGCGCGCGACCGCCTCGGGCGAGCCGCTGCGGCGTGCGAGGCGGAGGTACACGACCGGTACGACGAACAGGCTCAGCAGGGTCGAGAGCAGGAGCCCGAACACGACCGTGACGCCGATCGCCTGGCGGCTCGCCTCGCCCGCGCCGCTGGCGAACAGCAGCGGCAACGAGCCCACGATCATCGAGATCGAGGTCATGAGGATCGGACGCAGGCGCGTGGTCGACGACTCGAGGATCGCGGCGCGGATGTCGCGGCCGGAATCACGCAGCTGGTTCGCAAACTCGACGATGAGGATGCCGTTCTTGGCTGCGAGCCCGACCAGCATCACGATCCCGATCTGGCTGTAGATGTTGAGGCTTTCGCCGAAAGCGAGCATGCCGAGCAGCGCCCCCAGCACCGCCAGCGGCACCGTCAGCATGATGGTGAGCGGGTGCACGAAACTCTCGAACTGGGCGGCCAGCACCAGGAACACGACCAGCAGTGCGAGGACCATGGTGAACACGACCGAGGACCCGGTCTTGAGGTACTCGCGACCCTCGCCCTTCCAGTCGATGGGATTGGACGTGCCCGGCATTTCCGCGCGCGCGACGTCCTCGAGCCACGTGATGGCTTCACCGAGCGTGTAGCCGGGCGCAAGGTTGGCAGACACGGTGATCGCGCGCTGCCGGTTGAATCGGTTGAGCGAACCGGGTTCCGCCAGCTCCGTGAAGGTGACGAGGTTCGACAACGCCACCAGCTCGCCGCTCGACTGCGAGCGGACGCGGAGCGAGGTCAGGTCGACCGGATCGCGGCGGTCGTCGCGTTGCGCCTGCAGGAGCACGTCGTATTCCTCGCCCTCGCGCTGGAAGGTCGTGACGCGCCGCCCCGCCATCAGTGTGTCGAGTGCGGCACCGATCTCTTCCACGCTCACGCCAAGCTGCGCCGCGCGCGCGCGATCCACCTCGACACGCAGCTGCGGGCGGGTGTCCTTGTAGTCGGAGTCGGGCGACACCAGATTCGGGTTGTCTTCCATGCGGATGAGCACCCGGTCACGCCAGGCCGTGAGTTCCTCGTAGGTCGAGCCCTGCAGCACCAGCTGCACCGGGGGGCCAAAGGAACGCACGAGTCCGCTGCGCGCCTGCGCGGATGCGCGCACGCCCGGGATGCCGGCCAGCAGCGCGCTCGCCCGCTGCACGACGTCGTCGGTCGACTCGTCGCGCTCGTCCCACTGTTTGAGCAGCATCGTCGCCTGGCCCGTATGCATCTCCTCGCCGCCGCCGCCGAAGCCGCGAGGCGTGCGGATGTTCATGCGTGCGACCGGGCGCTCCGGGTCCTTGCCATCGTCGACCAGCGTCATGAGCCGCTTCTCGACCTCGGCCATGCGCGGCAACATGTAACCGAAACCCGCGCCTTCCGGACCCTGAACCTGCACGAAAAAGGCGCCGCGATCTTCCGAAGGCGTCAGCTCCCTGGGTAGCGTCCAGACCAGCAGGCCCACGGCCGCCAGCGCGGCGATCATCACCAGCAGGATCACCCACGGATGCCCGAGCGCGTGTCCCAGCGCCCGACCGTAGCGCGCCGACAACGCGCTCATGGCGTTGTCGACCCGACGCGTCAGGCCGCGCTCCGAATCGTGAGGAACGAGCAACTTCGAGCACATCATGGGAGTCAGCGTCAGCGCCACGAAGGCGGAGATGGCGACTGCCGATGCGATCGCCACCGACAGCTCGCGGAACAACCGCCCGAGATTGCCCTGCATGAAGGCGATGGGGAGGAATACCGCGACCAGCACCGCCGTCGTTGCGATCACCGCGAAGGCGACCTGGCGCGCGCCGCGGTAGGCGGCGACGAGTCGCGGCTCGCCGAGATCCACGCGTCGCTGGCAGTTCTCCAGCACCACGATCGCGTCGTCGACCACGAGGCCAATCGAAAGCACCAGCGCCAGCAATGTCAACAGGTTGATCGAGAACCCGAAGGCGGCAAGCGCGATGCAGGCGCCGAGGATGCAGATCGGCAACGTAACCGCGGGAATGAGCGCCGCCCGCCAGCTGCCGAGGAACAGCCAGATCACGATCACCACGAACAGGGTCGCTTCGAGCAGCGTCTTGTAGACCTCGGTCAACGCGGCCTCGATGAAGATCGTGGTGTCGAACGCGACCAGCAGGCGCACGCCCTTGGGCAGCGTCTTGTTGATCGCGTCCATTTCCGTGCGTGCGGCCTTGGCGACGTCGAGCGAGTTGGCGACCGAGGTCTTGACGAGTCCGAGTCCGAGCTGTTGCGAACCGTTGCCGCGGAATTCGCTGCGGACTTCGGCCGACGCAAGCTCGACATCCGCGACTTCCGCGAGCGTCACCACCCGGCCGTCGCGCTGCGCGATGGGCAGCGATTCGAAATCGGTCTCGCTGCGATAGCTGCGGCTCAGGCGCAGGATGAAGTCGCGCTCGGCGGACTCGAGCCGGCCTGCCGGCAGCTCGACGTTCTCGCGACGCAGCGCCGCCGCCACGTCGGCGACGGTGAGATTGCGCGCGGCGAGTTCGTCGCGCTTTAGCCAGATGCGCATCGCATAGCGCTGGCCGCCGCCCACGTTGACCGTGGCCACACCGTCGATCGACGAGAGCCGGTCGACGATCTGCCGCTCGGCGAAATCGGTCAGCTCGAGCGAATTCATGGCCGGCGCTTCGAGGTTCAGCCACATCACGACCTCGGAGTCGGCGTCGGCCTTCTCGACGGTCGGCGACTCGGCGTCCTCGGGCAGGTCGTCGATGTTGCGCGACACGGCGTCGCGCACGTCGTTGGCGGCGCTCTCGATGTCGCGGTCGAGCGCGAACTCGATGTTGATGTTGGAGCGACCGTTCTGGCTGGAGGACTGCAGCAGCTGGATGCCCTCGATGCCGGAGATCGCATCCTCGAGCGGCTGCGTGATGCGCGCCTCGATGACGCTGGCGTTGGCACCGGGATAGCTGGTCTGCACCGACACGATCGGCGGGTCGATGCTCGGGATCTCGCGCAGCGGCAGGCGCGCGAAGGCGAGCGCGCCGACCACGACGATGATGAGGCTGGCGACTACCGCCAGTACGGGTCGCTTGACGGCAAGGTCGGA
>JBBRIE010000207.1:0-5300 GCA_038221545.1 Lysobacterales bacterium
CCCTGATCTCCCGCCGCCGATGAACTACCGTCACGGATTCCATGCGGGCAACCACGCCGATGTGCTGAAGCACGTCTGCCTGCTCGCCCTCCTCGACGCGCTGTTGCGCAAGCCCACGCCGGTGTTCGTGCTCGACACGCACGCGGGCTTCGGCGATTACGACCTCAGGGACGCGGAGGCGTTGCGCACGGGCGAAGCCAGGGAGGGCGTGCAGAAGCTGCTGGCCAGCGGCATCGCGCGCAGCCGGCGCGTTTCCGCCTCGCCCAATGCGCACCCCGCCGACGGCGTCACCGACGCGGACACGCCACTGGCCTCGACCGCCCTCGCCCGCTACGCCGCGGCAGTTGCAGCACACAGGACGCTCGCAGGACCCGACGCCTACCCCGGCTCGCCCGCGCTCATCGCCGCCGCGCTGCGCGACCACGACCGGCTCGCCTGCTGTGAAACCCAGCCGGAGGCAGTCGCCGCATTGCGCCGTACCTTCGCGAAGGACGCACGCGTCGCCGTGCACCAGCGCGATGGATACGCGGCCATCAAGGCGTTGTTGCCGCCCGCCGAGAAGCGCGGACTGGTCCTCATCGACCCTCCCTACGAGGCGCAGCTGAAGGAGTTCGACGCCGTTCGCGATGCGCTGCGCACCGGCCTCGCGCGCTGGCCCCAGGCAGTCTTCGCGATCTGGTATCCGGTCAAGCTCGAGCGCGCCCTGCAACCCTTCCTGCGTTCACTCGGAACCCTCGAGTCGCGAGGCGTGCTCGACGCGCGCCTGCTCGTCCGACCGGCGCAATCGCCGCTCGTGCTCAATGGCAGCGGCGTGGTGATCGTCAATCCGCCGTGGCAGGTCGAGCACGAGATCGCGCCTGCGCTCGACGGTCTCGCGCGCAGCCTCGGCGAGGGCGGGGAAGGCAGGTCGGAGCTGCGCTGGCTGCGCGAACCGGCGTAACGGGCAAACGCGCTAAGCCGAGGAAAGTGCCTCGTCCCCATCCGGTCGATCGGCGCGCTCCGGTTCGAAGAAGCTCCAGCGAACTTCCGGAAACTGCTTTTTCATCGCTACCTCGATCACGTTGATCGCGTCGATCAGCGCCGACTCGCTGCCCTGCGGGCGCATGCTGGCCTGGACCGACACCATCACGTCGTTGCCGAGCTGGATGGTGATGAGGCTCACCACCCCTTCGATTTGCGGCTGCGCCTTGAGCCACCGCGAGATCTCCTGCTCACGCCGTGGATCCGTGCTGCTGCCTATCAGCAGGGCCTTCACCTCGATTGCGACGAACACCGCAACCACGATCAGCAATACGCCGATGGCCAGGGTACCCAGCGCATCCCAGAACGGGTTGCCGGTCACCACGGTCGCAATGACGGCCAGCAGCGCGAATACGAGGCCGAGCAGCGCGGCCAGGTCTTCACCGAAGATCACGACGAGTTCCGCCTGGCGACTCTCGCGAAACCAGCGCCAAAGGCTGCGCGTGCCGCGCGATTTGTTGACTTCGACCATGCAGGCGCGCATCGACACCGACTCGGCGGCGATGGCGAAGGTCAGCACCCCGACGGCCCACCACCATTTCTGCAGTGGTTCGGGGTGCTGGAGTTTGTGGATCCCCTCGTACAGCGAGAACATTCCGCCGACGGTGAACAGCATCACGGCGACCAGGAACGACCAGAAATAGATTGCACGGCCGTAACCGAGCGGGTGCTCGGGCGTCGCGGGCCCTCGGGCCTGGCGCATACCGAGCAGGAGCAACCCCTGGTTTGCGCAGTCGGCGAGCGAGTGCACGGTTTCCGCGAGCATCGCGCCGGATTTGGTGAAGTAGGCAGCGAAACCCTTCGCGATCGCAATCGCGAAATTGGCGCCGAGCGCAAACAGGATAGCCCTGGTCGAATCGCCGCCACCGGCCATCGCGTGTGCTCCTGTCGTATGCAGCGCGGGATTCTATCAGCGCCGGCAGGCCCTCCACTTTCGACTGTCGCGGTGGACTTCCGCCCGCGCCTGCCCGTTGAATCGAGGTCTCGCGGGTCTCAGTCGCTGTGCCCCGAGCCGCGCTCGACCCCGGTCAGCTCCCTCTGCAGCTTCTTCGTGAGGCGGCTGCGCACCAGTTCATAGCTACGGCGGACCAGCGCGTGCAATTCCTTGCCGTTGACGTTGCGCGAATCCTCGACCTGGACCCACTTCGCGCGCGCCAGGTACGGCGCCGGGATGAATCCGCCACGGTCGGTGAGCTCGAGGAACCGATCGTCCTCGACCTTGAACGATATCGGGCACTGCGGATCGCCCGACTCCGCGGTTATGCAGAACATCTTGCCGGCGACGGAGAACACGAGGTCATTGCCCCATTTGATGTCGTGCGTGACACCGGGCCAGCCTTCGACCAGTTTCAGGAGTTGCCTGGGTTGCATGGGTTCACCTCTGCGTAGACCGGGCAGCGGCGCGACGGGGTCGCACCTGAACGGCGCAGTCAGCTTCAGTGCGGATTTAGAGCAAGTCAACCTGCGCCCGCGGGCATGATGCGCGCATGCAAATGGAAGTGGCAACAGGCAGAGAACGGTTGAAATCGCACCGGGGTTCGCAGCGTATCGTACGCCGCCGAGTGCCGGGCGCGTGGCACGAGACTTTGCGGCTCGCAGACGGCCGTGAACTGCTCGTTCGCCCCATTTCGCCGAACGATGCCGCGGGTCTGCAGGCGAGTTTCATGCAGATGTCGCCCGAGGAGATCCGTTTCCGGTTCCAGCATCCGATGAGCGAGTTGACGGACGAGATGGCCGCGCGCCTCGCGGGCGTCCGTGCACCCGACGAGTTCGCACTGGTCGCGATTGAACAGGGCGTCGATTCCCCGCGCATCGGCGCCGTGGTTCGCGCGTCCGTAGCGGAGCGCACGTCTCCGGATGACCCACACGAGGCCGAGTTCGCATTGACGGTGGGCAGTCCACTTGCAAATCACGGGCTCGGCACGCTGCTGCTCCGGAGCGCGCTGCGTTGGGCACGACTCAAGCGGCTCGATGCCCTGTACGGCGATATTTCGCACGACAACGCCGGCATGTTGCGCGTGGTCGAGAAGCTCGGCTTCCAGCGAATCCCGCTGCACGACAATCCAGGCCTGATCCGCGCCCGGATCTCACTCAATCCCGCGGCCCTGGTCATACGGCCCGGCCCCGCTGCGGCCTGAGGATCGGTTCCCGACGCTTTCATTGCGTGCAAGTCGGAGCCGCAGCCTGAGGCAGTGCCTGGGCACCCGCTCGATCGGCGACCTGCTCCGTTAGCGGGTCCACCGTGTTGCGCACGTTCGATGCGCGTGCCACCGGGTAGACTGCGCGCCCCTCGCTGCAACCCAGGTTCGCAAGGCGTGTCGAGCCCCGTGACTCCCGTTCTACCGCGCGGCGCGCACCTTCGCGCCTTCTGGCAACAGCCACCGAACGACACCGCACTGGCCTGGGCGCTGGCGCAGGCTGCGCGCGCGCATCCGGGACTGCTGATCGTGGTGGCGCGCGACACGCACCAGGCACACGCGCTCGAGTCCGACCTGCGCATCGTCGCCAGCGAGTTTCCCGTACTGCATTTCCCCGACTGGGAAATGCTGCCTTACGACATGTTCTCGCCGCATCCGGACATCGTGTCGCAGCGCATCGGCGCGCTCTACAAGCTGCCGGGCCTCACGCGCGGGCTGCTGGTCGTGCCCATCGCCACGCTGATGCAGCGGCTCGCGCCGAGGAGCTACATCAGCGGCAGTTCGCTGGTGCTCGCGCGCGGCCAGCGGCTCGATCTGGAGGACGAGCGCCGGCGCCTCGAGGGCAGCGGTTACCGGCACGTGCCACAGGTCCTCGACCCGGGCGATTTCGCCGTGCGCGGGGCGCTCCTCGATCTCTATCCGGCCGGCAGTCCGCATCCCTTCCGCATCGAACTGCTCGACACCGAAGTCGACACGATCCGGACCTTCGATCCGGAAACCCAGCGTTCGCTCGAACGGGTTGAGACCGTGCAACTGCTGCCAGCGCGCGAATTCCCGCTTGACGACGATGCGGTGCGCCGTTTCCGCAACGCGTTGCGCGAAGGGTTGCCGATCGATATTCGCAAGTGCCCTCTCTACCAGGACATCAAGGAGGGCACGACTCCGGCAGGCATCGAGTACTACCTGCCGCTGTTCTTCGACCACACCGACACCCTGTTCGACTATGCGCCTGCCAACGCGCTATTCGCACTCGCCGATGGCGTGCTCGAGGCCGCCGAGGCGTTCTGGCAGCAGACCGGCGAGCGTTTCGAGAACCGGCGCCACGACATCGAACGGCCAGTACTCGAGCCCCGTGCGCTGTTCCTGACACCCGATGCATTGCGGGAGCAACTGAACCTGCGCGCGCGCATCGAGGTGCTGGCGCCCGCCCACGCGCGCTTCGTCGAGGCATCCGACCTTGGCATGGCCCCCGCGCCGGTCGTGCCATTGACGGGACGCGGCGGCGATGCCGGCGCGACGATGCGCGCATTCGTCGACGCGCAGGACGGCGCCGTGCTGATCGCGGCGGACTCCGCCGGCCGGCGCGAGGCGCTGCTCGAGCAACTGGCCGCCAGCGACCTCAGGCCGGTCGCCGTCGCGGACTGGCAAGCGTTCGAGGCATCGGTGCGGGAAGCTGGCAAGGCGGCCCGGCTTTCGATCACCGTCGCGGCACTGGAGCACGGCTTCGCGGTGTCGCAACCGCCGATCGTCGCCCTGACCGAGCGGCAACTGTTCCCGGAGCGCGCGCAGCAGTCGCGACGCCGCAAGCGCGCCACGCGCGATCCCGAAACGCTGATCCGCGACCTCACCGACATCGCGATCGGCGCGCCGATCGTGCACGAAGACCACGGCGTCGGCCGCTACCGCGGCCTCATCACCATCGACGCCGGCGGCACGTCGGGCGAGTTCCTCGCGATCGAGTATGCGAAGGGCGACAAGCTCTACGTACCGGTCGCGCAGCTGCATCTGGTCGGCCGTTACAGCGGCGCCTCGCCGGAGCTCGCGCCGCTGCATGCGCTGGGCGGCGAGGCCTGGGAGCGCGCGAAGCGCAAGGCTGCCGAGCGCATCCGCGACGTCGCGGCCGAGCTGCTCGACATCCAGTCTCGCCGGCAGGCGCGCCAGGGCCGGGCGCTCGAGGTCGATCGCGACGAGTACGAAGCTTTCGCCGCGCGCTTCCCGTTCGAGGAAACTGCCGACCAGCAGACCACCATCGAGGCCGTGATCGCGGACCTCGCGCGCGAGCAGCCGATGGACCGCGTGGTCTGCGGCGACGTCGGCTTCGGCAAGACCGAGGTCGCGGTGCGCGCCGCCTACATCGCCGCG
>JBBRIE010000208.1:0-5276 GCA_038221545.1 Lysobacterales bacterium
ATCTCGTACGCGTGGCGCAAATCCTGTCGATCGCGTCCCCGCAGCAATTTCGCGGCGGTCAGCGAGACGGAGTAGTCGTCGTTGACCTGATAGGCGCAGCTCGCTCCCCCGATGATGCCTTCCCGACTATCCAGGCGATCATGCTGGTACCAGAGCTCGCTGGTGAAGCCGCGGCTCAGTCTGCCTATGTCTCTGCCTTTGACGCCGCGGCCCTTGCTGGAATCCAGGAACAGGCTGGCGGAAAACCTGGGCGTGAAGTAGTAGCCGCCCGATAGCCGGAACTGTTGCCGGTTCACGTTGAATCCCAGCGTTTTCTCGACGAAGCGGTAGCTGTAACCGAATGCGTAGAAAAAGTTCGAGAACTCAGGCTGTCTGCTGACGTCGAACCCGACGCTCAGCGACCAGAGGTTCTGTCCCAGCGCCGCGTTTCCGAAATGTGGATACTCGTGCGTTGGAATCGACGCCGTGATTCGAGGACTGATGGCAAATCCGCGCCACTGAGCGTGATAGGACAAACCGAGGGACAGATCCTGCCAGCCACTGTGGAAATTCCCGTCGTCGAGCAGCGGCGCTTCGGGATGCTGCACGGTGAGGCGTCGAGGGTCATGAAAGATGAAAGCTCCTTCGCGCGATCGCTTGCGGATGAACGGAACCGACACGTGGGCTTCCCATCGCGCGCCAATCATGTAGTCGAGGTCGAGACGCACTGCATGAGTGTCAGTCTCATGCGTGCCAAACAGGACTCCCGTATCCGATAGCGCCCCAACGGTGCTGAGGTTCTGGTACGTCACGCCGATGCGCCCGCGCTTGCGCACCGTAGCGGGCGGTTCGAAGGTCCTGATTGCTGGCGGTTCAAAGGTCCTGATTGCCGGCGCGGCGGACTCCGATTCGCTCATGCCCTCGCCGGGGTTTGACGCCACCAGCGGCGAATACATAAGCGCCATCGTTGTCAGCAGCACAGTCCGTGACAGCCACGGGCATCCGGTGGCCATCCGGCGGTTCACTGCTTTACCGAACCGACCAGTCGATCGATCGACTTGAGATACTGGCCCAGGCTCGCCCCCTCGAGCAATATCAGATCGAAGCGGCGGCGCGTGTCGGGAGCGTCGCGAAGCTTCCTGGCAACCACCGGCAGCACGCGGGTACCCCTCGGGGCCTGGCTCGTCATCGCATCCACGTCTTGAAGGTCCGCGATCAGCACGTCGACGTTGCTATTGGCGAGCACGGTGGCGAGACCCTCGCGGTTAGCGACCACTGTCACGCGATGGCCCGCCTTGGCGAGGCCCGCATACAACTCGTCACGGTCGCCCGGGCCATCGTCGACCACCACTACGGTTGCGGGGCGAGGGGCGAGGAATCCCTGGTAACGCAGACCGCCGCCGGTGCTGAACTGATTTTCGCCGCAGGCTGCGACGGGTTCATGCACCAGGCACAGGATCACCGTCAACAACGCGACGGACAGAGGGTTTCTGTTGAAATTCGAGTTCATGGCTTTCTCCTTGTGGCGAGCGACAAACGTCGAGTGGTGTGGGACTGCTTCGACAGTGTTACTTACGGCAAACAACCACGGCGATTACGGCTTGGGTCCGGGTGCCTCGGCAGCCATGGGCTCGGCCGTGATGGCCAGCACCAGAACCGACGCGGGTGGCCCCAGGCTCTCGATGCTGACACACCGCAGCGATCGCCCCGAATGCGGATTGAGCAACCTTGGACTGCTCAAGGTTTCTCCCTGCGTGCCGGGCGAAACCCGGCTCAGGCTGTTGCCGAACACCAGCGGCACGTTGTTGTCGAGACCCGCGTACCCGGCGAGTTCGTGCTGGGTGCGCAGGGGCGTGATGGCGCGGCTGCCGTCCTTGTAGTGCCATATCAGCTCGGCGAGCACGGCAACCTCCGTCGACTGGACCGGTACCGAGGACATCATCAACGGCCAGACTGCCCGCACCGGCGCGTCCGGCACAGGCACGCAGGGCAACGTCCAGAACAGAATCTCTTCAGTCGTATTCCTGGCGTCCGGCGTGGAAATCCTTCCACCGATCTCGAAGATGCCGCGCAATTCATAGTCCTTGCCACCGAACCGCTGCACGCCGGCCGGGTAAGGCCGCATCTGCGGTCGCCCGCTGTAGAAGGTGTTGCGTACGCCCTCCGGTCCGGAAGCGATGACGGGAGCGAGGTCCAGCATCCATGGCGATGATTGCTTCGATCGGGGCGGAATCGAGCTCCCGTCGACGCGTGCGGTTGATTGCAACGGGATCCCGCGACGCTCGGCAGCCCGCGACCAGGGTCCGGGATCCCGACCGCGCAGACGCCGCCGCTCGGCCCGCGTCACGGGATGCAAGACGCGCTGCGACTCGGCATCCGGATCGAGTCGCGACAGTGCTCCGGAGCTGAGCGCCGTGGATCCCGACATCGGATCGAGCGACCAGGTCAGCCAGCGGCCATGCAAGGTTCGAGCGAGCAGGCGATCCGCACCAGGCGAAAACGCCAGGCTCGTGATGAAGTCGAGCGCATTGCTCGAGCCCTGCAGCGGTGGTCCGATGTTCGCACCCGTCGCGGCGTCGTAAAGTTGCACTTCGCTGCGATATGCCTGCGCCACAAGCGCGCCTCTCCGGTCGACCGCCAGGTTGGCGGTGGGTGCACTGGTAGCCGTCCTGCGCAATCGAACAAGATTGAGGTCGGTGTCCGAACGCTGATCGCTGGTCTCACCCGCCACGAATGCTCCGTTCGCGGTGGCAACGATCCCGAGCGGACGGGCTTGGCCCGCTACGCGCTCCTCGATGGTGTCGGTTTCCGGATTCCAGATGAGCACCGCGTCATCCCCCACTCGCGCGTCCGGGGCAGACGTCACGAACCACACGGATCCCCCGACCGGAGCAATGGACCCCCAGACCACCGGCTGGAACGGATCGTGCGGATAGTTGGCGACTTCGGTCAGGCCGGGCACGGCGAGCAATGTGCTGGCATCCTCGGCAGGACCCACTGCGAGCACGCGCGACGCATCCGGGGAAAAGGAAATCGTCCGCAGCGGTCCCGCGAGCAGTGCCTCGCCAGGCACTGCTTGGCCGGTCTTGAGGTTGAACAATTGAAGACGTTGCGACAGCCCGGTCGCTCCGCCGCTGACGCCGAAAGCCAGCAGCACCCATCGCCCGTCCGCGCTGGCAACCAGTTGCTGCGGGGTGTCGGATACCGGAATTGCCGGATAACGGCTCGCCAGGGACGGTGCATCGAAAACATGCAGCGTCGCGCCAACCGTCACGATCAGCGTGGATCCTCCCGCAACGAGTTCGGCGAAACCCGGAGGCTCGGCAAACTCCATCCAGGGACTCACGGCTTGATCTCGCGTCGTCGCAATCCGCAAGCGGTTCCAATCCACGTCGACCACGTGCTGTCCGTCGAAGTCGGCCGATTCGCCAATCTGGCGGGCAGCCGTTGCCTGCATCAGCGGCGATCGGGGCAATCGCCACAGTCGCACCTGTCCGTCGATTCCTGCCGTCGCCATGAGCCCCGATTCGAACGACCAGTCACTTGCGTAGCGACCGGCAAACCCGTGGGGAGCAGGGCCCGCCCCAACTCTTCTTGCGGCCAGGGCCCGAGGTCCCGTCTCCGGCAGGTGCCAGAGTGCGCTCTTGCCCTCTCCCGAAACGACCAGCATACGCCGCGCCCTGCTGAGTCCGATCCGCAACGGCGCAAAGTCATGTCGCATCTGGCCGGCGACCAGAGCGTCTCCGCGCGCAACGTCGAATGCATACACTGACCCGTCCCAGCTCGATGCCGCGAGCCACTCGTCATCCTCGCTGAAAGCCAGCCAGGTGATCTCCCGGCCACGGGAAGTGGGAAACGTTCGCAGTTCGCGTGTGACTGTGTCGAAAACGAAGACACGTCCCTCATAGTCACCGAACGCCATCAGACGACCATCATGGCTGTTCATCCACGCAGCGATCCCGGCTCGTCCCGGGAATCGCAGCGAAGTACCGCGAGAGAGGTCCGCCGGATTCAGCCAGAGCAGCTCGCGCGAGGCCCCGAGCAAAATGGCGGCAAAGCCGGCATCTGGACCGACGTAAGTCGGGATGAAACCAGTCAGCCCGAGGCTTCCAGGGTGAGTGACGCCGGAAAGCGCCCGCCACGGTGACACCTGCCACAGCTGCGACTGCATCGATCGATTGCGCAACAGAGCATGTCGTCCGTCAGCGCTGTAGTTCGCGTCCGCGAAGTCTGCGAATTCCGGCGGCGGCTCCACGACGCTGGCGCGCCCCAGATCAACCATCCAGCTGTCGATGTTGGCGGGGCTCACGTAGTTGCCGTACCAGTCTAGGGTCACCAGCAGTCGCTGCTCGTCCGCGAATCGCAGGAGGAGTGGAGCGCGGTCCACGCCACTGGAACTCGAGCGACCTGCAAGCGACACCCTGCCGATTTCCGCAAGCGTAGCGGTCCCATACCAGCGCACCGTCTGGTCGTTGCAGGCGATAGCCAGAATCGCCCCGGATGGGCTCAACGCCACGGCCAGTGGGTTGGCATCGGGGATGGCCATCGCGTCGATCAAAGATGCGCCCTGCGAAGTCATCATCCCGAAACGGAGACGATCGGTGGCGGCGAGATCCGGCCTGCCGGAACTTTCCTGCTCCTCTATGTTGGTCAGGAGTTGCCGCATGGCGAGGTAGCCGTCGCCATTTTGCTCCAGCCGTAGTGCCGTTTCGCGTCTGCTTTCCCATAGGCGCGCACTTGCCTCGGTCGCGTTGGTCTGCGCGACAACGGCGTTACGCTCCGCGCGCAACCATTGCAACGAAGTCGCGGCAATGCCGATGATCAACGCCAGGATCGCGATACTCGCAGTGGCCGCGAGCCACGGCTCGCGCCGCGCCCAGCGACCCATCCTCCGGACTGAGTTGAGCGGACGCACGCTTACTTCGCGCCCTTCGAAGTATCGCCCGAGGTCGTCCGCCAAGGAGCGTGCACCCTGGTAGCGTGCGCCCGGCTCCAACTCAAGGCACTTGAGGCAGATTGCCTCGAGATCCGGCGCAATAGGAAGGAGTCGGGATGGCTTGTCGAGCTTGCCCTCGCGCAAAAGTTCGAGCGTTGCCAGCGCACTCGAACCTTCGAACGGCGGACGACCCGTCAACAGCTCATAGAGGATCGCACCCAGCCCCCACACATCACTCGCCTGTGTCAACGGGTGCTTGCCTACGCTGGCCTGTTCTGGCGCCATGTAACTCGGCGTGCCGGCGATGTGATCGTTATCCCGGTTCCCGTCCGGATCGATGCGACGTGCGAGCCCGAAATCC
>JBBRIE010000209.1:0-5258 GCA_038221545.1 Lysobacterales bacterium
GTACCCGAACCACTTGCCCCAATGCGAGGGCGGCGGTTCTGCCCGCAAGCCCGCGAGCTCCTCCGCCGGCGCTGCGCTCGACTCCGCGAGATGCCTGGCCAGACCTTCGAGGTGCCCTGCTCCGACGATAGCCAGAACGCGAGCGGGACGCTCGGGCGAGTCGACCGCATGCTGGCGAAGGCTCGCGGCCATGTAACGGTCGCGCTCGCGGATCAGTGCCTCGTAAAGGGCATCGGACTGCGCGGCGAACTCCGAGAACGTGCTGGTCAGCACGTCGCCCTGCTTGAGTTTCTCGATTTCCGTCTCGTCGATCGCATCGTCGCTGACGACGGCGGCGACGAGTCCGGCGCTCAGCTTCGCGCGATCCCACCAGCCGAGCCGCGCGCGCGCACGGCGCAGGGTCACGCCGACGTCGCGGTCGATCAGCCACGAGGCCGCGCCCTGCTGCTCGGCGACGTCGAGCCCCACGCGCATTTCCGCACCGGGCTCGATGCCGAACTGTTCTGCGAGTCGACGCTGATACGCGCCAAGCGCGAGACCCGCGGCCACCACGCCGGCGCGGCCGTCGCGCAACACGCGCCAGAGATCCATTTCCGCGATCGCATCCGGGCGCCGGATCTGCTGGGCGCGATGCGCGCAGAGCTCGACCGCGACCGCGTCGAACGAGGTTTCGGCGAGCAGTTCCGCGACCGCGTCCGCGCTCGCGCGCGACACGTGCGCGGTGCCCAGCAGCCAGAATTCGGTGCCGTCCCGGACCACGCGCTCGAGCGGCTGGCCGCGCCAGCCGGCGGCGGGAACTTCAGCCGCCACCGCGCCTCCGGGCTCAATCACGAAAACGTTTCAGCAGGTCGGCGTAGGCATCGATGCGGCGATCGCGCAGGAATGGCCAGATGCGGCGCACGCTCTCGCTGCGTGCGAGGTCGACGTCGGCGACAAGCAGTTCGGGCGCATCCGTTGCCGCGCAGGCGACGAACTCTCCCTGCGGGCCGAGCACGTGGCTCGATCCCCAGAAGCGGATGCCGTGGGTATCGAGCGGCGACTGTTCGTGGCCGACGCGGTTGCAGGACAGCACCGGCAAGCCGTTGGCGACGGCGTGTCCACGATGGCTCAGTATCCATGCATCGCGCTGGCGTTCGCGTTCCGCATCCGCGTCGCCCGGGTCCCAGCCGATCGCGGTGGGATAGAGCAGCATCTCCGCGCCGGCAAGCGCCATCAGGCGTGCGGCCTCCGGGTACCACTGGTCCCAGCACACGAGTACCCCGAGGCGCCCGACCGACGTGTCGATGGGCTCGAATCCGAGATCGCCCGGTGTGAAGTAGAACTTCTCGTAAAAGCCCGGATCGTCCGGAATGTGCATCTTGCGATACTTGCCGGCAAGGCGCCCGTCCGAATCGAACACGACCGCAGTGTTGTGATAAAGGCCGGCGGCGCGCCGCTCGAACAGCGAGGCGACGAGGACCACGCCGGCATCCCTGGCCAATGCCGCCAGCACCTGCGTGCTCGGGCCCGGGATGGGTTCCGCGCGATCGAACTCCGCGACTGACTCGTGCTGGCAGAAGTAGGGCCCGTTGTGCAGTTCCTGCAGCAACACGAGTCGCGCTCCGGCTGCCGCCGCTTCGCGCACGCGGCGATCGATTTGAGCGAGATTCGCGTCGCGCGATCCCTGGTCGCGGTCCTGGACGAGTGCCACCCGCAAGGTCCTTTCAGTCGCCACCGAGCGCTCCTCGCGGCAGTTGCATGGTGAGGCAGTGCAGGCTGCCGTTCTGTTCGATCAGCGGCCGGCACGGGATCTGCCGGACCACGCGCGAGGGCAGGGTTTCGGCCAGCAGGGCGAGTGCCGCAGCGTCGGCCGTGTCCCCGTAGGCCGGCAACAGCAACGCGCCGTTGACCAGCAGGAAGTTCGCGTACGAGGCCGCAAGCCGCCGACCGTCGGCTGCGCGGATGGGACTCGCCCATGGCAGCGCGGTCAATCGGTAGGGCTGGTCATCGATCGTGCGGAGCTCGCGCAGCTCCGCCGCCATCGCCGCCAACGGTGCGAAGTGCGGATCGTCGGCGTCGTCGCAGGACTGGTAGGCGAGGTGGTTCGGGCCGACCATGCGCACCAGCGTGTCGATGTGACCGTCGGTGTCGTCGCCTTCGAGTTCGCCATGGTCGAGCATGATCACCCGCGAACAGGGGACCTGGTCGGCGAGGCCCTGCGCGAGTTCGACCGGGGCGAGGCCAGGGTGGCGCTGCGCGAGGCACACGCGCGTGGTCAGCAGCGTGCCGATGCCGTCGCTTTCAATCGCTCCGCCTTCGAGCGCGTATTCGCGTCGATCGCGCACGGCCTCGCCGAACAGTCCCTGCGCATGCAAGGCCTCGACCAGTCGATCGTCGCGGCCGCCGCCGAACTTGCCGCCCCAACCGGTGAACAGGAAATCCAGCAGCCGGAACTGCGACCCGTCGGTCACGGTGATGGGGCCACTGTCGCGCAGCCAGGTGTCGTCGTATTCCGCCCGGACGAACCGCAGGCGCTCGCGAGGAAACTCGCCCGCGGAGAGCAGCTGTGTCGCACGCGCCTCGATCCCGGCGTCGGCCACCACCATGACGACTCGCTCGTGCCGCGCGATGGCCTCGACCAGCGCGACGTACGTGGCCTCGACATCGGCAAGGTTGGCGGACCAGTCGGTGCCGGCGTGTGGCCAGGCAAGCAGGACCGCGTCCTGCGGCTCCCATTCCGCAGGCAGGCGCCACGTCATCGGGATCAGTTGCGCAGGGGCGCCGGACCGATCTCTTCCGGAGCACTCTGGTTGAGCACGCTGAAGAGAACGCGCTCGCGCTCGAAGTACACCGTGAAATCCGGATAGACCCAGCCGGTAATGCGCGGATGCTGGGGCTTGTTCCCGGCCACCGGCCCGACCTGTCTGACCGGGTCGCCGAGGTTGGTCCGGACCTGGGCCATCGGGGTGCCGTTCCGGGGCTTCGCAACGGCGGCTCCGCGTTGCACGCGCTCGATCAGGAGCGTGTCCGCGGCAGCGGTCACGGGCAGTGCCAGTGCCAGTGCGAGCAGGATCGGAGCACAATGACGAACGGACATGGAGCGTCTCCGCGGGAATTGCCCCGATTGTCGGTCAGTTGGGCGGTCGAGGATAGGGGCGGCGTGTCATCCGTTTGGCTGCCAGTGCGTTTGCACCGGCAGTCGTCAGGCTTTCCATCGTGTCCAGGGGTCGACCATGCAAGCGTCGCGAAGAGCATTCCTCCGGATCGCACCCGCCGACGGCGAGGCCGTTCGAGCGCACGATGCCTTCCAGCTGTCGGGCAAGATCGGCGGGGCGCTGCCGCCCCCCGATGCCGGCTTCCTGCTTCAATCGCGCACCGGCTTCGGCGTGCGGCAGGACCAGCTCGCGCGCGGTCGTGCAATCGGGACCACCGCCTGGCTCGAGGAGCAACTCGCACCCGAATCGCTGAACGATGGCGGGCTTGAAGCGGCGCTCGCCACCACGCTTCCCAGCCTCGGGTACTCGCTCCCCCAGTTGCTGGCCTACACGAGCCCTCCGAGCCCTCGCTACCGGGCCGCGGCGGAAACGGTTACCGCCACGTACGTCAGGCAGCTGCTGAGTCCCAGGCAGTTGTACGAGTGCATGGTCGAGTTCTGGACCAACCATTTCAACATCGATCTCGGCGACGCGGCGCTCGCCTCCTACAAGCCGTGGGATGACCGGGAAGTGGTGCGCAGGCACGCGCTTGGCAATTTCCGGGATCTTCTGCATGCCAGTGCGCGCAGTCCCGCGATGCTCTACTACCTCGACAACTACACCAACGTCGCGAGTGGTCCCAACGAAAACTACGCGCGCGAGCTGATGGAGTTGCACACGCTCGGAATCGGCGGCGGCTACACCGAAGCCGACGTCAAGGACGTCGCGCGCTGCTTCACCGGCTGGACGATCCCGCGTACGTTGGAAGGCTCGCTGACGGGCTTCGTCTTCCGCGCCCAGTTCCACGACGGCGGCGCCAAGCGCGTGCTGGGAATCGACATTCCGTCGGGAGGCGGCGAACAGGATGGGCTGCGCGTGCTGGATCTCCTGGCCGCACATCCTTCGACGGCGCGACTGATCGCGACCAAGCTCGCCCGGCGCTTCGTCGCGGATGCCCCTCCAGCGTCGCTGGTCGACGCACTTGCCGCGGAGTTCATGCGCTCGCAGGGCGACATCAGGTCGATCCTGCGCGTGTTGTTCCACTCCGCCGAATTCGCGGCGTCGGCGGACCAGAAATTCAAGCGGCCCGCGGAGTTCATAGTGTCGGCTTTGCGCGCTGTCCGCTCGACCAGTTCCGCGACGGTCCTGCGCGGCATTTCCGCGCAGCTTGAAGCGATGTCGCACTCGACGTTCGGCTGGCCCGCGCCGAACGGTTACCCGGACGTGCGTGCCTACTGGCTCAACACGGGCGCCACCCTCGCTCGCTGGAACGCGGCCGCACTTATCGCGGAAGAGGGATTCGCGCCGGGTTCCAATGTTTCTCTCGCCGCGCTTGTCGCCCCGGCGCGCACTGTTCGCGTCGCGCTGGCGAAGCTCGAGGAGAACGTGCTCATGCGCCCGCTCGCTGCTTCGGACAGGGAGCTGTTGCTCGCGTTCGGGGCCGATGGTGGCTCGCCGGACAAACCGCTCAATGCACTCGTGCTGCTGGAGCGTAGCCGCGACCTGTTGGGTCTGCTGCTGTCTTCCGCCTATTTCATGTCCCGCTGAGGAACCGGCCATGCACACCCAGCGACGCGATTTCCTCAAGCTTGCCGGTGCCGCGACCCTGGCGACAACGATGCTTCCCCGCGTCGCTCTCGCCGAAGGCAACGGGCGCGACGCACTGGTCGTGGTGTTCCTGCGCGGAGGCATGGACGGGCTCAACGTCGTGGTGCCCCACGCCGATGCCGACTACTACCGGATCAGGCCACGCATCGCGATTCCCAAACCGGGTACCGGCACCGGCGCCGCCATCGACCTGGATGGACGATTCGGATTGCACCCCGCACTCGCGCCGCTGCAGCCGTTGTATGCGTCCGGGAAGCTGGCGCTGGTGCAGGCGATTGGACTCGAACAGGCGAGCCGATCGCATTTCGAATGCCAGGACCGGATCGAGCGTGCCAGCCTCGAAACGCCGAGCCTGAGCGACGGTTGGGTCAACCGGCACCTTGGCATCATCGGCAACGGCAATCCGTTCCAGGGCATGGCCGTCGGCAAGTCGGTGCCGTCCTCATTCCGCGGGCTGCAGCCCGCGATCGGGATCAG
>JBBRIE010000210.1:0-5256 GCA_038221545.1 Lysobacterales bacterium
CGGCGCCGGCTTGGCGTGATGCTGCAGATCGGCCAGATGCCGGACACGCTGACCGTGGCCGAACACGTCCGGTCCTTCTCCGGGTATTACCTCGATCCGCGGCCCTTGGCGGAAACGCTCGAA
This sequence comes from Lysobacterales bacterium, assembly GCA_038221545.1. Lineage (GTDB taxonomy): Bacteria > Pseudomonadota > Gammaproteobacteria > Xanthomonadales > Ahniellaceae > JBBQNY01. Next base: position 124 of record JBBRIE010000210.1, read on the forward strand.
CTCGCCGGACTGTCGGACCTGGCCGGCCGGAGATACGGAGCGCTGTCGGGTGGTCAGCAGCGCCGCGTGCAGTTCGCGCTCGCGATCTGCGGCCGCCCGCAACTGCTGTTCGTCGATGAGCCGACCACCGGCCTAGACGTCACCGCGCGTCGCGACTTCTGGAACGTGCTGCGCGGCATGGCCTCCGAGGGTGTCGGCATCGTGTTGACCACCCATTACCTGGAAGAAGCCGACGCGCTCGCGCAGCGCATCGTCCTGCTCCATCGGGGCAGCATCCTCGCCGACGATACGCCCACCGGCATCAAGTCCCGCGCGGCGGGCAAGCGCATCCGCTGCGTGACGGCGCTGGACGCTGCGGTGATTCGCGCATGGCCTGGCGTGGACGCGGTCGAATGCGTGCACGGCACCACCGAAATCACCACGCGCCAGGGCGAAGTCGTGCTGCGCCGGGTGCTGGCGCAGGACGCGGAAATCACTGGCATCGAGGTCGTGGCGCTCGGCCTCGAGGATGCCTTCGTCGAACTCACCCGGGAGGATCGAACATGAGCGCGAACACGCTGGCATCCCACGCTCGGGGGGGCGCGCCGCTGGCGCAATCGCTGCCCTGGGCGCGGACGGTACGCATCTACCTGCGCGAGGCGCTCAACGAATTCCTGGGTGTACTTCGCACGCCCGCGTTCGCGATTCCGACGATCGCGTTCCCCGCGGTCTTCTACGCGGTATTCGCGCTGCTGCTGCCGGGACAGTGGCCGGGGCATTCGAAGGCGATCTACCTGCTCGCGACCTACGGCACGTTCGGCGTGATCGGCCCGGCGCTGTTCGGCTTCGGGGTCGGGGTCGCGATCGAACGGGAGAAGGGCTGGCTCGACCTCAAGCGCGCGTCGCCGATGCCGATCGGCGCCTACTTCTTCGGCAAGATGGCGATGAGCATGCTGTTCGCGCTGATCGTGCTGCTCATCCTGTCCTCGCTGTCGCTCGCCGCCGGCAAAGTCATCGCGCTTGGCGACTGGATGCGACTGGTCCCCGCGCTGGTCGTCGGCACCTTGCCGTTCTGCGCGATGGGACTCTTCATCGGCACGCTCGCCAGGGGCTCGGGCGCGGCGGCGATCGTCAACCTCGTGTACCTGCCGATGGCGATTCTTTCGGGACTCTGGATCCCGCTGTTCGTGTTCCCCGCGATCGTCGCGAAGCTCGCCGTGCTGTGGCCGGCCTACCATCTGGCGCAGATTGCGCTCGGCCTCGCCGGCGAAGTCGAGGGCGTGCGTTACGCGATGCACGTATTCACCCTGGCCCTCGTCACCGTGCTGTTCGCTTCCCTGGCCGCCAACCGCCTGCGCTCGGATCGCTGAGCATGCGCGCGAATACGGTGGTGACAGGAGCCTGTGCGCTGGCGCTGGCAGGGGTGCTGGCAATGTGGATGGCGACGCCCGCGGCTCCGACGCGGGCGAAGGCTGTGCCGACCCTGCCGTCGACGGATTTCGCGATTCGCGGTGCGCGCGTGTTCGATGGAGAAAAGGTGTTCGATCGCGTGAACGTGATCGTGCGCGCGGGACTCGTGACCGCGGTCGTCGCCGACGCGCCCATCGACGCGTCGCTGCAGGTGGTGGACGGCGCCGGGATGACGCTGCTGCCGGGCCTGATCGATGCGCACGTGCATGCGTTCGGCGATGCGCGCCGCGACGCGCTGCGCGCAGGCGTGACCACCGTGATCGACCAGTTCGGCGACTGGCAGCTGCTGGCCGAGGCACGCAAGGGGCGGGAATCGATGGCCCGCACCGATCAGGCCGACCTCTGGGGTGCCGGCACGCTGGCGACTGCCGAGGGCGGGCATGGCACGCAGTTCGGCATGCTGGTGCCGACGCTGTCGACCCCCGCCGAATCGCCAACGTGGGTGGCGGACCGTATCGGCGAGGGATCGGACTTCATCAAGATCGTGCGCGAGGACGCGAAGCTCTATCGCCGCCTGCAACCTTTGCCGACCCTGGATCGAGCCACGGCCGCGGCAGTGATCTCCGAGGCGCACGCACAGAGTCGCAAGGCGGTGATGCACGTGAGTACCCGCGAGCATGCGCATCAGGCATTCGCGGACGGCGTCGACGGCATCGTGCACATGTTCCAGGATGCGCCGGCGGATCCTGCGCTCGTCGAGCTGGTGCGGCGGCGTGGCGGCTTCGTGGTGGCCACGCTCGCAGTGATCGATGGCATCGAGGGACTGGCGAGGACGCGCGCGTCGGAAGCCGGCGCCTCGGCGCCATCGTCGGCGCTGTTGGGCAACGCGCGCAACAGTGTGCGGGCGTTCCAGTCCGCAGGCGTACCTATCCTCGCCGGCAGTGATGCACCGAATTTCGGACTCGCGCACGGCCCCGCGCTCCACGCCGAGCTGGACCAGCTCGCGGCTGCCGGGCTGACGCCGGTACAGGCACTGGTCGCTGCCACGTCCGCGCCCGCCACCGCATTCGGCATCGATGGACGCGGTCGCATTCGCCGCGGCGCGCGCGCCGACCTGCTGCTCGTGCGAGGCGACGCCACGCGCGACCTCGCAGCGGTGCACGACATCGTCGGCGTCTGGAAGAACGGCTACGCGGTATCGCGCGAGCGTGTGGGGGGCGAGACCGTGCCGAATCTCGCGGGTGCTCCGCTCAGCGATTTCGAACGCGACACCTCCAGCCGGTACGGCCTCGGCTGGGACGTCAGTACCGACCGCGTGATGGGCGGCAAGTCGAACGCGACGGTCGCACGCCGCAGCGGCGGGGCCGGCGGCAGCGCAGGGTCGTTGCGCGTCGAGGGCACCGTCGCGGCAGGCTTCGCCTACCCGTGGGCCGGCGCGCTGTTCTCTCCCGGCAAGGCCGCGATGCAGGCCGTCGACTATTCCTCGCGCCGCGAACTCAGGTTCCGCGTGCGCGGCGACGGGCGTCGCTACGCGGCCATGCTCCTGAGCGGCGGTCCGACCGGCGGCGCGCCGCCCATGCACGCGTTCGAGACCGGCGCCGAGTGGCGCGAGGTGCGGGTGCCGCTGGCGGCATTCGCCGGCGCCGACACCGCACGCGTATGGGGCATCGGATTCAATGCCGGCCCGCCGACCGGCGACTTCTGGTTCGAGCTCGACGACGTGGTGGTCGAATGACGGACGCGAACCGCGATGTCGTGGCGATTGCGCGCGGCGCGCGCGCGGGGCAGCATCCCCCCATGGATTCGCTCGAACACGATACGCCGACCGTCGCGACTCCATTCGCCGGGACCACGATGCTGGACCCGTCGTACGGCTGGTGGCCCTACGTCAATCTGATCTACCTGTTCTTCGTGTTCCTGCCGCTGCTGTTCCAGCCGGACACGTCGCCGCGAGCGTGGATTGCCTCGACCATCGCGGTCGTGTTGTTCCTGCCGGTCTATTTCCTTGGCTGGCGCAGCGAGCGATGGCGCGTGCCCGCATTGCTCGCAACCGCAGCGCTTGGCTACGCGCTGATTCCATTCAACCCCGGCGGCAACTCGCTGCTGATCTACGCGATGGTGTTCGCCGGCTACATGCTGCCCTTGCGCACGGCGATCGGCACGAGTCTCGCACTGCTCGCACTGCTCGCCGCGCAGGTGGTCTGGCTCGGGTACCCGCTTGCGTTTGTCGCGATCACCGCGGTGATCGGCGGCATGGTGTTGTCCGGCATCCTGATGTCGCGGAACGAAGCGCGGCACAATGCCGAGCTGCGTCTGGGGCAGGACGAAATCAAGCGGCTCGCCCGTGCGCACGAACGCGAACGCATCGCCCGCGACCTGCACGATCTCCTCGGGCATACGCTTTCGCTCATCGCGGTGAAGGCCGAACTCGCGCGCAAGCTGGTCGAGCGAGGCGCACCCGGCGCGGCGGGCGAGATCGCGGAGGTCGAGCGCGTCGCGCGCGAGGCCCTGACCCAGGTCCGCTGCGCGGTGGCTGACATGCGCGGTGCCGGATTCGCGCCCACCTGCGACAACGTCTGCGCGGTGCTCGCCGGCACCGGCATCGAGGTCGCACGCGAGACCGCAGCAGCGCCCGCGCTGCGCGAGGACGCTGACCAGGCGCTGGCCTGGGTGTTGCGCGAATGCGTCACCAACATCCTGCGCCACGCCCAGGCCAGCCACGTGGCCATCCGCGTGCGCAGCGCCGATCGGCAGGTGGTGCTGGAAGTGACGGACGACGGGCGCGGCAGCGCGGGTCCCGAAGGGCAGGGCATCCGCGGCATGCGCGAGCGCATGGTGGCGCTGGGCGGTGGACTCGCGATCGAGACGTCCGATGCGGGTGGCACGCGCGTACGTGCCTCGGTTCCCTTGGCCGCGAAGTTCGCGGCGAGTGCGGCCGGGCCGGTCGCGGTGCTGGGCTCGTGATCCGGGTGCTGCTCGCCGAGGATCAGGCGCTCCTGCGCGGTGCACTCGCGGCGCTGCTGGGACTGGAGCCCGATCTCGAAATCGTGGATCTCGCGCCTGACGGCGAGGACGCCTGGCAGCGCGTGGCCGGCGGCGGGATCGACGTGCTGGTCACGGATATCGAAATGCCGCGCCTGTCCGGGCTGGATCTCGCCGTGCGCGTGCGCGATGCGGGCCTTGCCTGCAAGGTCGTGATCCTCACCACGTTTGCGCGGCCGGGATACCTGCGCCGCGCGCTCGAGGCCGGGGCCAGCGGATACCTGCTCAAGGATGCCCCGGCGGAGAAACTCGCGGACGCGCTGCGCACGGTGCACCGCGGTGGTCGCGCGATCGACCCGGAACTCGCGCTGGCAGCATGGAGCGAGACCGATCCGCTCAGCGACCGCGAGCGCCAGGTGCTGCGTCTGGCCGGCGAGGGCGCGAGCGCTGGGGACATCGCGCGCCAGCTGCACCTCACGCAGGGCACCGTGCGCAATTACCTCTCTGAAGCGATCGGCAAGCTCGGCGTCGGCAACCGCATCGAGGCGTTCCGCCTCGCGCGCCAGAAAGGCTGGCTGTAGCGGCTCCGCGTTGCGCGCGGTGCTCCGGCATCGCTGGCGAACATCGTTCTCGGGGCGGCCTTACAATGCGCGCCCGCTGCAAGATGGGCGCCACGTGCGCAAATCCGAGTTCCATTACGAACTGCCGCGCGAGTTGATCGCGCAGGCACCGCTCGCGGAGCGCGCCGCGTCGCGGCTGCTG
>JBBRIE010000211.1:0-5255 GCA_038221545.1 Lysobacterales bacterium
CTCGGGATCGAGCTTGCGCGCGCCACGGAAAATCTCCCGCACGCGGTCGAAGACGACCACCTTGTCGTTGATGGAATAGCCGATGACCGACAGCACCGCGGCCAGCGCGGTCAGGTCGAAGTCGATCTGAGTCAGCGCGAGGAACCCGAGGGTGAGGATGGTGTCGTGGAGCTCCGCGGCGATCGACGCGACCGCGAAGCGCCACTCGAACCGCATGCCGATGTACACCACGATGCCGATGATGACGAAGATCGCGGCGACCAGACCCTGCGTGCGCAACTCAGCACCGACCTGTGGGCCGACGAAATCGCTGCGCTTGATCGTGACCCCGGGAAACTTCGCGGCCAGGGCCGCCTGGACCGCTGACGCCAGTTCGTCCTTGTTGGCGACCTTGCCGCTCTCGGGCGCCAGCCGGATCGCGACTTCGCGCGCACCTCCGAGGCCCTGCACGAGAGCACCCTCGAAGCCGCCTGCCTCCAGGGCGCCGCGCACATCGCCGACCGCGACCGGCTCCGCGAAAGCGACCTCGACCAGCGTGCCGCCGGTGAAGTCGAGCGCATAGTTGAGCCCGCGCGTGGCGAGAAGTGCCAGCGAGGCCAACATCAGGAATACGGAGATGCCGACCGCGATCCTGCGCCAGCCCATGAAATCGAAATACGTTTCCTTGCGGAAAAACTCCATCGCGGCAAACCTCTCAGACGGGTAGCGACTTCAGGCGGCGACCGCTGAAGACGAGGTTGATGATCGCGTGCGTGACGGTGACCGAGGTGAACATCGAGGTCAGGATGCCGATCGCAAGCGTGAGGGCGAAGCCGAAGATCGGGCCGGAGCCGAACAGCATGAGCCCGACCGAGGCGATCAGGTGCGTCACGTTGGCGTCGAGGATCGTCGCCCACGCCTTGTCGAAGCCGTTGCGGATCGCCGCCAGTGGCGTGAGCCCATTGCGCAATTCCTCGCGCACGCGTTCGCAGATCAGCACGTTGGCATCGATCGCCATGCCCAGCGTCAGCACGATGCCAGCGATGGCCGGCATGGTCAGGGTAGCCCCGATCATCGACAGCACCGCGACCAGCAGCACCAGGTTCAGCAGCAATGCGAAGTCGGCGATGAGGCCGAAAACCCTGTAGTACAGCGCCACGAAGATGAGGATCGCCACGAGGCCGATCATTACCGCGCGGAAGCCCTTGGCGATGTTGTCCTGGCCGAGGCTGGGTCCGACCACGCGCTCCTCGACGATGTCGACCGGCGCCGCCAGCGATCCGGCGCGCAGCAGGAGAGCGGTTTCGCTTGCCTCTTCCGAAGAGTCGAGGCCGGTTGTCTGGAAGCGTTTGCCGAACGGCTCGCGAACGTTGGCGATCGAGATGACTTCTTCCTTCACGCGCGTCGTACGTACTTCCTTGCCATCCACGATGCGCACGTCGGGCGTGCGCTCGATGAATACCACCGCCATGCCCTTGCCGACGTTGGCGTTGGTGAAGTCCTGCATGCGGCGCGCGCCAGCGTTGTTGAGGACCACCGAGACCATCGGCTCGCCGTTCTGCTGGTCGAATCCGCTGGACGCGTCCACCAGCTGGTCGCCGGACACGATAAGGCGCTTCTTGAGCACCACCGGCATCGGCTTGCCATCGAGGCCGAGCTTGCGCTCGTAGTAGAGGCGCGAATCGGGCGGGATCCGGCCGGTGGCCGCGGCTTCCGCCGGGTTGAGCACGCTCGTGTCCACCGCGCGGTATTCGAGGGTTGCGGTGGCCCCCAGTATCTTCTTGGCGGCCACGGTGTCCTGCACGCCCGGCAACTGCACGACGATGCGCGAGCCGCCCTGCCGCTGGATGACCGGCTCGGCCACGCCCAGTTCGTTGACGCGATTGCGCAGGGTCGCGATGTTCTGCTCCAGCGACTTGTCCATCTCGGCCTGCACCGCGGTCGGCCGCAGGCGCGCGATCAGGGTGTAGCCGTCCGCAGACACTTCGCCGTCGACCAGTTCGAGTTCCGGCATCTCCGCGGGCAGCGTGCTGCTCGCCTTGTCCCGGTCGGCGCGGGTACGCAACTGCATCGCGATGCCCTCGGGCGTGCGCTTGACCGACCGGTAACGGATCGACTGGGTGCGCAGGAATCCGCGCAGGTCGTCCACGTAGCGCTCGTTCTGCTTCAGCACGCCGCTCTTCTGGTCGACTTCCATCAGGAAGTGCACGCCACCTCGCAGGTCGAGGCCGAGCGTCAGGGCGTTGGCGCCGATCGAGCGCAGCCAGGCGGGCACGGTCGAGGCGGAGTTGAGCGCCACCACGAACTCCTCGGCCAGACCCTCGCGCAGGACTTCGGCGGCGACGAGTTGCTGGTCCGGATCGCGCAGCCGCAACAACAGCTTCTTGTCCGCGATGTCGGCACCGGCGGGCACGATCTTGCGTTCCCCGAGCAGGCCGAGCACGCGCTCCTTCAGCGCATCGTCGACCACGAAGCCGCGGTTCGCGGAAACCTGTACCGCCGGATCCTGCGGAAACACGTTGGGCAATGCGTAGATGAGACCCGCGAGGATCACCAACACGATCAGGACGTACTTCCAGCGGGGAAAATCGTTCATGCAGGAACCCGGGTCAGGACAACGGAACGGACGGCGTGGAGGATTCCACGCTCATCGGGAGTGGGCGCGGATCAGGCGGCTTTCAAGGTGCCCTTGGGCATGACGGCGCTGATCGCGTGCTTCTGCAGGCGGACTTCGACGCCGCGGGCAACCTCGAGGGCAACGAACGAGTCCTCGATCGACGCAATGCGCCCGAGGATGCCGCCGTTGGTCAACACCTCGTCGCCGACGGCGAGCGAGTCCATCAGTGCCCGATGCTCCTTCGCGCGCTTCATCTGCGGACGGATCATCATGAAATACATGAGCAGGGCCACCACGCCCATCATGATGAAAGGCGAGAACGCAGCGCCCGGCGATGGCGTACCTGCGGCCTGCGCGAACGCCGGGGCAATGAAGAAGTCGAGTATCACGGGATTTCACCTGTCGAATGGGGGAGGCGGCAGCCGCCGTGGAGGCGGCTCGGCGGGCAGGGCCCGGCCAAAGGGCGGCGATTATGCCACGGTCCACCCTTGCCCGCCGTGGCACACGGGTTTGTTCCTGCCTCGCGTGCGCGCCGGGAGCAGGAACCCTGGGTCGCGGGAACCTGCAAACTGGGCTTCGCCGCGCCCGGCCCGGCCTAGGTTGCGGAGGCGGCAAGCCGGGCGTGGAAGGCGACCGCGAACGCATCGAGCCTTTGCGTGGCAATCGCGCTGCGCAGGTCGTGCATCAGGGCCTGGTAGTGGTGCAGGTTGTGGATTGTGCCCAGCATCGGTCCGAGCATCTCGCCGCACCGGTCGAGATGGCGCAGGTAGGCGCGCGTGAAGCCACCCGCGCAGGCCGCGCATCCGCAGCCCTCCTCGATCGGACGCAGGTCGTGTTCGTAGCGCGCGTTGCGGATCCGCACCACGCCGTCGCGCGTGAAGAAGTGGCCGTTGCGTGCGTTGCGCGTCGGCATCACGCAATCGAACATGTCGATGCCGCGGCGCACGGCCTCGACGATGTCCTGCGGGCGGCCAACGCCCATGAGGTAGCGCGCGCGGTCCGCAGGCAGCAACGCGCAGGTGCGGTCCAGCATGGCGTTGCGTTCTTCCTCCGGCTCGCCGACCGCAAGCCCGCCGATCGCGTAACCGTCGAAACCGATCCCACGCAGCACCTCGGCAGAACGCGCGCGCAGGTCGGGGTATACGCCGCCCTGCACGATCCCGAACAGTGCGTTCGGATTGTCGGCGTGCGCGCGGCGGCTGCGTTCGGCCCAGCGCAGCGACAGCTCCATCGAGTCGCGCGCCTGTCCGTGCGTGGCCGGGTAAGCCGTGCATTCGTCGAAGATCATGACGACGTCGGAGTCGAGCACGCGCTGGATGCGCATGCTCTCCTCCGGCGAGAGGAACACCCGGTCGCCGTTCACCGGGGATGCAAAGGTCACGCCTTCCTCGGTGATCCTGCGGTGCGCGGCGAGCGAGAACACCTGGAACCCGCCCGAATCGGTGAGGATGGGTCCGGGCCATCGCGCGAAGCCGTGCAGGCCGCCATGGGCGGCGATGACGTCGAGGCCGGGCCGCAGGAACAGGTGGAACGTGTTGCCGAGGATCATCTCAGCCCCGGTCTCGCGCAGCGAATCGGGCGTCATCGCCTTGACGGAACCGTAGGTCCCGACCGGCATGAAGGCCGGCGTCTCGACGGTGCCGCGCCGCAGAGTGAGGCGTCCGCGCCGCGCCACGCCGTCCTTGGCGAGCAGGTCGAAGCGCGCCGGATCGCTCATCCCGAGAGCACTCCATCCGCCGGATGGACCAGCATCGCGTCGCCGTAGGAGAAGAACCGGTAGCCCTCCGCGACCGCGTGCCGGTACGCCTCCAGCACGCGCTGGTGACCGCCGAATGCGCACACCAGCATCAGCAGCGTGGATTCGGGCAGGTGGAAATTGGTCAGCAGCAGGTCGATGGCGCGGAAACGGTAGCCGGGCGTGATGAAAATGCGGGTTTCGCCCGCAAACGGCTCGAGTTCGCCCCCCGCTGCGGCCGATTCGAGCGCGCGGACCACGGTCGTGCCGACCGCGACGATGCGACCGCCGCGCGCGCGCGTCGCTGCGATCCGCTCCACGAGCACTGCATCGACGATACAGCGCTCGGCGTGCATGCGATGTTCCTCGATTTCGTCCACGCGCAAAGACTGGAACGTGCCGGCGCCTACGTGCAGTGTCAGCATCGCCGTGTCGATGCCCTGCTCGGCGAGCGCGGCCAGCAGCGGCGCATCGAAATGCAGGCCCGCGGTCGGCGCCGCAACCGCACCCGGCGCCTGTGCAAATACGGTCTGGTAGCGCTCGACGTCGGCCGCATCGGGCGTGCGCTCGATGTAGGGCGGCAGCGGGATGGCGCCGACGCGATCCAGCAAGGCGGCGATGCCTTCTGCAGCGGCGTATCGAAAACGCACGAATTCACCCTCGCGGCCGATCACCTCAAGTTCGCTGCCGTCCTCGAGCCGGACCCGTCGGCGAGCGCGCAACGGCTTGCTCGCGCGCACCTGCGCGAGCATCGTGCGCTCGTCCTCAACCCGCTCCAGCAGGAGCTCCACCGCGCCGCCGGAATCCTTGTGTCCGCGCATTCGTGCAGGCAGGACCCGCGTATCGTTGAACACGAGCAGGTCGCCCGCGCGCAACGCGGCAGGCAGCGAACGGATGTGCGAATCGACGCACGGACCTGCGTCC
>JBBRIE010000212.1:0-5239 GCA_038221545.1 Lysobacterales bacterium
TGCCGCGGTGCCGCCCTGCGCGAAGGCGAGACTGTTGGCGGGGGCGGCATTGTCGAACTGCGCTGAAGCCAGCGCCGCATCCTGTGGACGCACTGGCGTGCGATCGACTGCGACCAGACTGGTGTAGTGGCTCACCAGCTGGTGCTCGACGCCGAGCATCACGATGTCGCTGCGAACCTGGTCCTCGTCCGCGCCCTGACGCAGGGCATCCTCCAGTGCCTCGATCTTGCTGCGGCCCCAGAGTCGCGCCACGCCGTCCATCACCACCGCGCGATCCAGCGCGAGCGCGTCCTGCCATTCGCCCTGCGCACTCCAGCCGCTGGCCTTGAGTACACCGGCCGCTTTGGACAGCTTGGCCACCGCCAGCAGCGGTTCGCCGTCGTACAAGTCCGGCAGGCGTTCGGGAAACACTTCCGCGCCGGCGGGCCAACGCAACTCGACATTGCTCAGTGCCGGACGGTCGAGCTTGGCGAACAGTCGATCCATCTGTGCGATGACCTGGTCCGGAGCACGAATCAGCAACTCACTGCCGCGTCCAACCTCGGCCGCCTTGCGCAGGAAAAACCCGTTCGGCGCGCTGCCGATGCCGACCGGGAACAAGCGCGCCGCGCCCAGTTCACGTTCGATCTGCGCCAACAGTTGCGCCTCGTTGCCGACCGCAGCGTCGGTGATGAACACGACTTGGCGCACGTAGCCCTGCGCCGCCGCACCGGAGAGAGCGAGCGTGAGGGCCGGCGCCATCTCGGTGCCGTTGGTCGCCACCAGCGCGCCGATCCAGTCACTGGCCGCGAGCAGGTGTTGCGCATCCGCCGGCACCGCCTGCTCGAACAACTGCTCGCTCACCGAATTGAACTGGATCAGGTTGAAGCGATCGCCCGGACGCAGCCGCGCCAGCGCCTCGATCAGCGCGGCCTGCGCCTGCTGGATCGGCTCGCCTTCCATCGAGCCCGAGGTGTCGATCACCAGCAGCAGCTCGCGCGGCAACGCCTCGACCTTGCGGGTCGGCGGCAGCAGCATGGCGAATGCATAATCGGCATCGCTGCGACGCTCGACGAACAGCGCGCTCTGCGGGGTGGCCTGCGGGACCGGCGTCCAGCGCAGCTCGAAGTCGCGATCCGATGGCACCACGCTGTCGCGCAGCGTGACGACATAGCTTGAGCCGGCGTGCTTCACGTCGACCGCGTGGGTCGGGCTGTCCACGCCGCTCAGCGCCACGCCGGCGGTGAGATCGGCGCGCAAGCTGACCGTCGGTTCCAGCGCGTGCGTGTCCGCGCGCGCCGCCCGCGCAGCCGGGAGGGATGCGGCGGCCGCTTCGGGCACCATCGCGACCGCCGCATCCGCCGCCAACGGCGTCTTCGCGACCGACACGGCCGGTGCGGGCTCGTAGCGCGGCGTCAGTGTCAGCGGCAGGCTGAGCGAGAACGCGCCGTCGCGGTAGTCGACCCGCTGCCAATAACCGATCCGCACCTGCACGCTCGCGCCTGGCGCGATGTTGGCGACGGCGGTACGGAACAGATTCGGGCGATTCTGCTCTACCAATCCGGCGACCTGGCCTTGCGCTGCGGCCGCCTGGTAGATTGCCTGCGCCTCGGCTTTCTCGCGCACCTCGCCCACCACGATACGCTCGCCGACTTGCAGGTTCAGCGCATGCACCGCGGCGTTCTCCGGCAACGGCAAAAGATAACGGCCTTCGAGCCAGTCGGCGCTGTCGTTGCGGTAGGTCTGCTCGACCGTGACCTCGGCCAACAGACCCTGGATGCGGAAGTGCACGTCGGTGTCGAGCGCCACCGCGGTGTCCCAGCGGCCATCGGCGCGCGCGAACTGCAATCCCTCCGGCTCGGGCAGCCCTGGCGCGGGCGTCTGCGCAGCGACGCGGGCGGCGAGCGCGAGCAGCACGAAAGCGAAACCAAGACGGCGCTGATGCACCACTCGGGCTGAGCTGAACAAGCGCGGCTTGCGGGTGAAACGAGGCGAGTCCATATCGACGTCCTGCGCGAACCATTCGCGGCTGTCGTCATTGCAACCTCGCCGTGAGCGCGCGCCGCGGCGCATTGCGGCCGCCGCGACGACGGCTTGTGGCGGATTGCGGGCAGGGTGTCGTCGCGCAGCGAGGCGACCGGTATGCTTTGCGCCAACCCCACACTGCGGTCATCCCGGCGAAAGCCGGGATCCATCCTGATCTTCGCGCTCGGACGCACCTGAAAGTCAGAATGGATTCCAGCTTTCGCTGGAATGACGAGGTAGAACCACGCCATTGCACCGAGGCCGCACCGCATGTCCCGCACCATTGCCATCGTCGAAGACGAACCCGCGATCCGAGCAAACTACGTCGACGCATTGCAACGCTACGGCTGGCAGGTGGCGGCCTTCGCCTCACGCCCGGAAGCGCAGGTCGCGTTCGCGCTCAAGCTGCCGGATCTCGTCATCATCGACATCGGTCTGGGCGACGAACTCGAAGGCGGCTTCGAGCTGTGCCGCGAGCTGCGCGCGCGTTCACCCACCTTGCCGATCCTGTTCCTGACCGCGCGCGATTCGGATCTGGACATCATCTCCGGCCTGCGTCTGGGCGCGGACGACTACCTCACCAAGGACATTTCGCTGCCGCAACTCACGGCACGCGTGCAGGCGCTGTTGCGCCGCATCGACGCGCTGCGCGCTCCGACCGCGCGCGACACCGTGCTGACCCTGCGCGGACTCAAGCTCGAAGTCGAACGCATGCGGGTGAGCTGGAATGGGGAGGAAGTGCCACTGACCGTGACCGAGTTCTGGATGGTGCACGCGTTGGCGCGCCATCTGGGGCACGTGAAGTCGCGCGAGCAGTTGATGCGCGAGGCCCAGATCGTGGTCGACGACGCCACCGTCACCTCGCACATCAAACGCATGCGCAAGAAGTTCATCGCGATCGACCCGACGTTCGACGAGATCGACACCGTGCACGGTGCGGGCTATCGCTGGCGGCCGTAGCCCGCATTTCCAATGCAGGTCTGCGCGCGGGCGTGGCTGCCGGTCGCGGCTTTCGCCGCTGCTCCAAGAACCGATGATTCCTCTGTAGGAGCGGCGGAAGCCGCGACACGCCCCTTCGGCCCCGACGCCACTTCCCTCGCAAGCCGCGGACCCGAACGAACCGGGTTTGGCCTCCCCTCGTGGCGTTCCGCGTTGTTCCAAACATCTTCCCACCGGAGCGCGCCATGTCCGAGCCCTTCGCCGCCCGCGAGCCTTCCGCCTCCCCGCCGCCTCCGGTCCGACCGGCAGCGTTCGAGTTCAACGCGCCACAGGAGGCGCTGATCGCCTCGCTCGCCAAGCTCATGCACATCGCCGGCGGCGTCTCGGTGGTGTTCGGCGCGATCCTGCTGCTGGCCTTGCTGCAAAACCCGGCCAATGCGCTGGTGGTGCTGATCCAGTCGGCGCTGATGATCGTCGTCGGAGGCCTGACCTGGTCGGCCGGGAGCCGCTTCCGTCAGGTCAGTGACACCGTCGGCCACGACATCAGTCATCTGATGGCAGCGCTCGACCGGCTGCGCACGATTTTCCTGATCCAAGTCTGGGCGTTGGGGATCGCGCTGGTGTTCCTCGCCGCGGTGATCGTCTGGGCCGTCGTGGTCATCGCGATGCGCTGATTCCTCGCGAGGATCTGGAGCCGATCATGACCTCACGGTTCGACACCTCCTGATCTCGCTGCACGTCGCGCAGCAACGGGATGCGCATCAACGGGATCTGCATCAACAGGACCCGCAAGTAGTTGCCAGGGCTCAGAGGAGAGTGAGTCAGCGGCAGTCAGGCACGCACCGTGTCGAAAAATCGTCGCACCAAGGGCTGATGCGCGACGGGCGCCAGACGCAGCGAAGCCCGGGCGCGCTTCGACCACCCCGCGCCGCGCCCGCACAACGCGGACCAGGCGTCGACGAGCAGATGCGGCGCGCGTTCCAGATGCCACTCGATCAGCGCCAAGGCCTGCAACACGTCCTTGCCGTACTTCGGATGCCGCGCGCCACGTTCGGTCGCCACGATCAGTTTGTGCAGGCCATAGCGCGCCGGATCGGGCAGGTTCACCAGACAGGCATCAGCGCGATCCAGCAACACGGCTTGTCCGGGCGACTCCAGCAAGTAGTCGAAGAACTTCAGGGGGCTCAGCGCCACGCCGAGGTCCGGCGCTGGCACGGGCTTGCCGTTGCGCCGCATCGCGGTGAGGAAGTCGATGCGCAAATCGGGTTCGCGCTCGCTGACATACTGGCTCGCGAGCCCCTTGCTTCCACCCAGTGCGGGGAAAAAGCCCATCTGCAGCGAGCGCAGTGCGTCATCGGCATCGGCATGCAGATCGGCGGGCAAGGCCACCGCGACATTGCCGCCCGGCCCGTTGTGGGCGAAATCCAGATCGAGCGTGCGCGTGCCGCTGCCCCAGGCCACGCCCAACTGATTGCCGAGCGCGAGAAAGGCATGGGTGCCGACCAGCAGTCCGCCGGCGCGGAAGAATTGGTAGTCGGCCAAGCGTTTGGCGATGCGAAAGTGCTTCGGCGGCGTGACGCTGCAACCCTGTGCCGCCGCCGCCGCGGCCTGCCGCGCCACCGTATCCAACGCCGGCGCGCCGCGCGCACGCGCGGCCTCGATTGCCGCAATCGCCGGCCCCTCCAGCCCGAGGTAGTACTCGCGCTTGCGTCCGTCGATCTCCTTGAACGCCCAGTAGCCGTAACGCCGGCCCTTGATCGTCTTGTACGCGACCTTACCGGTAACGAAGGCCGGAGAGCGTGAGGCTTCGGCCACCTGCACGAGTTCGAACAGCTCGGCGTAGGCGGTTTGGGCGGAGACGGAGAGTTCGCGGTAGAGGGGCATGGCGGCCTCCGGTACGACAGGTCTAGTTATACCACTAAAGCATTATCGGGTGGTATAACGCCGGGAGCGAGTGACGAGGTGCTGCGACTGAGCTACATCGCGCACGACCTCGCTCCCTTCGCTCGCGATCTTGGTTGCGCCGGTCCGTCGTTTGCCTGGAACTCGGAGGACCGCCGCCATCGCATGACCCGCCTCGACGCGCTTTTCTTTCGCCTCTACCTGATTAGCGTCGATTCTCAGCCAGAGTTTTCCCTTCTCCCCTTGTGGGAGAAGGTGTCCCGACTGCAGACGCAGGAGCGTCTGCGAACAGCGAAGCTGGCCCGAAGGGCGAGCGACAGGATGTCGCGAGTCAGGGACGGAAGAGGGGACGCTCTTGATCTGTCATCGATGCCAGAGAAAAGATCAAGAGCTT
>JBBRIE010000213.1:0-5160 GCA_038221545.1 Lysobacterales bacterium
CCGAACATCATTGTCACCACCGACGTGCTGCGTGCGGAGATCGATCCGCAGGGTGGCAATCTCGTGCGCGTCGATCTCATTGACTACGCCCTCACGAGCAAGCAGCGCGACCAGCCGGTCACTCTGCTGAGCGACGCTGCCGGCCGCTACTACGTCGCGCAGACGGGTCTTGTCGCCAACGGCGCCACGGTGCCCGACCACAAGGCGATGTTCACCGCGGCGAGCACTCGTTACACCTTGCCTGCAGGCGCCGCGCGCATCGCGGTCCCGCTGACCTGGCAGCAGGACGGTGTCACCGTAACCAAGATCTGGACGTTCGGGCGCGGCAGCTACCGCATCGGACTCGCCCAGGACGTCGCCAACGCGCGCGCGCAACCGCTTGCCGTGAATGCGTACGGCCAATTGCAGCGGGAAGCGCCCCTCGGCAGCACCTCGTTCACCGACCCGAGCTCCTATAGTTTCAGCGGCGCCGGCTGGTGGAGCAACGAGGAACGTTTCGAGAAGGCAAAGTTCGACGAGTACCTCGAGGAGCCGTTGAATCGCGAGATCACCGGCGGCTGGGCGGCGATGCTTCAGCACCATTTCGTGGCCGCAATGATCCCGCCGGGAAGCGATGCGTTCGCCTACAACACAAGCGAGATCAAGCCGGCGGGCGGGCCTCCTCGATATCTCATCCGCGCCCTCGGTCCGACCCGCACGGTTGCGCCTGGCGCGACTGCGTCGCTGCCTCTCGAGTTCTACATCGGCCCGAAACTGCAGGATGACCTGGGCCAGGTAGCGCCTGGGCTCAATCACACGGTCGACTACGGCATGGTCACGGTCCTCGCCGAGCCGCTGTTCTGGCTGCTCTCGAAGATCCACAAGCTCGTCGGCAACTGGGGCTGGTCGATCGTGTTGTTGACCGTGTTGATCAAGCTTGCCTTCTACAAGCTGACCGAGGCGCAGTACCGCTCTTTCGCGCGCATGCGCAAGTTCCAGCCGCGGCTCGCGGCGCTCAAGGAACGTTACGGTGACGACAAGGAAAAGCTCAACCGGGCAATGGTCGAGCTGTACCAGAAGGAAAAGATCAACCCGATGGGCGGCTGCCTGCCGATGCTGGTGCAGATCCCGGTGTTCATTGCGCTGTACTGGGTGCTGATCGAATCGGTCGAACTGCGGCACGCGCCCTGGATCCTGTGGATCGATTCGCTCACCGATCGCGATCCCTACTTCGTATTGCCGGTGCTCAACGGCCTTGCGATGTACGCGACGCAGAAGCTGTCGCCGACCTCGCCCGGGCTCGACCCGATGCAGGCGAAGATGTTCCAGATGATGCCGGTGATCATGTCGGTCATGTTTGCCTTCTTCCCGGCGGGCCTGGTGCTGTACTGGACCGTCAACGGCGTGCTCGGACTCATCCAGCAGTACGTCATCACCAAGCGCATCGAGGCCAGCGAAACCAAGCACTGAGCAAGCGGCTGGCGCCATCAGTCCGCCCCCTGCAGGCTCGCCGTAGACTGGGCCCCGATCATTCGGCTTCGGGCCCTCGTCCTTGAACGCTGGCAATCCCACCATCGCAGCGATCGCGACCGCATCCGGTGGTGGCGTTGGCATCGTCCGGATCAGTGGCCCGGCCGCGCTCGATATCGCGGCGCGATTGCTCGGGTACTCGCCCACGCCACGACATGCGCACGTCGCGACCTTTCGCGACGCGACCGGACGCAGCGTCGATCGGGGACTGGTGCTCGCTTTTCCGGCGCCCGCTTCCTTCACCGGCGAAGACATCGCCGAACTGCATGCCCACGGCAACGCCGTCGTGCTCGAAACTCTGCTCGCACGCGTTTGCGAACTCGGCGCCCGCCGCGCCCGCCCCGGCGAATTCAGCGAACGCGCATTCCTCAACGGCAAGTTCGATCTTGCGCAAGCCGAAGCCATCGCGGATCTGATTGCGGCCGGCAGCGAACGCCAGGCGCGCGCGGCGATGCGCTCGCTGGACGGCGCGTTTTCGCGCGAGGTTGAGGCGCTGCTTGCAGCGCTCACCCGCCTGCGCACTCACATCGAAGCCGCAATCGACTTCACCGACGAGGAGATCGATTTCCTCGGCGATCCCGCGTTGCTCGCGCAACTCGACTCGTTGCGTACGCGAATGTCCGAGTTGCTGATCGCCGCGCGGCGCGGCCAGCAACTGCGCGATGGCCTGTACGTCGTCATCACCGGCGCGCCCAACGTGGGCAAGTCCTCGCTCCTGAACGCACTCGCGCGCAGCGACCGCGCCATCGTGACCGCGACTCCCGGCACCACACGAGACGTGCTGCGCGAAACCGTCACGCTCGGCGGCGCGCGCATCGAACTCGTCGACACCGCTGGCCTGCGCGACACCGACGACGCCATCGAGGCCGAAGGGGTGCGCCGCGCCCACGCAGAACGCGACCGCGCCGATCTCGTCCTCGAAGTAGTGGATGCCAGCCTGGGCGAGGATCCGGCCCTTGCGGCGGAAAGCGCGCGCTGCGCGGGATCCGCCACCGCCACCGGTCCGCAGCACCACGGGGGAGTGGGAGGCGGGCGTACGGTTTCGCCACGCCGCATCGTCGTGCACAACAAGATCGACCTGATCGCTGCTGTCCCACGACAAGAAGATCACGACGGTGTCGCACACGTGTGGCTCAGCGCGCAGCACGGTCATGGCGTCGATCGACTGGAGGCCTTGCTGGGCGAACTCGCCGGGGGAGGCGATTGCGTCGAGGGCAGCTTCAGTGCCCGCGCCCGCCACGTCGATGCGCTCGAGCGAACGCAGGTGCACGTCGAGAGCGCACGCGTGCAACTCGTCGAAGCGAGCGCTGGCGAACTCGCGGCCGAGGAGCTCCGCCAGGCGCAGCAGACGCTGGGCGAAATCACCGGCGCATTCACTCCTGACGACCTGCTGGCCCGGATCTTCTCGGCGTTCTGCATCGGCAAGTAACGACGGTGCGAGAGGGCGGTCGCGGCGCTACGCGGCAGCTAGATCCCCGCGGGTCAGCGTGCGCACCGTCAGGCGCCGGAGCGAGCCTGCATCGGGCACGCCGATGCCGCCCGCGTCCCGCAGCGTGTACAGCGTCACGTGCGCGGGCGGGCGTGGCAGTTGTCGCCCGATGTGGTGCTCGAGCGACTGGAAGAAGGCTTCCGCCCCCTCGAGCGTGATCATCTCGATGATGCTGCGCGCAGGGGATGCTCCCGGCGTCGACGGGTCGAAGTGTTCGAGCAGGTGCAGTTCACCGCCGCGGTCGATGCGCCACTGCCGGTTGCGCGCTTCCGCCCACAGGCGGCGACGCAGGCGCAGGGACAGCTGCTGCTCGAGCTCCGCGAGCAGCGCACTTCCAAGCAACGTGACGTGCAACTCGTCCTTCGGCGCATACGCTTCGCCATCGACCGCCACCGGCACCGTTGGCGGTTTCCAGAGCGACGGCGGAATGTTGAGCACGACCGTGCGCTCGCGCGTGGTCTTGAGGTCGACGGGAACGGTGCTGGTCTTCTTGGCGGCGGCCATGGTGGACTCTTCGTCGGGCGGGGCTCGAATTCTGCCTCGCCCGGCGTGATGGCGACGTCCGGCCGGCGCCGGCACAGCTCCCTGGTCAGGCGGCGGTCAGTCGCCCGGCGCCGCAGTCAGGCCGAGATGGCGAGTTGCTCGCGGCGATAGAGTCGCGACGCAAACACCCAGAGCACCACACAGGCGAGCGCGGCGCCTGCAAGGCCGATCGCCCACTCGGCGGAGCTGACGGACTGCCCGCGCAGCACGCGCACCAGCATCTGGTTCTGGCCGAGGAATGGCACCAGGAACATCCAGAGTTTGTCCTTCACCGGCGAGACCATGAGTACGATGGTCGGGATCATCGGCAGCAGCATGAGCACACCGAACCAGCTTTGCGCTTCCTTGACCGTCTTCGAGTTCGCCGACACCACGGTGAAGATCGCAGTTCCGAGGACTGCCACCGGCGCGGTGATGAGGAACAGCTTGGCGATGTTGAGCCACGAAAGATCGAACGCGATACCGGAACGGTTCGCGGGCATCAGCAGGAAGCTCAACTTGAACGCGAGCATGGTCAGCACCACGCTCAGCAACGCAAACACCGCGGCCGCACCCATCTTGCCGCTCATGATCGATTCGCGGCTGACCGGATTGGCGAGCAAGGGCTCGAGCGATTGCCGCTCGCGCTCGCCCGCGGTCGCGTCGATGGCGATGTAGGCGCCGCCGAGGAATGCGCCGAGCAGCAGGATGTACGGCAGGAACATGAGCGCCATGCCCTGCTTGGCCTCCGGCGTCGCCACATCGAGATGCGCTACGCGCAGCGGCGCGATCACGTTCGGATGCACGCCGCGTACCACCAGGCGCAAGGTGCCGGTGATGCGGCCGTAGTTCTCGAGCAGGTTCTCGACGCGCGTGACCACGGTGCCCGCGTACATGCGCGACGAGTCGTGCACGATCTCGACCTCCGCCGGCTTGTTGTCGCGCCACGCCTTGCCGTAGCCCGGATCGATCGACAGGATCGCGTCCTCGTCCTGGTTGCGGATCGCGGCTTCCAGGTCGCGCGGCGGTGCCTTCACCTTGACGCCCTGCGCGCGCAGCCAGGCGACCAGGTTGGGCGCATGCTCCTGGCCCGCGACCGCCAGCACCAGTTCCTTTTCGAGCTTCTCGGTTTCCTTTTTCACGCTGAGCGTGATGAGGCCCATCATCAGGAGCGGCGTCAGCAACGGGCTGAACACCAGCGCCATCATCACGGTGCGACGATCGCGAAAACTCTCGCGCAGTTCCTTCAGCATCACGATCCAGAAATGCTTCATGCCAGCAGCCCCTCTTCCGAACCGATGATCTTGACGAACGCGTCCTCGAGGTTCGACTCGCCGCTCTGCTCGCGCAGGTCACCGGCGGAGCCCTGCGCGACTACGCGCCCCTTGGCGATCACCACGATGTGATCGCAGAGCGCGGCGACCTCCTGCATGATGTGGCTCGAAAACCGTTCGCAATGGCCGGCGACGCGCAGCCCCTGCAGAAACCGGCGCAGGCCACGCGTGGTCATGACGTCGAGTCCGTTGGTGGGTTCATCCAGGATCACGTTTTTCGGATCGTGGATCAGCGCGCGCGCGATCGCGGTCTTGGTGCGCTGGCCTTGCGAGAAGCCTTCGGTGCGACGATCGAGGAAATCATGC
>JBBRIE010000214.1:0-5140 GCA_038221545.1 Lysobacterales bacterium
CAGCCGGTGTTCACCCTTGAGAAGGAAGACATCAAGGCAACCGGTCTGACCTCGATCGGCGACATCATCCAGAACCTCACCACCAACGGCTCCGCGCTGAACTCCACGTTCAACAACGGCGGCAACGGCGAAACCCGCGTCAGCCTGCGCAACCTCGGCTCCAACCGCACCCTGGTGCTGGTCAACGGCCATCGTTGGGTGTCGGGCACCGGCCTCGGCGGCTCGGTAGACCTCAACACCATCCCGACCGCTGCAGTCGAGCGCATCGAAGTCCTGAAGGACGGCGCGTCCTCGATCTACGGCTCCGACGCGATCGCGGGCGTGGTCAACATCATCCTGCGCACCGATTACGACGGCGCGGAAGCGAACGCCGAATACGGCGAATTCGAGGATGGAGACGGCGCACGCCAGGCGTACGACTTCACCATCGGCACCACCACCGAGCGTGGCTCGCTCATGTTCAACGCCGCCTATGTGCAAGAAGATCCGGTGTTCGCCGGCGATCGCGAGATCTCCGCCGAGCCGCAGTTTGGCACCGGCGTTTCGTTCGGTTCGGGCACTTCGCCCTTCGGCCGTTTCGCGCTCTGCAACGGCACCATCAGCGCGACCGGCGCCTGCTCGGGCACGCTGACGCAGCCGGGCGGTGTCCCGGGCACGTTCACGTACAATCCGGGTGGCGTGGGCCTCACCGGCTTCCGTACGCGCGTCTCACCGGGCGATGTCTTCAACTTCGCGCCGCAGAACTACCTGCTGACCCCGCAGGAGCGCACCTCGATCTTCACCAGCGGTTCGTACAACTTCAGCGACAACCTGCGCTTCACCACGATGGCCGTCTACAACGAGCGCAAGTCTTCGCAGCTGCTGGCGGCGATCCCGATCACGCTCGGAGCGGCGGGCTCCAACGCTGCGCAGCGCGCGATCACGATCAGCCAGTTCAGCGTCTTCAACCCGTTCGGTCTGCCGGTCGGCCGCATCAACCGCCGTGCGGTTGAGACGGGTGGCCGCACGTTCTCGCAGAACGTCAAGTCGTACGCCTTCAACGGCACCTTCGAGGGCAACTTCGACTTCTTCGATCGTGGCTTCTCGTGGGATGCGGGTTACACCTACGCCAAGAACGACCAGACCGACACCGAGCAAGGCCAGTTCGAACTCGGCAGACTCCGCACCGCACTCGGCCCGTCATTCCGTGACGCCTCTGGTGTGGTGCGTTGCGGCACCCCGACCGCCATCATCGCGGGCTGCGTCCCGATCAACCTGCTCGGCGCTCCAGGCAGCATCACGCCTGCCGCGCTCGCGTACTCGACGTTCCAGGGTACCGATCGCCTCGGCTACGAGATGGTCAACTACTTCGCCAACGTGACCGGTGACATCTTCGAGCTGCCGGCCGGCCCGCTGGCGTTCGCGGCAGGTTACGAGTATCGCCGGGAGTCGGGCTTCGACCAGCCGGACGCGATCGTCGCGCAGGGCAACACCACCGGCAACAGCCGCCTGCCGACCTCGGGTACGTTCTCGCTCGACGAGTACTACCTCGAGTTGAACATCCCGATCCTCAAGGACGTGCCGTTCGTCCAGCTGCTCGAGTTCTCCGTCGCCAGCCGCTATTCGGATTATTCGAATTTCGGCGACACGACCAACAACAAGGTCGGCTTCAAGTGGAAGCCCATCGATGACCTGCTGTTCCGCGGCAACTACGCGGAAGGCTTCCGCGCGCCGTCGATCGCCGAGTCGTTCCAGGGCCAGGCGGATTCGTTCCCGACGCTGCTCGATCCCTGCTCGAACGGGCCGGTCGGCAACCGCTTTGCCGCGCTGACCCCGGCACAGCAGGCGTTCTGCATCGCCAATGGCGTGCCCGCCGGCGGCTACAACCAGGACAACACCCAGATCCGCGTCACCGTGGGTGGCAATCCGAACCTGCAGCCTGAAGTCGCGACCAACAAGACCCTCGGCGTCGTCTACAGCCCGAGCTGGGTCGAAGGCCTCGACATCGCGCTCGACTGGTGGAGCATCGAGCTCGAGAACGGCATCCAGGGCCTCGGCGCGCAGACCATCCTCAACACCTGCGTGTTCACCCAGGATCCGGTCACTTGCGGTCTCGTCACCCGCGGCGCGGGCGGCACCATCGCCGACCTGCTCAACGCGCAGCTCAACTTCGGCACGATCAACATCGAGGGCTGGGATCTGACGGTCAGCTACCGTCTGCCGGAATTCTCCTTCGGTCAGTTCTCGATGGTGTGGGACAACGCCTACCAGTCCAACTACGACTTCGGCGATGACGAGAGCGTGGTCGGTGAGTACAACGGCACCGGTGCCAACAACTGGCGCCTGCGCACCAACTTCAACCTGCGTTGGGAACTGGGTGACTGGGGCGCGAACTACGGCCTGCGTTACTACTCCCGCCAGGAAGAAGAGCTCTGCGGCGTCGCCGGCAGCTTCGACGAGCTCTGCAACGATCCGGACGGCGAGACATTCCAACCGAACATCGGGCAGCCGATCCTGCAGAACTACCTCGGTGGCACCACGTACCACGACCTCCAGGTTTCATGGAATGCCCCGTGGAACGCGCGCATCGCGGTGGGTATCAACAACTTCACCGACAAGGATCCGCCGGTCGCGACCACTGCGTTCGCGAACTCGTTCGATCCTGCGTACGAAGTGCCGGGCCGTTTCTGGTACGCGCAGTACACCCAGCGCTTCTAAGCACCCGTTTCAATTTGCACTCATTCAACGGCCCCGGAAACGGGGCCGTTTTTTTTGCTTGTTCACCGGGTCGGACCCGCGGAGTCATGGACGGACGGGGGGCGCCGGCCGGGACGGGGCGATTGGCCTTGAGCCGTTACGCAGCCAGCGCGCAGGGCAGGTCCAGTGCTTCACGGCGCATGGCCGGAAGCAGAACGCGCTCCGCCCAGCGCATCGCATGCACCAGGGCCGCACCGTGGCGATCGCGCAGCATTGCGTTGTCGCGCGCGCGTTCGGCGGCGCCGTAGGCCTGTGTGAAGTTCTTCGAGTGGTGGTGCGCGACCTGCGCGACGCGCGCTTCGATTTCCGCCGGCGAAGCTGCCAGGCCCAGCCAGCGCTGCACCCCGAGCGCGGTGCCGCTCACATCCGCGTAGAGGCGCGACGCTGCCAGCGTGCGCACGCGCGCATCGCCAAGCAGCTCAACGAGATCCAGCGCGAGTTCGCGCTGGGCGGCCCACTGCAGCGCGGCCGCGCAGATGACGTCGGGTGGCGCCGCCGCTTCGCGCGGCAGCCGTGGCAAAAGGCTCGTCGCACGCAGCGCGCGCTCGGCGGCGAGGCCGATCCGCGCCTGGGTCGTCGGGCCTTTGAGGATGTTCCGCAGCAGGAAATCCTCGAGTTCCGAATGCAGCAATACGGCGCGTGAATCCGGCAGCGCCTGCATGAGTTCCGCCGCGACGTTGAGCGCCGCGTGCGTGGGCTTGATCAGCACGCTGCCGCCGGGATGCCAGGGCCGCGCGAGGAGACGGGCGCCGATCTTCACCGTATCGGTGAGATCGAAACCCTTCTCGCGCGCGTCTCCAAGCCGGCGCAGGATCAGCGGCTCCTTCAGCGCCACCTGCCGCGGCATCGCGTGCAGGGCGCGCGCGAGCAGGCTAGAGCCGCAATACGAGGTGTGCCACAACCAGCCGGTCGGCGCCACCTCGATACGATCCAGGCCGATGCGGTCCGCCGACACGCGCTCGGCGCGGTCGATGGGTGCGCTGATGCGGTGGTCTATGAACGGGGTGCTGTCGAGCGTGTGCTCCGCGATGCGCAGGAACAGGAACACGCGGGTGCGCACGCCGAGATCAACGGGGAATCGGCGTGCGTCCGCAACGTCCCCGATTGCGTCGACGCTAGTCACCCGAGGCGGCTCCGGACGACTGGCGTGTGCGTCCGCGCCGGGCGCGCGGCTGCCTTCGCGCCGGATTCATGCATGGCCCGCGGGAATGTACTTGAACCGGGCCATCTGCTCCCGGTGGCGGGCCACCACGCGCCCGACCTGGTCGTGACTCAGCACCTGCCGCCACTGGTGGGCGCGACCGGCCCGGAAAAATCGCGCGGTGGTCTTTTCCGACGCCTCGATGAAACCGTCGCGACGTTCGATCGCTGCCATGGTCTGGAAGCTGGAGTGGCCGACCGCGCGCGCGACACGGGCGGCGTCGCCCACGCCCAGCAGCCGTGCGATCTTCGCGAACGACTTCTGCGGCTTGTCGATGAGATCCTCGTAGCGCACCACGCGAAAGCCCGGATGCTCGATGTCGGCCCAGCTCGCGACATGCGTCGACCACGAGCCGAGCAGCTGCGTCACCCAGCGCGACTCGTTGTCGGTCGCGGTCTCCTCGTTGCCCAGGAAATCGATCGCCTGGTCGATGCCGAGGCCGAAATGGTGGGTCATGCTGACGACGACATCGAGCGGATTGCGCACCACGTAGATGCCGCCCGCCGTCACCTGCGGATTGTGCAGCAGGTGATCGCCGAAGCCGCCCCAGTAGTTGTGGCTTTTGACCAGCACGGTGCCCTGGCCGCAGGCGGCAATGCCCGCCTGCACCTGCGGCCGCAGGGCGCCCAGTTCTGTGACCGACAGACCGGTGCTCGGTCGCCCGGCGGCCTCGGTGTAGAGCGCCGCGCGCGCCTCGTCGTCGCAGTATCCGGGCAGCTCCGACAACGGCAACGGCGTCGACCGGTTGGCGACCAGGTTGGCCAGGAACGCGCGCAGCCAAGTGTTGCCGGACTTCGGATAGGAGGCCAGCCAGAGGATATTGCCCATGGCGTCATGCTAGCGAGCGGCTGCGGTCCGGTCACGCAGGCGGCAGCATCGGCGCCGCGTCGTCATCGCGCGCGATGCAGCCGGATATCGCCACTGAACGATTCGATCGCGATCCGTGCGTCTGCACCGGGCGGGTCGACACGCAGACGGCGGCCGCGGTCGCTCGCGCCGCTGGAATGCGTCGACGCCGCGCCATCCGCGTGCGACTCGATCGATCCCGAAAACGTCTCGGCCAGGATCGCGACCCGCGCCGGGTCCAGATCGTGGAGGTCGATATCGCCGCCGAGGGACTCGATCCGCCAGCGCGCATCCCGCACGGGCGTGGCTGCAATGGCGCTGTCGCCGGAAACGCTCTCGAGATCGAGCACCGCAAGG
>JBBRIE010000215.1:0-5108 GCA_038221545.1 Lysobacterales bacterium
CGCGGTCGCGGCAGATCTCCGCGACCGCTGCTTCGCTCGAGGCCAGCGTGGCGGCGAGCGCGCGTTCGGCCAGGTCGGGCGAGTCGCGCTTGAACGCCGCGCTGCTCGAAGACAACGCGACCACCGTGCGCGGCCGGCAGCCTGGCGAACGTGACAGCGCGTCCGCGAACCCGTCGAGCGGACCGGCGGACAGGATCGCGTCCACAGCGGGTAGCGGGTCCTTGAAGACATCGCCGATTTGCCACTCGATCTTCGACCTGCGCGCGGCGGCCGGTGCGACGCGTCGCGACCAGGCCAGCACCGCATGGTCGGCGTCCGCGAGGCGGTCGAGCAGGGCGGCACCAGTCGCGCCGCTGGCGCCGAGCACGAGCACGCGCCCGGTCATGACGCCGGCACGCGCATCGCAAGGCGCAGCAAGGCGCATTCCGCGCGCTGCGACTCGAGCAAAACTTTCATACCGGCCGGCATGGCGGTGATGTTAGTCGACCTGCTCGGCGCGGACGCCGAAACGCCTAGACTGCACTCCCCGATCCACGGAACCCGCACATGCGCCCCGGCACGATTGCAGCGCTCTGCGCCGCCCTGATCTTCAACGTCGGCGCGCACGCGCTCGAATCCGTCGCCGACGTCGAGCGCACCGTGGCCGGCACGCGCACCACTGAGGGCATCCCGGCGCTTTCGGTGGAACTCTCGGAACGCCTCGCCCGCTACCAGAACACGAGGGGTGCGACTTTCGCAGGATGGCTCGACGAGGGCGGCCTGCTCATCACGACGCGCTTCGGCGAGACCGACCAGGTGCATCGCGTGGCGCAGCCCCTCGGCATGCGCGAGCAGCTGACCTTCTTCAGCGAGCCGCTGATGGCGACGCAGGCGACGCCGGGCAAGGGACCCGACGGCTTCGTGTTCGGCAAGGACGTCGGCGGTTCCGAGTTCTGGCAGCTGCATTTCTACGACATGGCCACGCGCGAGATCGAACTGCTGACGGATGGCAAGCGATCGCGCAACGAGCGGGCGGTCCTGTCGCGGGACGGCAACACGCTGGCGTACTCGAGCACCGCGCGCAACGGCACCGACGGCGACCTCTGGGTGCGCGGCCTGACGGAAGGCACGCCGCGACTGCTCGCATCGCCCGGCGGCACCTGGTACCCACTCGATTTCTCACCTGACGGCAAGCGCCTGCTGGTGGCACAAGCCGTTTCGATCACCGACGTGCGGCCCGGTGTCGTCGATGTCGAGACCGGCAAGCTCGAGCGCTTTCCGGTCGACGGCGGCAAGGCCGGCTTCGGCGCTTTCAGGTTCGCGCCCGACGGCCGCGCCGTCTACTTCATCTCCGATGAGGAGAGCGAGTTCCGGACCCTGCGGCACCACGACCCGGATGCGGGCACGCCGCCAGCGGTGTTGACCCGCGACCTGCCGTGGGACGTCGAGGATTTCCGGATCGCGGCCGATGGCGGGCACATCGCCTACTCCACCAACGAGGACGGCATCGGCAAACTGTCCGTGCTGCGCCTTCCCTCGCACGAGCGGGTGGCTTTGCCGGCGTTGCCGATCGGCGTGATCGGCAACTTCGGCTTCTCGCCCGACGGCAGGCAGCTCGCGCTCACGCTCAGCACCGCGACGTCCCCGAGCGACGTGTACGTCATCGCGCTCACGGACCGCTCGCTCGTGCGCTGGACACGCAGTGAAGTGGGCGGGCTCGACCCTGCGGACTTCGTCGAACCCACTCTGGTGCGCTACCCGACCTTCGACCGGATCGACGGCAAGCCCCGCACCATTCCCGCGTTCCAGTACCGGCCGCGCCGCGCAATCGGGAACGCCAGGTTCCCGGTTGTCATCAACATCCACGGTGGGCCGGAAGGCCAGGCGCGGCCGGCGTTCGACCCCACGGCGCAATTCCTCGCGAACGACCTCGGCGTCGCGGTACTGGTGCCCAACGTGCGCGGATCTTCCGGCTACGGCAAGAACTATCTCGGACTGGACAACGGCGTACGGCGCGAGGATTCGGTCAAGGACATCGGCGCCCTGCTCGACTGGATCGCGACGCAGCCGGGACTGGACGCCGACCGGGTAGGCGTCTACGGCGGCAGTTACGGCGGCTACATGGTGCTCGCCTCTATGGTCCATTACGGCGATCGGCTGCGCGCGGGCGTCGAGATCGTCGGTATCTCCGATTTCCGCACCTTCCTCGCCAATACCGAGGACTACCGCCGCGACCTTCGTCGCGCCGAGTATGGCGACGAGCGCGATCCCGCGATGGCCGAGCACTTCGCGCGCATCGCGCCGCTGGCGCGCGCGGGCGGGATCAACAAGCCGCTGTTCGTGGCACAGGGCCTGAACGATCCACGCGTGCCTGCCTCCGAAGCGGCGCAGATCGTCAAGGCGGTGCGCGCCAACGGCACCGAGGTCTGGTACCTCGAGCAGTCGGACGAGGGTCACGGATTCCGCAAGAAGTCCAATCGCGACTATTTCAATACCGCGACGATGGCATTCTGGATGCGACACCTCGTGCCGCCCGTCGGGGACTGAGAAAGGCGGCGGCACAAACCCCGCCCTACAGCAGCGGACGGGCATCGGGGCGGTTCCGCGCGCGGACGCTTCAGCGGGGCGTTCGCCGTGTGCGCGATACTCGACGCATGCAGGAGCTCAATCGTTACGGTGTCAAATGGCGCAATCTTCGCGCGATGGTGCGCAGCCCGCTGGAAGCGGCGGCGGCCTCGGGCGATGAGCTGCCCCTGCGCGGACAGCCTTTCAGCGCCGAGGAAATGGAGCTGCTCGGCGGTCAGCTCGCAAGGACGCACCGGCTGGACCCGAAGCGCGGGCCGGACCTGTTGCTGGGCAGGCTGCGCGACAACCAGCGGGTGCTGGACGAGAACTGCGCGACGCTGACCAGCGCAGTGCGCGCCCAGCGCCGGCTCACGCCGGCCGGCGAGTGGCTACTGGACAACGCGCACCTGATCGAGGAGCAGATGCGCACGGCCCGCCGACACCTGCCGCGCGACTACAGCCGCGAATTGCCAAGACTGGCGGTCGGCCCGTCGGCCGGCCTGCCGCGCGTGTACGACCTCGCGCTCGAGGCGATCTCGCACGGCGATGGCCGCGTCGATGCCGGCACCCTGCACCGGTTCGTTGCTGCCTACCAGGCAGTGGCTCCGCTCAAGCTGGGCGAGCACTGGGCGATTCCGATCATGTTGCGCCTGGCGCTGATCGAGAACCTGCGCCGGGTCAGCGCGCGCGTCGCGCAGGACCGCCTCGAGCGGGACATCGCGGATGACTGGGCCGATCGCATGATCGCCGTCGCCGAAACGGAGCCCAAGAAGCTTGTGCTTGAGATCGCCGACATGGCGCGCTCGAGCCCGCCGCTGTCCAGCTCGTTCGTGGCGGAGATCGCGCGGCGCCTGCAGGGACAGAGTTCCGTGCTCGCAGCGCCACTGAGCTGGATCGAGCAGTGGCTCGCGGACGAGGGCCAGAGCATCGAGCACATGGTGCAGGGCGAAAACCAGCGCCAGGCGGCCGACCAGGTGTCGATCAGCAACAGCATCGGCAGCCTGCGCTACCTGTCCACCATGGACTGGCGCGTGTTCGTCGAGGCGCAAAGCTCGGTTGAGCGCACGCTGGAACGCGATCCCGCGGGGGCGTACGCGCAGATGGATTTCGCCACGCGCGACGCCTATCGGCACGCGGTCGAGGCCCTTGCGAAGCGCAGCGGCTGCAGCGAGGACGAGGTGGCGGCCGCCGCGCTGGCGCTTGCGCTTAGGCAATGCGAGGGAGCCCCGCCCACGGTGGCGTCGCATGTCGGCTATTACCTCGTCGACAGCGGTCGGCGCCAGCTCGAAC
This sequence comes from Lysobacterales bacterium, assembly GCA_038221545.1. Lineage (GTDB taxonomy): Bacteria > Pseudomonadota > Gammaproteobacteria > Xanthomonadales > Ahniellaceae > JBBQNY01. The sequence goes on from JBBRIE010000215.1 coordinate 3,835, forward strand.
GGCAGCTCGGCGTGCGGAGGCTGTTGCGCGTGCGCGATGCGGAAGGTCGGGTGCCGCTCGCCTGCTTCCTGGTTCCGGTCGCCCTGGGGACGCTCGCGATGGTCGCCGCACTCCTCCTGCGCGTGCCGTTGCCGAGCTCGCACGCGGCCTGGTGGGTGTTCGCCGCGGTGCTCGCGGTGGTGGTCTTCAGCGAGACCGCGATCGGCCTGGCCAACTGGCTGGCGACGCGGCTTGCGCAGCCCGGCACCCTGCCCCGGATGGACTACGCGCGCGGCATCGATAAGGCGTCGCGCACCCTGGTCGCGGTACCGACGATGCTGTCGAGCGCCGAGTCCATTGCCGAACTCGTCGAGCTGCTCGAAGTGCGCTTCCTGGCGAACACCGACCCGCACCTTCACTTCGCGCTGCTGACCGACCACCTGGATTCCCCGCAACAACACGAGCCGGGCGACGCGGCCCTGCTCGATTGCGCGACGGCGGCCATCGAGTCGCTCAATCGCAAGTATCCCGCCGACGGGGAAGGCAGCCGCTTCTACCTGTTCCACCGTCCGCGCTGCTTCAATGCGGGCCAGGGCTGCTGGATGGGGCGCGAGCGCAAGCGCGGCAAGCTCGTGGCACTCAACGCCCTGCTTCAGGGCCGGGACGGAGCGCAGGAACAGTTCGCCCGCATCGTCGGCGATGCGCGTGTCCTGGCCGGTGTCGAGTACGTCATCACGCTCGACAGCGACACGCAGTTGCCGCGCGAATCAGCGCGCGAGTTCGTCGCGACGCTCGCGCACCCGCTCAATCGACCCCATTTCGATGCGGCCGGCGAGCGGGTGGTGCGCGGTTACTCGATCCTGCAACCGCGCGTGGGCGTGAGCCTCGCAGGCGGACCGCGCACCCGCTATGCCGAGCTCTACGGCAGCGAGCCCGGCATCGATCCCTACACGCGCGCGGTCTCCGACGTTTACCAGGACCTGTTCGGCGAAGGTTCCTTCGTCGGCAAGGGCATCTACGCCGTGGCTGCGTTCGAGCAGGCGCTCGCAGGCCGCTTCCCCGACAACCGCGTGCTGAGCCACGACCTGCTCGAAGGCTGCTTCGCGCGGGCCGGCCTCGTCAGTGACGTGCAGTTGTACGAGGACTATCCCTCGAGCTATGCGCTCGACGTCAACAGGCGCCACCGCTGGATCCGCGGCGACTGGCAGTTGTGGGCATGGCTGCTGCCGGTCGCGCCGCGCGAGGGCGGCGGCTGGTCGCGCAATCCGCTGAGCGCGCTGTCGCGCTGGAAGCTG
>JBBRIE010000216.1:0-5091 GCA_038221545.1 Lysobacterales bacterium
GAGTCGCTGCGTAGCGGCAACAGCGCCCGCCTGGGCCGCTTGTTCGAGCGGACGGTGCAGGACGAGCGATTGTTCGGCATCGCGGTGTGCGACGCCGGCGGACGGCTGCTGCTGGCCACGGATGGATTCCCCGGATCGGTGTCCTGCGCGCAGGCGCTGGCCGCGTCCGCCAATCCCGACCAGCGCATCAAGGATGCTGGCGGCACGTTGCATGCGAGTGCGCACCGGGTGTTCGAGGACTGTCCAGTGCAACCGGCCAGCGCCGAGGGTTCGAGGCTCTGCGGCGAGCCGAGGATGCTCGGGCACCTGGTGTTGTTGCACGACCTCGGCTTCATCGATCGCCGGAGCAAGGACACGCGCCGCTACCTGGTCGGCTTTCTTGCGGCGCTTGGACTCGTGCTCGCGCTGATCACGATGGCGGTGGCGCAGCTCAGCTGGCGTGGCTGGGTGAGAAGCGTGCGTTCGCTGTTCCGGGGCGAGGGGCTGCTGCAGCCCATGCCGCCGGAATCTGAATTCGCGCCGCTCGTGGAAGACCTCAAGACGAGACTGCGGGACCTGGAGGACGAGTACCGGCGCTCGCAGGGACCGGACGTCGCCTGGACACCGGAACGATTGCGCAGCCTGCTGCACACCCACCTGCGCGGCGACCAGGTCATCGTCGTCTCGAATCGCGAGCCCTACATCCACGAACAGGGTGACGCCGGCATTTTCGTGAGGCGACCGGCCAGCGGTCTCGTGACGGCCGTCGAGCCGGTCATGCGCGCCTGCTCCGGCACCTGGATCGCACATGGCAGCGGCAGCGCGGACCGACAGGTGGTGGATGCCGCGGACCGGGTGTGGGTGCCACCGGATCGACGCGAGTACTGCCTGCGGCGCATCTGGCTCACCGAAGAGGAAGAACGCGGCTACTACTACGGCTTCGCCAACGAAGGCCTGTGGCCGCTGTGTCACGTCGCGAATGTCCGGCCCGTGTTCCGTGAATCGGATTGGGCTGCCTATCGCGAGGTGAACCAGCGCTTTGCCGACGCGGTCGTCGAGGAAGCGCGAAGCGCCGATCCAGTCGTGCTCGTGCAGGACTACCACTTCGCGCTGTTGCCAGCGATGATCCGTGAGCGGCTCCCGCAAGCCACGATCCTGACGTTCTGGCACATCCCCTGGCCCAATCCGGAGTCATTCGGCATCTGCCCGTGGCGACGCGAGATCCTGCGTGGACTTCTCGGCAGCACGATCCTGGGTTTCCATACCAAGTTCCACTGCAAGAACTTCATCGAGACCGTCGATCGCTTCCTCGAGGCGCGCATCGAACACGAGCACTCGATCATCTCGGCGGGCGACAAGGAAACCTACGTCGAGAGCTATCCGATCTCGATCGAGTGGCCCTCGGCCGAACAGCAGGCTGCGTGGCCATCGGTGGCCGAATGCCGGCGGCGCGTGGTGGCACGCCTTTCCCTGCCCGCGAACGCATGCCTCGCGGTCGGTGTGGACCGGTTCGACTACACGAAGGGAATTATCGAGCGACTCAACGCGGTCGAGCGATTGCTGGAGAAACGGCCGCAATGGATCGGTCGGTTCGTGTTCGTGCAGGTCGCGTCGCCCACGCGTAGCGCGCTCGACGAGTACCAGGATTTCCAGGGGCGCGTGCACAGGCTGGTCGATCGCATCAACGAGCGATTCTCGCGTGACGACTACCGGCCCGTGCACCTCCTCGCCGAGCACCACGAACACGATGCGCTGGCGGAACTCTATCGCGCCGCCGACGCCTGCGTGGTGACCAGCCTTCATGACGGCATGAACCTGGTATCCAAGGAATTTGTCGCCGCGCGCGACGACGAGCAGGGCGTGCTGATCCTCAGCCGGTTCGCGGGGGCGGCACGGGAATTGAGCGAGGCATTGATCGTGAATCCCTATCATGTGGAGGAGACCGCGGATGCCCTGCACAGTGCCGCGACCATGTCCCCGGCAGAGCAACGCGAGCGCATGGCGAGCCTGCGGATGACCGTCGCCGAGCTGAATGTGTTCCGGTGGGCGGGTCGCATGCTCGCGGATGCGGGGCGGTGGCGCCTGCGGGCGCGGATCGAGGCACGGGTGCGTCGCCATAGCCTCGAGGAAAGTGGCTGAGCGGGCAAATGTGGTGCGGAGCGCAGTCTCGACTGGGGACGCCGGCGGGGACACGCAATGATCGATGCACTGGCGCTGGGTTTTGTCGTGCTGACCAGCCTCTACCTCATGGTGCTGGGCGGCGCTTCATTGCTCGCCGAAGCCAGGGCCAGGCAGTTCCTGCTCGCATTCGCGACGTCCCTGCGCCTGCACTACTGCGAACTCGCGATCCGCCTGTGCGTCGGTTTCGGACTCGTCCACCACGCGCCGCGCATGGCTTGTCCGGCTCTGGCAGGAGTCTTCGGCTGGATCGTCGTGGGTACGACAGCGGGTCTCCTGCTGATCCCGTGGCGATGGCACCAGCGCTTCGCGCAAGCGATGGTGCCGCGGGCCGTTCGTTACATGGCGCCCATCGGCATCTCGTCGCTCGTGCTCGGCGCCGCACTGCTGGCGGCCGTCGTCATGGGGCTTCGCGCATGAGCGACTCGCCCGGAGTGACACCTGGCGCTTGGCGCATCCCGCGCAGCAGCATCCAGTTCAACGTGGCTGCCGGCGCAGGCGCACCGGTGTGCCCAGGCACGGAGTTGCAATGATCGAGCAGGTGATCACGGCGCGGCGCAAGTCGCTCGGAGGTTTCGAAGTCGGTCGCGTGCTGCCGTTCGCGCAGCGACGCATGGTCGGGCCCTTCGTTTTCTTCGACCATATGGGCCCGGTGGATTTCCCGCCCGGGCTTCCGCGCGAAGTGGACGTGCGCCCCCATCCGCACATCGGGCTGTCAACGCTGAGTTACCTGTTCCGCGGCGAAATGACCCATCGGGACAGCCTCGGCACGCTGCAGGTGATCGAGCCTGGCGCGGTGAACTGGATGACGGCCGGCCGCGGCATCACGCATTCGGAGCGCTTCGAGCGCGCGCGGCGCGAAGGCGGCCACCTCGACGGCATCCAGGCCTGGGTGGCGCTGCCAGCCGAGTTCGAGGAGTGCGATCCGGCCTTCACCCACGTTGCAAGGCGGGATATTCCGGAATGCACGGACGGTGGAGCGCGAGCGCGGTTGATTGCAGGCGAGGCGTTCGGGCTCGTCTCTCCCGTGCCGGTCTTCTCGCCGCTGTTCTACCTGCACGGGGTGCTCGCAACCGGCGCGCGCGCGCCGCTGCCGCCCGCCTTCGCGGAGCGCGCCGTGTACGTCGCGGAAGGCCGTGTCCGGATCGACGGCGATGCGTTCGATGCGGGCACGATGGTGGTGATTGCGCCGGGCAAGTCTCCGGAGATCATCGCCCTGGCACCGAGCATGCTGATGATGCTCGGCGGTGAAAATATAGGGACGCGCCTCATCGACTGGAACTTCGTCTCGTCGCGGCCGGCACTGATCGCGCAGGCCAGGGACGACTGGCGGGCAGGGCGCATGCCGTTGCCGCTGGACGACGACCAGGAATTCATCCCGCTTCCCGCCGAATCGCCCGCGCCGCCGAATCCCATGTCGTGAGGGTGGGGCCAACGCCCGGTCGAAGGACGACGGTCTCGAAGTCCGCCGTCGAGGTTTGCGGTTACGACTTCGCCACGGTCGGTGATGCGCGATTCACCATGCTGAGCGCGACCGCTTCCGCGGCCCTGATGCCGTCGACGCCTGCGGACAGGATGCCGCCGGCATAGCCGGCGCCTTCGCCCGCGGGAAACAGACCGCGCGTGTTGAGACTGTGGCCGTCTTCCCCGCGGGTGATGCGCAGTGGCGACGAGGTGCGCGTCTCGACCCCCGTCAACAGCGCCTCGTGCATCGCGAAGCCCTTCAACTGCCTGTCGAAGGCGGGCAAGGCTTCGCGGATCGCATCGATCGCGTAGCGGGGCAGCGATGCATCGAGGTTCGCAAGTCGCACGCCCGGCGTGTAGGACGGCAGCGCCGCGCCGAGCGTGGTCGACGCGCGGTTGGCGAGGAAATCGCCGACGAGTTGCGCCGGTGCCTCGTACTCGCCGCCGCCGAGCGCGAACGCGAGCGACTCCCAGTGCCGTTGCAGGGCGATGCCCGCGAGCGGACCCTCGCCGTAGGGCGCGAAGTCTTCCGGTGTGATGCCGACCACGATCGCGGCGTTGGCGTTGCGCTCGTTGCGCGAGTACTGGCTCATGCCGTTGGTGACCACGCGACCCGGCTCGCTGGCGGCCGCAACTACGGTGCCGCCCGGGCACATGCAGAAACTGTAGACCGAGCGACCGTTGCTGGCGTGGTGGACGAGCTTGTAGTCGGCGGCGCCGAGCAGGGGATGCCCGGCCTGTGGTCCGAAGCGCGCGGCGTCGACCAGGGATTGCGGATGCTCGATGCGGAAGCCGACCGAAAACGGCTTGGCCTCGAGGAACACGCCGCGCGCGTGCAGCATTTCGAACGTGTCGCGCGCACTGTGGCCGAGCGCCATCACGACATGGTCGGCACTGATTTCCTCGCCATTCGCGAGGATCACGCCACGCACGCGGCGCTGGCCCTTCGCGTCGACTTCGACGCTGAGGTCGTCGACCCGGCTGCCGAAACGGATCTCGCCACCAAGCGATTCGATCGTCGCGCGCATGTGCTCGACCATCGTCACCAGCCGGAAGGTACCGATGTGCGGTTTGCTGACGTAGAGGATCTCCTCCGGCGCACCGGCGGCGACGAATTCCGTCAGCACCTTGCGGCCGTGATGCAGGCGGTCGGAAATCTGGCTGTACAGCTTGCCGTCGGAAAAGGTGCCGGCGCCGCCTTCGCCAAACTGCACGTTGGATTCGGGATCGAGGATTTTCTTTCGCCAGAGCCCGAACGTGTCGACCGTGCGCTCGCGCACCGCCTTGCCACGTTCGAGGACGATGGGTCGGAAGCCCATTTGCGCGAGCACGAGGCCCGCGAACAGGCCGCAGGGCCCGGTGCCGATCACGATCGGCCGCAGCGGCATGCTGGCCGGCGCGCGGGCGACGAACCGGTACGTCGTGTCGGGCGTCGACAGGACCCTGATCGGCGACTTGTGCTTCAGCGCA
>JBBRIE010000217.1:0-5085 GCA_038221545.1 Lysobacterales bacterium
ATGCGGACTGCGTAAACGCGGGTGATTCGGGTGTGGCTGGAAAACGTGCAGGGCGGAGCGGTGATCCGCTTGCCTCGCTCTGCAATTGAGCGGGTCTTGTTTCAGCGGAACACGGTTCCGCCCTTTATTTCAGCGGAACACGGCTCCGCTCTACTTGCTGGCCTTCGGTCGCTTGGCGCCGTACTTGGAACGGCTCTGGCGACGCTTGGTCACGCCGGCGGCGTCGAGCGAACCGCGCACCGTGTGATAGCGCACGCCTGGCAGGTCCTTGACGCGGCCGCCGCGGATGAGGACGACCGAGTGTTCCTGAAGGTTGTGGCCTTCGCCGCCGATGTAGCTGATGACCTCGAAACCGTTGGTCAGGCGTACCTTGGCGACTTTGCGGAGCGCGGAGTTCGGCTTCTTCGGCGTCGTCGTATAGACGCGCGTGCAGACGCCACGGCGCTGCGGGCAGTTGGCCAGCGCAGGCGAGCCACTCTTGTACGTCTTCGGACTCCGCGGCTTGCGGATCAGCTGGTTAACAGTCGCCATGTTGGGTAAGAACCTAGAGCGTTTGAGAAACGAAAAGACAGACCGGCATTGCCGGTCTGTCAGCTTGAAGAATGTAGCAGCAGCTTTCACGGACTGTCAACACAGCCGCGCATCCATGCGGTCGAACACAAGCCCTTGTCCGGCGGGCTTCTTTCGAAGTAGCCGAAGAGCTTATCAGCTTTCTACGGTTGCGGCACCTTCTACGGACGATTCCGAGGGTTCCCCGGCGCCGCCCAGCGTGGCCAGCTCCGCCTCGGTCAGCTCCACCGTCGCCTTGCGGCGGCGGTTGGTGTGGTACGCCAAGCCTGTTCCGGCCGGGATGAGACGGCCGACGATGACGTTTTCCTTGAGTCCACGCAGGCTGTCGCGCGTGCCGCGTACGGCGGCCTCGGTAAGCACCCGCGTGGTTTCCTGGAACGATGCCGCCGAAATGAACGACTCCGTGGCCAACGATGCCTTGGTGATGCCCAGCAGCACCGGGGCGTACTCGGCGATCCGCTCGGAGCGCGCATCGGTCCTGGCGTTCTCCTCGATCACGCGCACGCGATCCAGTTGCTCGCCCCGCAACAGGCGAGTGTCGCCGGCATCGGTCACTTCGACCTTGCGCAGCATCTGGCGGATGATCGTCTCGATGTGCTTGTCGTTGATCTTGACGCCTTGCAGGCGATAGACGTCCTGGATCTCCTTGACCAGGTACGCAGCCAGCGGCTCGACGCCCAACAGGCGCAGGATGTCGTTCGGGTACGGCTCGCCATCGACGACGGTCTCGCCCTTCTCGACGTGCTCGCCCTCGAACACGATCACCTGGCGCCACTTGGGGATCAATTCCTCGTGATTGTTGCCAGCGCGGTCCGTGATGAGCAGACGCTGCTTGCCCTTGGTGTCCTTGCCGAAGCTGACGATGCCCGTCTGCTCAGCCAGGATTGCCGGCTCTTTCGGCTTGCGGGCCTCAAACAGGTCGGCAACTCGCGGCAGGCCGCCGGTGATGTCGCGGGTCTTCGAGGATTCCTGCGGGATTCGCGCGATGACGTCGCCGACGCCCACCTCTGCGCCTGCCTGGAGCGAGATGATTGCTCCGGCGGGCAACAGGTATTGCGCAGGAATGTCGGTGCCCGGGAGCTTGAGCTCCGCGCCCTTCTTGTCCTTCAGCTGGACCATCGGACGCAGGTCCTTGGCGGTGCCGGTGCGGCGCTTGGGATCGGTGACCACGGCCGACTGCAGGCCCGTGAGGTCGTCGATCTGTTCGGCTACGGTGATGCCGTCGATGAAGTCCGAGAAGCGCACCACGCCCGCCACTTCCGACACGATCGGATGGGTATGCGGGTCCCAGTTGGCAACAGTCTGGCCGGCCTTGACCTGCGCGCCGTCCTTGACCGCGATGGTGGCGCCGTACGGCAGGCGATAGCGCTCGCGCTCGCGGCCGTGCGAATCGATCAGCGACAGCTCGCCGGAACGCGACACGGCGACGCGATGCCCCGCGGCGTGCTGCACGGTCTTGAGGTTGTTGTACTTGAGCACGCCGCTGGTCTTGACCTGCACGTTGTCGATGGCCGCCGCGCGCGACGCCGCACCACCGATGTGGAACGTACGCATGGTCAGCTGCGTGCCGGGCTCGCCGATCGACTGCGCGGCGATGACGCCGACCGCTTCGCCGATGTTGACGATGTGCCCGCGCGCGAGGTCGCGGCCGTAGCAGTTGGCGCACACGCCGAAGCGCGCCTGGCAGGTGATCGAGGAACGCACCTTGATGAGCTGCACGCCCACCGCTTCCAGCCGATCCACCCAACGCTCGTCGAGCAGGGTATTGCGGGTAACGAAAGGCTCGTTGCTCTCGCCCGGCAGGTAGACGTCCTCGGCCACCATGCGACCCAGAACGCGATCGCGCAACGGCTCTACAACGTCGCCACCCTCGACGATCGGGGTCATGGTGAGGCCGAAGCTGGTACCGCATTCGACTTCCGTCACCACCACGTCCTGCGCCACGTCCACCAGACGCCGCGTCAGGTAACCCGAGTTGGCGGTCTTGAGCGCGGTGTCCGCGAGGCCCTTGCGCGCGCCGTGGGTCGAGATGAAGTACTGGAGGACGTCGAGGCCCTCACGGAAGTTCGCCTTGATCGGCGTCTCAATGATCGAACCGTCCGGCTTGGCCATGAGGCCACGCATGCCGGCGAGCTGGCGGATCTGCGCCGCAGAACCACGGGCGCCGGAATCGGCCATGATGAAGATCGAGTTCATCGACTTTTGATCGATCTTCTCGCCCTTCGCATTCTTGCCCGGCTCGGTGCCGATGCCGCGCATCATCGCCTGCGCGACGAGTTCATTCGTGCGCGACCAGATGTCGACGACCTTGTTGTAGCGCTCGCCGGACGTGACCAGGCCGGACTGGAACTGGCCCTGGATCTCGAGGACTTCCTTCTCCGCGATCTTGAGGATGCCCTCCTTTTCCTCCGGGATGCGCATGTCGTCGATGCCGATCGAGATGCCCGACCGCGTCGCGAAGCGAAAGCCCATGTACATGAGCTGGTCCGCGAACACGACCGTGTTCTTGAGGCCCAGCATGCGGTACGACAGGTTGATGAGCCGGCTGATGGCTTTCTTGGTGAGCTCGGTGTTGACCAGCGCGAACGGCATGCCTTCAGGCAGGATTTCCGCGAGCAGGGCGCGGCCGACCGTGGTCTCGATCAACGCCATGCGCTCGCTGCGCTTGCCTTCCTCGTCGTAGGACACGTCCAGCAGACGCACTCTGACCTTGGCGTGCAGATCGACCGCACGCGTCTCGTACGCGCGGTGAACTTCGGCCAGGTTCGAGAACGCCATGCCCTCGCCCTTGCGGCCTTCGAGGGAGCGGGTCATGTAATAGAGCCCGAGCACGACGTCCTGCGTCGGCACGATGATCGGCTCGCCGTTGGCGGGCGACAGGATGTTGTTCGACGACATCATGAGCGCGCGCGCTTCCAGCTGCGCCTCCAGCGACAGCGGCACGTGCACGGCCATCTGGTCGCCGTCGAAGTCGGCGTTGAACGCGGTGCAGACCAGCGGATGCAACTGGATGGCCTTGCCCTCGACCAGGACCGGCTCGAACGCCTGGATGCCGAGGCGATGCAGAGTCGGTGCGCGGTTCAGCAGCACCGGATGCTCGCGGATCACCTCTTCCAGGATGTCCCACACCTCGGCCGACTCGCGCTCGACCAGCTTTTTCGCCGCCTTGATGGTCGTCGCCAGGCCGCGGGTCTGCAGCTTGGAAAAGATGAAGGGCTTGAACAGTTCGAGCGCCATCTTCTTCGGCAGGCCGCACTCGTGCAGCTTGAGCGTTGGGCCGACCACGATCACCGACCGGCCGGAATAGTCGACGCGCTTGCCGAGCAGGTTCTGGCGGAAGCGGCCCTGCTTGCCCTTGATCATGTCGGCGAGCGACTTGAGCGGGCGCTTGTTGGTGCCGGTGATGGCACGGCCGCGACGGCCGTTGTCCATCAGCGCGTCGACGGCTTCCTGCAGCATGCGCTTCTCGTTGCGCACGATGATGTCCGGCGCGGCGAGTTCGAGCAGGCGCTTCAGCCGGTTGTTGCGGTTGATCACGCGACGGTAGAGGTCATTGAGGTCCGACGTGGCGAAGCGGCCGCCATCGAGCGGCACCAGCGGACGCAGGTCCGGCGGCAACACGGGCAGCACGGTCAGCACCATCCACTCCGGGCGGTTGCCCGAAGCGAGGAAAGCCTCGACCAGCTTGATGCGCTTCGACAGCCGCTTGAGCTTGGTCTCGGATCCGGTCGCGGCCATTTCCTCGCGCAGGCGCACGAGTTCCGACGGCAGGTCGAGCGTCTTCAGCAATTCGTGCACGGCCTCGGCACCCATGCGGGCGTCGAACTCGTCACCGTGCTCCTCGACGGCATTGAGGTACATGTCCTCGGTCAGGATGTTGCCGCGTTCCAGCGGCGTCATGCCCGGATCGATAACCACGTACGCCTCGAAATACAGGATGCGCTCGATGTCGCGCAGCGTCATGTCGAGCATGAGCCCGATGCGCGACGGCAACGATTTCAGGAACCAGATGTGCGCGGTCGGGCTCGCCAGCTCGATGTGACCCATGCGCTCGCGGCGGACCTTGGCCAGCGTGACCTCGGTGCCGCACTTCTCGCACACCACGCCGCGGTGCTTCATGCGCTTGTACTTGCCGCACAGGCACTCGTAGTCCTTGATGGGACCGAAGATCGCCGCGCAGAACAGGCCATCGCGTTCCGGCTTGAAGGTCCGGTAGTTGATGGTTTCCGGCTTTTTCACTTCGCCGTAAGACCACGACCGGATGAGATCGGGCGACGCCAGCGCGATCTTGATCGCGTCGAAGTCGAGCGTCGGCCGCTGCGGGTTGAACAGGTTCAATAGATCTTTCATTCAAATATCTCCGTAAGGCCGAGGGTCAGTCCGTATCCAGCTCGATGTTGATTCCGAGCGATCGGATTTCCTTGACCAGCACGTTGAACGATTCCGGCATGCCGGCGGCCATTTCGTGGTTCGCATCGACGATGTTCTTGTACATCTGGTTGCGACCGCCCACGT
>JBBRIE010000218.1:0-5050 GCA_038221545.1 Lysobacterales bacterium
CTCATGATGGAACTGTTCAAGATCGAAGTGCCGGAGGTCGGCCAGGGCCTGGTCGAGATCATGGCCTGCGCCCGGGATCCCGGCGACCGCGCCAAGATCGCCGTACGCGCGCACGACCACCGCACCGATCCCATCGGCGCGTGCATCGGCATGCGCGGCTCGCGCGTCCAGGCGGTCACCAACGAACTCAATGGCGAGCGTGTCGATATCGTCCTCTGGAACGAGAACCCGGCGCAGTTCGTGATCAACGCCATGGCGCCGGCCGAAGTCCAGTCGATCATCGTCGACGAGGACAAGCACAGCATGGACCTCGCGGTCGCCGAGACGGAACTGTCGAAGGCCATCGGCCGCGGCGGCCAGAACGTGCGCCTGGCGAGCAAGCTGACCACCTGGCACCTCAACGTGATGACGCAGGACCAGGTCCGACAGAAGTCCGAGGGCGAGCAGGAAGCCGCGCGCAACCTGTTCATCGAGAAGCTCGAGGTCGATGCGGAGATCGCGTCGATCCTGGTGCAGGAGGGCTTCTCGAGTGTCGAGGAAATCGCCTACGTGCCGGATTCGGAGCTGCTCGCGATCGAGGAGTTCGACGCCGACATCGTCGAGGAGTTGCGTGCGCGAGCCCGCGACGCGCTGCTCACGCAGATGATTGCCGCCGAGGAGGATCTCGACGAGCACGCGCCGAGCGAGGAGCTGCTGGCGCTCGAGGGGATGGACGACCAGGTCGCCTTCGCGCTCGCGGAACGCGGAGTGCGCACGCTCGACGACCTCGCCGACATGGCCACGGACGAGATAAGCGACATCGAGGGGCTCGACGACGAACGTGCAGCGGCGCTGATCATGGCTGCGCGCGCGCCGATGCTCGCGCGCATGGAAATGGAGCAGGGTTGACCGCCGGCCGCAGGGCCATCGGTACTTGCAACGCAAGAATGCAGCACGCAACGCGGCGATACGCGGGAGCGCAGGAATGTCAGAAGTAACCGTCAAGCAAATGGCCCAGACGCTCAATTTGAACGTCGACAAGCTGCTGGTGCAGCTTTCCGAGGCCGGCATGAAGTTCAGCGGTCCCGACCAGGTCGTGACCAGCGCCGAGAAGATCAGGTTGCTCGGGTTCCTGCGTCGTGCCCACGGCAAGCAGGAGGCCGCGGTGGAAAGCCCTTCGTCTGCCCCGCGCCAGATCACGCTGCGGCGGACGCGCGTGACCGAGCTGACGGTGCCGAGCGGCGCGACGCGCGGCAAGACGGTTGCGGTCGAAGTGCGTGCCAAGCGCACCTACGTCAAGCGCGATACCCTGACCGAGTCGCAGCAACCGACGACCGAACGCGAGGAGGCGCTGAAGCTGCTGCAGGCGTCCGAGGCGCGCCGGTCCGCGGAAGAAACTTCGCTGATCGAGAAGGACCAGCGGCGCAAGGACGAGCAGGAACGCCTCGTGGCCGAAGCGGCCGCCAAGGCCGCTGCCGCCGCCGCCGAGGCTGCGCAACCGGAGCCGCCGGTCGGTGGCGAACCCGAAACGGGCGCCGCGGACGTTCGCGCGGACAAGGACAAGCCGCGTCGTTCGGTCGGCCCGGTCAAGCCGGCCGCCGCAGTGGTTCCGCCCCGGCGCGACGACAGTCGCGGTCGCGACGAGCCACATCGCCACAAGGGCAACCGTGGTTCGCATCGCATGCAGGACAACGACCTGTCGGTGGTCGATCCGACCGTTGGCCGCTACCTGCACGGGCCGCTGCACCTGGCCGACGGCGCTGCGCGCCGGAGCCGAAAGAAGTCCAAGCCACGCATCGAGCCAAGCCGCAGCGCCGGCACGGGGCACGGGTTCTCGCGTCCGAGCGGCCCCATGGTTCGCGCGATCACGGTGGGTGACACCATCGTCGTGGCCGACCTCGCCGTGAAGCTCGCCATCAAGGGTGCCGAGGTCGTCCGGATGCTGTTCAAGATGGGCGTCATGACGACCATCAACCAGGCCATCGACCACGACACCGCGGTGCTCGTGGTGGAAGAGCTGGGCCACACCGCGACGCGCCAGGACGAGAACGATGCCGAGACCGCGCTGATCGCGCACGCCGTGTCCGACGTCCCGACCGAGCCGCGTCCGCCGGTGGTCACGATCATGGGCCACGTCGACCACGGCAAGACCTCGCTGCTCGATTACATCCGCCGCACCAAGGTGGCCTCTGGCGAGGCGGGTGGCATCACGCAGCACATCGGCGCGTACCACGTCGAGACCGACCGGGGCGTCATCAGCTTCCTCGACACGCCAGGCCATGCTGCGTTCACTTCCATGCGTTCGCGCGGCGCGAAGCTCACCGACATCGTGGTGCTCGTGGTGGCGGCGGACGACGGCGTCATGCCGCAAACCATCGAAGCCATCCAGCACGCACGCGCGGCCAAGGTGCCGCTGATCGTCGCGATCAACAAGATGGACAAGGGCGACGCGGATCCCGATCGCGTCAAGCAGGACCTGCTCGCGCACGAAGTCGTGGCCGAGGAATACGGCGGCGACGTGCAGATGGTGCCGTTGTCGGCGCGTACCGGCGCCGGCGTCGACGCGCTGCTGGATGCGTTGTCGCTGCAGGCGGAAGTGCTCGAGCTCAAGGCTCCGATCGAGGGTCGCGCCTCGGGCGCCGTCATTGAGTCGACCCTCGACAAGGGCCGCGGCCCGGTCGCGACCGTGCTGGTCCAGTCCGGCACGCTCAAGCGCGGCGACTACATGGTCTGCGGCGTCGAGTACGGGCGCGTGCGTGCCCTGTTCGACGAGAACGGCAAGCAGGTCGAATCCGCGTTGCCGTCGATCCCGGTCGTGGTCATCGGACTTTCCGGCGTGCCGCGTGCGGGCGACGATTTCGTGGTGGTGGCGGACGAGCGCCTCGCGAAGGACGTGGCGCGGCAGCGCGAAGAGGGGCGGCGCGAGAGCCACTTGAGCAGCAAGGCCGCGACCAATCGCTTCGAAGACATCCTTGCCCAAATGGGCAAGGGCGAAGGTCAGCAGACGCTCAACCTGGTCATCAAGGCCGACGTACATGGCTCTTCGGAAGCGTTGCGCGAGTCGCTGACCAGTCTCTCGACCGATCTGATCCGCATCAACGTCCTTTCATCGGGCGTCGGCGGCCTGACCGAGAAGGACGCGACTCTGGCGGCGGCATCGAAGGCGGTGCTCATAGGCTTCAACGTGCGGGCAGACGCGTCTGCGCGCCGGATCGTGGAAAGCGGTGGCATCGATCTTCGGTATTTCTCGATCATCTACGACGTCATCGACCAGGTGAAGCAGGTCGCTTCGGGCATGCTCGGCGTCGAGATCCGCGAGGAAATCATCGGTACCGCGCAGGTGCGCGACGTGTTCCGTTCCTCCAAGTTCGGCGCGATCGCGGGCTGCATGGTCATCGAAGGCGTGGTCAAGCGCAGCAAGCCGATCCGCGTGCTGCGCGACAATACCGTCGTCTTCCAGGGCGAGCTCGAGTCGCTGCGCCGCTTCAAGGAAAACGTCGACGAAGTGCGCAATGGCACCGAGTGCGGCATCGGCGTCAAGGCCTACAACGACGTCAAGGCGGGTGACCAGATCGAGTGCTTCGAACGGCACGAGATCCAGCGCACCCTGTAAACGCGCAGTTGCTCGAACGCCGCCTGCACGGGGTCGCGCGTCACCGCCATTCCACACCGTGCGGGTGGCGGACGAGCCGGCCCGCCGGTCCACGCGGCGGCCGCGGCGCACCCGAGAGGAGATTGCACACATGGCCCACCAGAATTTCAAGCGAACGGACCGCGTGTCTTCGCTGCTCCGCAAGGAGATCGGCCAGCTGGTACACGAGCTGGTGCGTGGCGAAGGTTTGCCGTCGATGTCCGTTTCGGACGTGGAAATCACCCGCGACCTGGCCCACGCCAACATCTTCGTCACCACCCTCGACCCGACGCAGGCCGAGGCCGGCATCAAGGCGCTCAAGCAGGGCGCCAAGGAACTGCGCCGGGAACTCTCGCAACGCGTGAAGTTGCGTGCGGTTCCGGAGCTGCATTTCTTTTACGACGACTCCGTCGATCGCGGGGACCGCATCGAACGGTTGTTGCTGGGCCTGTCGCCCGAGGCCGAACTGCCCGAACCGCACAAGCCCGAACCGCACGAGCCGTAGCAATCAGCTGGCGCAGCGGACCGAGCCGAGCCGATGCACGCGCGGCACCGGTCGCGACCGCAGGCCCGCCGACGACGCGGGTCTGCAGGTGTTCATTCGCGACGGACGTCGCCCCCACAGGGATCAATCCGGACAGAATGGGACGAGTCAGCGATCCAGTCCACGGCGTGCTGCTCCTAGACAAGCCGCTGGGCGTGTCATCCAACCACGCTTTGCAGCGGGCCCGGTTCGCGCTGGGAGCCGCCAAGGCCGGACACACCGGCAGCCTCGATCCGCTCGCCACCGGCATGCTGCCGCTCTGTTTCGGCGAAGCCACCAAGATCGCGGGACTGCTGCTCGGTTCGCGCAAACGCTATGCCGCCGAAATCGTACTGGGCGCGGCGACAACCACGGACGACCGCGAGGGCGAAATGCTGGCCCGCTCGGAGGTCACCGCGGCCATGCGCGGGCAGTCCGCCGCGGTGCTCGCGGAATTCGTCGGATGCATTCGGCAACGCCCGCCGATTTATTCCGCACTGAAGCAACAGGGCGTGCCGCTGTACAGGCGCGCGAGGAGTGGCGAGGCGGTCGAGACGCCGGAACGCGAGGTGGAGGTCTTCGCGATCGATCGCGTGGTCGCCGAAGGAGACCGGGTCAGCGCGGAAATCGAATGCGGTAGCGGCACCTACATTCGCAGCATCGCCCGGGATTTCGGCGCGCGGCTTGGTTGCGGCGCGCACCTCGGTGCGTTGCGTCGGCTCTGGGTCGATCCGTTCCAGGATCGCGCCATGGTTTCGCTGGAGCGGGTGCTCGAGCACGGGCTCGATTCGCGGGCGCTGTTGCTGCCGCTTTCATCCGCACTAGCCCGCTTCTCCGCCACCCGGCTGGATGCCGGGGACGCGTTCCGCTTTCGGCAGGGACAGCCTACGCCGTGCACGGCGATGCCCACGGCCGGG
>JBBRIE010000219.1:0-5030 GCA_038221545.1 Lysobacterales bacterium
CATCTTCCGCAAGGACAGTACGCGCAATCTGACACTCGATGACATGGGTTCCGGGATCCACGCCGAAGGTGAGGCTCTGGTCGGGACTCGTCGAGCCTCTCGCGAGGAGGCTGCCGTCGCGGGCGGAGATCAGGAACTCAACCCCGAAGCTGGGAAACCTCTTGACGACTTCGAACGTGATCTTCAATGAGAAGGCCTCCCATGTCTTCACGTCCGAGGCAGGCTCCCCTCGTCCATTGAGCATGTCGATCGCTAGGACCCGAGTCTCATGCGGCGACGCGTTCATGTCTGCAGTGAAAAGTCGCCCGGGAACTTGCGACGTATCCTGTGCGAGCACTTCGCTGATCTGGGCCGAGTAGGCGTCCAGCACGGTTCCGATCTCACCGGATGACTGGACCTTGCCCGCTTGCAGATACAGGCCCCTGGTGCACAGGTGCCGAACCGCGGCGAGGTTGTGGCTGACGAAGATCACGGTGCGGCCCTCGCGCGCCACGTCACCCATCTTGCCGAGGCAGCGGCGCTGGAACTCGGCATCGCCCACCGCGAGGACTTCGTCCAGGATCAGCACGTCGGGCTCGAGATGCGCCGCGACCGCGAACGCGAGGCGCACGTTCATGCCGGATGAATAGCGCTTGATCGGCGTGTCGATGAAGCGCTCAACTCCCGCGAAGGCGACGATCTCGTCGAACTTCCTCGCGATTTCCGCATGCCGCATGCCGAGGATGGTGCCGTTTAGGAACACGTTTTCCCGCCCCGTCAGTTCCGGGTGGAATCCGGTGCCCACCTCAAGCAGGCTGGCGAGTCGTCCACGGACGTTGGCCCGACCCGCAGTCGGCGACGTGATGCGCGAAAGGATCTTGAGCAGGGTGGACTTGCCGGCGCCGTTGCCGCCGACGATGCCAAGGGCGTCGCCCTTCTCGACTTCAAACGAAACGTCCTGTAGCGCCCAGAACTCCGCAGCGGGGCTGGCGGCCGGGCCCGCCCTGCCCAGCAGTCGCCGCGGCAGTCGGGCAATTCGCGACGACAGCGGCGAGGCATGGGTTTCGCCCAGCAGATAGCGCTTGCTCAGGCCTTCGACGCGAACCGCGATGGACGAATCGGCTTGCCGGCGCAGATCAGACAAGGTCGGCGAATTCCTGTTCGGCGCGACGGAAATAGCGCAGGCCCAGCGCGAACACCACGGCTATCACCGACAAAGAGACTGCGAGCGGCAGGAACGACGGCGGCGTCTTGCCGAGCACTGCCCAGCGGAAGCCCTCGGCCACCCCTGCCATCGGATTGAGGCTGTACAGCCAACGGTACTTCTCGGGAACGAGCGTGATCGAGTAGGCGATGGGCGACAGATACATCCAGATCTGCACGATGAACGGCACGACCAGCGCAACGTCCCGGTAGCGCACGTTGAGGGCAGTGAGCCACAAGGCGAGCGCCAGCGCGGTGAACATGGCGATCGCGATGAACGCCGGCAACAGCATGATCGCGGGCCCGGGGACGACGCGATACCACGCCAGCAATACGCCCAGCACGAGCAACGCCACGCCGAGGTCCAGCAGCCCCGACAACGCCTTTGCGAGCGGCAGGATCAGGCGCGGGAAATACACCTTCGTCAGCATGCGCGATGACGCGACCAGGCTTGTACTGGCACCCGTCAGCGTCTTGGAGAAATACAGCCACGGCAGCAAGGCGCAAAAAGTAAACAGCGGATACGGGTAGCCATCGGACGGCAGCTTGGCGAAGCGGCCAAACACGAGAGTGAAAATCAGCATCATGCTGATCGGCTGCACCGCCACCCATACCAGTCCAAGTGCGCTTTGTTTGTAGCGGACGCTGATGTCACGCCGCACCAGCAGGAGCAGGAGGTCGCGATACGCCCACATCTCGCGCAGTTCCGCGCGCAGCGGACGCGGCTCCGCCCCGATGTCGGTCGAATGCTCGTGCCCGAAGAATTCCTCGTGCACCGGGTCTTCCCGCTGGGTCAATCGTTCTCCTGGATGGTGACACGCCGGTGCTGCGATCCACGGGTGCCTGGAGCCTGGTCCGCTGGCACGCTACCGCCCTGCGATGCAGGGCATTCCGCAAGACCCGATCCACCCGTTTGTATTGCTGCAGCGCCCAGACGCGGCCTGCAGGAGGCTTCAGATGCGCGTCGCGAGCAACGCCCGCGGCATGACGATTTCACGCGTCGTGCCGAGCAGTTCGAGCAGCAGCCGCACGCGATCCGCCCCGTCGTAGGACTTGAAAACCGCTTCCCATCCGCACAGCGCGCCGCTCCTCACCTGCACCCGCGCGCCGGGCTCGAGGTCCGGCGTCGCGAGTTCGACGCAATCGTCCGCGCGCACCCGGCTGCGGATGCGCTCGACAACCCGATCCGGCACTTGTGCTGGAATGCCACCGAATCGCACCAGGCCCACCGTGCCGCGCGTCGAGCGTACTGCGGCGAGCGAAGTCTCGTCCGGGTCTGCGCGGAGGAACAGATAGCGCGGAAACAGCGACTCGATGCGGGAACGCACGGCCCCGCCGCGACGCACCGCCCGCTGCACCTTGGGCAACAGGCACTCGAATCCCTGGCGCTGCAGGTGCACCTGCGCGACGCTCTCGGAACGGGGTTTGGTCAGTACGGCGAACCAGCAATGCACCTGCAACCACCGGGCGTTCAATCGTTGAACGAGAGCCTAGGGCACCGACCCGGCCCATTTCAAGCGAAAACCGCGCGACCGCCCTGCCTCAAACCTGGTAATAGCCGCGGAACCACTCGACGAAACGGGCAACGCCCTCCTCCACCGAAACGCGCGGCTCATAGCCGGTCGCTGCGATGAGCGCCCCGACATCGGCGTCAGTGTCGCGTACGTCGCCGTCCTGCATGGGCAGCATCTCCATGCACGCCTTGCGGCCGAGGCAACGCTCCAGGACGGCGATGTATTCAAGCAACGGAACGCTCTCGCGATTGCCGATGTTGTAGATGCGATACGGGGCGTTGCTGGTGGCAGGGTCCGGATCGCCGCCCTGCCAGTCGGCGGACGGGGTCGCAACCTGGTCGAGGGTACGCAACACGCCTTCGACGATGTCGTCGATATAGGTGAAGCTGCGGCTGTGATGTCCGTGGTTGAACACCCGGATCGGTTCGCCCGCGAGGATCGCGCGCGTGAACAGGAAAAACGCCATGTCGGGCCGGCCCCACGGCCCGTACACGGTGAAGAACCGAAGACCGGTGCAGGGCAGCGCGAAGAGGCTGGCGTATGCGTGGGCCATCATCTCGTTCGACTTCTTGGTGGCTGCGTACAGGCTCTTGGGGTGCTCGGTCGGCTGCCGCTCGGAGAACGGCAGCGTCGTGTTCGCCCCGTACACGGAACTCGTCGATGCATACACCAGATGCTCCACCGCGTGGTGCCGGCAGCCTTCCAGCACGTTGAGGAATCCGGTCACGTTGCTCGCCACGTACACGTGAGGATTCTCATTGGCATACCGCACGCCCGCCTGCGCAGCGAGATTGATCACGCGCCGCGGCCGGTGGGCCGCGAATACCGCCTCGACCGCCGACCTGTCCGCGAGGTCCGCCCGCACATGCGTGTAGCCTGCCCGGCCTTCGAGCCGCGCCAGGCGCGCCTGCTTGAGGCTGACGTCGTAGTAGTCCGTCAGGCTATCGAAGCCGATGACTTCGTCACCGCGTTCCAGCAGCCGCTCCGCAACATGCGAGCCGATGAACCCTGCGCTTCCGGTGACCAGGATCTTCATGCCCGACGCCCCCTGCCGGACGTGGCGCCGCGCCCCCGTGGAGGTCCCGGCGGCACACGCGATTCGCCAGCTGCTCGGGCGCCGACGCGGTCGGCGAACGCGACCGCTGCCAACAGGGCGAACACGCAACTGACTGCAGTGGTCCGCAATGGAAAATCCGCCATGGAATGAAACGCGATTGCGGCCATGCCCAACCAGGCGCCGGCGGCAAGGATCCAGTCGGAAGAGGCGCGTTCCGCGCGCCGTTCCCGCCAGAGCCCGATCCCGATCCTGGTGAACAGCCAGGCGAGGACAAGGAGCGCGATCGCACCGATCCAACCCGTCTCGAGCACCAGTTCGACCCAATCGTTGTGGACGTGGTTTACGGAAAGGGGAGCCAGGCCCGAATCTCCGAGGCGAGCCCCATACAGTCGCTCGAAATTTCCCAATCCGATACCGCCTGCGCCGAACTCCTGCCACAGCGGAAGCGAGTTCGCGAGATAGGACAGTCTTCCGTCGCTCACCGCCGGGTCGGTCATGCGGGCGAGAGTCTGCTCGACCATCCGCCAGCCGCCAAAGGCAAGCCACAGCGATGCCGTGGCAATGATGACGACCAGCGCCCGCCTGCG
Organism: Lysobacterales bacterium; assembly: GCA_038221545.1. GTDB lineage: Bacteria > Pseudomonadota > Gammaproteobacteria > Xanthomonadales > Ahniellaceae > JBBQNY01. Next base: position 4,341 of record JBBRIE010000219.1, read on the forward strand.
CACCTGCCGACCAAGCACCATCGCCAACGCCGCGAACGTGGCGAGCAGTGCAAGCACCAGCACCGACCTCGACTGGCTCGCGACGATGCCGCTGAAGAGGACCAGGCCGGCGCCGCCCCACGCTACGCGCATCAGTATCCGGCCCGGCGAACGCGTTGACTCGTGGTGTGCAGCCGCATGTGCGACGCACACCGGCAACATCGACAGCAGCAGGGCGGCCAGGTGGTTGCGATTCCCGAACGTCCCGAGCCTTACGCCGGAGCCGCCGGGCCATTCGAAATGGATGAAGCCCAGCGGTTGCTGGCGAAGCTGCGACATCGCCAGCAGGGCTTCGCCGACGGCAAGCACCACGCACAGCACCAGAAGCAGCGTGCGCCCGCGCTCCCCCAGCCACGACGCACCCACCATCAGCGCGACCGCAGGCAGGATGAACCAGAGGGCCTGCTCGGCAGCGATCGATCTCGCGACGGAGTCAATTCCCGCCGCCGCAAGATCGGCGCGCAACTGGACCGCGCCGGCGCTCGAGCCGCTGGTCGGCGTACCCATGCCGAGCCACGCCAGGATGGGAATAGCAAGCAGGATCGCCGCGAGCCACAGCGGCTGCACCGGCAGATCCTGCCGATGGCGACCGCCGAATCCCATCCGCAATGCGATGAACGCGAGCAGGACGGCGGCGCAAATCTGCACGAC
>JBBRIE010000220.1:0-4976 GCA_038221545.1 Lysobacterales bacterium
GCCGTGAGCCCGGATGCACTGCGCGAGCTGCAGGTGGAGATGATCGACCGCTTCGGACTGCTGCCGCCAGCTGTCAAGCAGCTGTTCGCCGTCACCGAACTCAAACTCGCGGCGACGCCACTTGGCGTGCGCAAGCTCGAACTCGGCGCGAGCGGGGGGCGGGTCGTGTTCACGCCGAAGCCCGCGATCGATTCGATGGCGATCCTGCGCATGGTGTCCGCGCATCCCGGCACGGTCGCACTGGACGGTGCGGACAAGCTCAAGATCACCCGCATGCTCGATGACGGCCCGACCCGCGTCGCGTTTGCGCGCGAACTGCTCGCCGGGCTCGGCGGCGCTGCACCTTTCCCCGCCGAGCCGGCCGGCCGCGCGCCCCCTCCGCCGCCGCCCAAACCGCCACCGGAACGAATCCGCCGCATCCGCCCCCGATCCTGGTAATTGCGGTTTGGTCCGTGCGCCGAATCTTCCAGAAGGAGCACCGCAAGGCGCGATCGGCCCGCGCCGCGCCCGTCAATCGCGCCTTGCGGCGCTCCCGTAGACGGCAACCGATGGTGAACGGGCGATTGGCCGCACGACGGCGCATGCTCGGCGTCGCGGTTCCGCAAACGGCATCGGTGCGAAGGACGATTGGACAGCACACCCGGCGCATCCGGCACGCGGATTGGCTGATCACGCTTGCCACCGCGGCACGAACTGAATGTAGTCTGCCGGCTGCGCCGAGGCGGACACCGGTTCATGACCAGCAACCCCATTCTGCTGCCAATGTTCGCCATGGTCGTGCTGACGTTCGTGGTCTGGACGCGGCTCTTCGTCGTGCGAGTCCGCGAAATGCGCGCTCGCCGCATCCGTCCGCAATCGGTGGCGACCTCGCGCAAGCGCGCGGAAGCATTCGAGGACACCCGGGCATCGGACAATTTCGTCAACCTGTTCGAGTTGCCACTGCTGTTCCACCTACTGTGCCTGGTGTTGCTCGTGACCCAGGTCGACAACGCGTGGTTCGTCTACGGCGCGTGGCTCTACGTGGGCTTGCGGGCAGTGCACAGCGCCATCCAGTGCACCTGTAACCGCGTGATGCACAGGTTCCAGGTCTATCTCGCGAGCACCTTGGTGCTGATCGTCCTGTGGATCGCCCTCGGCGTACGCCTGCTCGGCCCGTAGCCAAACCCGCGCGCGAATACTGGTCGCGACTTGCGTCGCTGCTGCATGGAGCCTGCGCAAGCCGGGCGTCGCTCGGCTCCACAAACGCCAGGCGATCTAGGGGCCGTGACTGTTGCCAGCACCAATGGTCGTCCGATGCTCCTGCGGAGCCGCCGGTGCGAGACAATGGGGGATGGCCCAGCTCCAGCTCAAGCGCACGCCGTTCCACCAGCGCACCGCCGCACTCTGCCTGCCGCAGAACTGGCGGCGCTGGGCGGGGTACATCGCCGCGGGCTCGTACGATCTTTCGCTCGACCGCGAATACTGGGCGATCCGCGACGCTGCCGCGCTGATCGACATCTCGCCGCTGATGAAATATCTCATCGACGGCCCGGACGCGGCGCTGCTGCTGCATCGGGTCACCACGCGCGACGTGCTGAAGATGCCGATCGGTCAGGTCTATTACACCGGTTGGTGCGACGAGGAAGGCAAGCTGCTCGACGACGGCACGGTCACCAGGCTGGGTGATACCAGCTTCCGTCTCACTTCCGCCGAGCCCTCGCTGCGCTGGCTGTCGATGAACGCCGTGGGCATGGCTGTGACCATCCGCGAAGTCACCGACGAAGTCGCCGCGCTGAGCCTGCAGGGACCGAAGTCGCGCCTGATCCTCAACCGTTGCTGCAGGAAGCCGCTCGACAAGCTCAAGTTCTTCCGCGCGATGGCAAACAGCATAGGCAAGGTCCCGGTCACGATTTCGCGCACCGGCTACACCGGCGACCTCGGTTACGAGATCTGGGTGGCGAACGAACACGCGCTGGCGCTGTGGGACGCGCTGATGGAAGCCGGCGACGACTACGGAATCACTCCCTGCGGCATCCTGCCCATGGACATGGCTCGCGTCGAGGCGGGTCTCTTCATGCTCGACGTCGACTACACGGCGTCCACGCACGCCTGGATCGAAGGACAGAAGTCCTCGCCGCTGGAGATGGGGCTCGAGTGGGCGGTCAACCTCGACAAACCCGGCTATTTCGTCGGTCGGCGTGCGCTCGAACGCGAGAAGCGGGAAGGCTCCGCGTGGAGGCTGGTCGGCGTCGAAGTCGACTGGGTTGACATGGAGAAGCTGTTCGCGCGCGTCGGTCTGCCGCCGCAGATCCCCGCGATGGCGGTACGCGGCAGCCTGCCAATCCGCAATGGCAACGCGCAGGTCGGCTACGCCTCCACCAGCACATGGTCGCCGGTGCTCAAGAAGTACATCGCACTCGCGCATCTCGAGCGGCCGCATTTCGACGCGGGCACCCGGCTCACCATCGAGATCACGGTCGAGCACCATCGACTGCAGGCCGCGTGCACCGTGGTCAAGCTGCCCTTCTACGACCCGCCGTGGAAAAAACAGTGATGCCCGCCGTTGCACATTCCAGGCGCGGTGGACTGTCGCCATGACTGCCAACTCCTACGACGCGATCGTCATCGGCGCGGGCCACAACGGCCTCATCGCGGCGGCCTACCTCGCGCGCGCGGGCAAGAAAGTGGTGGTGCTCGAGCGCCGCGACGTCGTCGGTGGCGCATCGATCACCGAGGAGATCTTCCCTGGCTATCGCTTCACCGAATTCTCGTACGTGGTCAGCCTGCTGCGGCCGGAGATCATCCGCGACCTCGAGCTGCCGCGGCATGGCCTCAAGATCCTGCCGCTGCCGAGCACGGTCACGCCGATGGACAACGGCGATTATCTCGCCGCGTGGGACGACCACGACCTCACGCGACAGGAAATCTATCGGCATTCGCCGCGCGATGCGGAGGCGTCGGACGAATACGGCCGCGTGATGGCGCGCGCCGCCAAGGCGATCAAGCCGGTGCTGAGCCTGGTGCCGCCGGATCCCTCGTCGCTGAGCCCGCGCGATCTCATGGGCCTCCTGAAGCTGGGCCAGTACGCGAAGAGCCTCAAGGAGAAGGAGCTGTACCAGATCGCCAAGCTGGTCACGCAGTCCTCCGCCGATCTCCTCAACGACTGGTTCGAGTTCGATCCGCTCAAGGGCACCAAGTCCGCGAGCGGCATCATCGGCACCTTCCTTGGCCCGCATTCGCCGGGCACCGCGTACGTGCTGCTGCACCACTACATGGGCGAGATCGACGGCGCGTTCCGCGCATGGGGTTTCGCCAAGAACGGCACGGGCGGTGTCAGCGCCGCGATCGCACGATCCGCGCAGGCACTCGGAGTCGAGATCCGCACCGGCGCGCCGGTGCACCAGGTAATCGTCAAGGGCGGGCGCGCGGCCGGCGTCGCGCTCGAGAACGGCGACGAGCTGCGCGCGAAAGTCGTTCTGTCGGCGGCCGATCCCAAGCGCAGTTTCCTCGGGTTCGTCGAGCCGAAGCACCTGCCGGACGATTTCGTGCAGGCGATCAGGAACTTCCGCGTGCGCGGCTCTTCCGGCAAGGTCAACATCGCCCTCAGCGAGCTGCCGGAATTCACCTGCATGCCGGGCGTCTCGCCACTGCATCGCGGGGCGATCTCGATCAGCCCGAGCATGGACTACATAGAGCGCGCCTACGACGAGGCCAAGTACGGCCAATTCTCGAAGAACCCATACATCGACATGATCATCCCGTCGATGATCGACCGCGACATGGCGCCGCCCGGGCACCACGTCATGTCGTGCTTCGTGCAGTACGCGCCGTACGACATCGAAGGCGGCTGGGACGACGCCAAGCGCGACGCGTTCGGCGAGACGGTGATCTCCACCATCGAACGCTACGCGCCGAACATCCGCCGCGCGATCGTCGGCAAGCAGGTCATTACGCCCAAGGACATCGAGCGCATCGCCGGCATCACCGGCGGCAATATCTTCCACGGCGAGTTGCTGTTGCATCAGCTCTTCTTCCTGCGGCCGTCGCCGCAGTGGGCCGACTTCCGCACGCCCCTGCCCGGCTATTACTTCGGCGCCGCCGGCGCGCATCCGGGCGGCGGCGTCATGGGCGCGGCCGGCCGCCTCGCCGCCCTGGAAGTCCTCAAGGACTGGAAATGAGCGGCGCGTCGCACGACGTCATCGTCATCGGCGCGGGCCACAACGGTCTCGTCGCGGCGAACTACCTCGCGAAGGCCGGCAAGAGCGTGCTCGTCCTCGAGCGCCGCGGCATCCCCGGTGGCCAGGTCGTCACCGAGACCTTCGGCGATGGCTTTACCGTCGACATGCTGCATGCGGGCGGCCGCCTGCGCCCCGACATCGTCGCCGACCTCGATCTCGCGAGGCACGGCCAGCCACCGGACAACGCGAGCAAGTCCGTCTACGTCTCGCTACTCCCGAACGGCAAGCGCCTGCATCTGGTCGCCGACGCCAGCGATGCCGCGACGCTTGCTTCGATTCGCGAACTCTCCACCAGTGACGCCGCGCGCTGGCCCGAGTTCGTCACCTTCATGGACAAGGCCGCCGCGTTCCTCGATGCCGCCTACCGCGCGCCGATGCCGCGCCTGCCACCGACTTTCGCGACCGGCATGCCCCTCGCGAATCTCGCCTGGAAACTGCGTCGCCTCGGCGGCAAGGACATGTTCAAGCTCATCCGCGCGATGTCGATGTCGACACTGGAGCTGACGGAGGAATGGTTCGAATCGGAACCGCTGCGCGCGGCGATCGCAGCGGTGGGCATCCAAGGATCGACCATCGGCTCCATGTCCGCCGGCGGCGGCTACACGCTCATGCACAACTGGCTCAATCGCGGCGGACTCGCGCATTCGCAAGTCACCGGCGGCACGGGCCGAATCGCCGACGCGCTCGTCGCCGCGTTGAAATCACATGGCGGGGAGTTGCGCACGTCGACCGGCGTCGCACGCATCCTCGTCGACAGGC
>JBBRIE010000221.1:0-4930 GCA_038221545.1 Lysobacterales bacterium
AGCGGGAAGTCGAGGACGCGCTGAAGGAGGCGCTGCAAGCCGATCGCGCGCGTGTCCAGGTCGGGCGCATCTCGCGCTTCGGACTGCTCGAGATGTCGCGCCAGCGCCTGCGCCCCGCGCTGGGCGAAGCCGCGCAGAAGATCTGCCCGCGCTGCGATGGCCACGGCCAAATCCGCAGCATCGATTCGCTGTCCCTCTCGATCCTGCGCCTGATCGAGGAAGAGGCGATGAAGGACAACACCGGCGAAGTGCTGGTGCAGGCGCCACCGGATGTCGCCAACTACCTGCTCAACGAGAAGCGCCGCGCCATCGCAGACATCGAATTGCGCCACGAAGCGCCGGTCGTGGTCGTGGCCGACCATCACCTCGAGACGCCGCACTTCGAAGTCCGCCGCCTGCGCGTTTCGGAAATTCCCGAACACGCCAAGCGCAGCTACGAACGGGTGACGGAAGTGCAACCGGTATTGGCACCGATGCCCCAGGGCAACACGGCTCCCGGCGAGGCGCCGGTGGTGTCGCGTATCACGCCGCTGGGCCCTGCGCCCACGCGAACCGAGATCCCGGACGATGTCGAATCCGTGGCTTCACATCCGGTCGCGCCTGCAGCGAAGGTCGCGGAAGGCGGCTTCATGAACTGGCTCAAGCGCTTCTTCGGCGCCGCGGACCCGGCAGCCGCGCCCCGCAGCGCGACCGCGGCTCCGGTTTCGAGCCCGGGCTCTTCGCGCGGTGCGTCGTCTTCGCCTGCCGGAGGCCGCGACTCGCGTGGTCATCGGGACGGTGAGCAACGACGCAATCGTGGCGACGGCCGGCGGGATCGCCGGGACGGACCCGGCGCCGATCGAAACAAGGGCGGGCGCGACAGCCGGGGTGCCGGGAAGGGGCGCGCGGACGCACCACCGGCCCAGGGCGGTTCGCGCGATCGAAACGAAGCCCGCACCGAACCGCGGCCTCCGCGGGAGGGTGGGCGCAAGCGCGGCGACGCAGCAGCAGCAGCAAATGAATCACGCGCGAACCCGCCCATCGCAGCCGCCGCACTGCTGGCCACGTCCGGGCTCCTGACCGATGACGCCGCACTGGTTGCCCCGTCCCAGGCAACGATCCCGGGTTCGGATGCAGCGCCTGGCACGGACGTGGGCGCGGAAGTCGCGGCTCGCACGAGGCGTCGCGGTCGCCGCGGTGGGCGTCGACGTCGCAAGGGAGGCGCCGAGGGCGCGCCGGACGCGGCCGAGGCGCAGGATGTGCAGTCCAACGGCGCGGTGGGTGAAGCCGATTCAGGCCCGACGCCGCGCGCTCCGCTTGCGGCGGCAACGCCTCCCGCAGATTCGGGCGACGCATCTTCGCTGTCATCCCCTCCGCGCGATCCTGCGACGCCACCAGGTGCCGCCGCGATTTCGCCGGGGTCCACACACCTGCAAGCTCCGCCGGTAACCCCTGCGCAACGGGTGGACCGATCCACGGCGAATGCGGATGCGGCACGCGCGCAACCGTCCCGGCCGGTCGAGGCTTCCGGGCCCGTCATTGAAGCACCGGCCGAATCGTCCGCGACCGTGGACACCCGTGATCGGCCCCCGACCGCCGGCGCTGCGGAAACGCGCCACGTGCTTCCGCCTGCGGACGCGGCGATGAATGCTTCCCCGCCTGAGCCGGCGACAGCTGTCATAACGCGCAGCCCGGATCAGGCAGCCACGACATCGGAGGATCGAACCACCGACACGGGATTCAACCCTGCCGCCGCACCGGTGCCTTGTCCGGCGCCTACGACTGCGCAGGTCGTGCCGCCACCATCGCCGAGGATCAGCAATCCTCCGCCGCAGCCAGCGAGCATTCCGGTTGCGACGACGCCTCCGCGTCCCGCGGTGCCCGCCCCGCAGGCGACAACCAACGGCAGCGTCGGTGCGCCTCCGCTGCCGCAAGTCGTGGCGCCGCCGCAGCGCGTCGCGATGGCGCCTGCTTCGGCAGCGCCGACCGCGACCGTGGGCACCCCGTCGCCTGCAATGCCCACCAGCCGCCCGGTCGTGGTTCCGCCCGCGCCCGTGGCGGCCCAGGCGACTTCGAGCCTGACTGCGCCACCGTCGATACCGGCGCCGGCAGCGCCCGCTGCCCCGCGTTCGCCCGTCGCGACCGCTGCGGTTTCGAGCCTGCCTCCGCCACCCTCGGCTTCGACGCCAGTGGCGGCCGCTGCGCCTCCGCCGTTGGTGGTGCGAGACGGCGTGCCGGCCCCGGGCGCACCGAACACTGCTTCGCCTGCCGCGTCGTCTGCACCCTCGGTGCCGCGTTCCGCGGCGGTGTCGGTCGCGGGCCCCGCGCCTGCGGTCCCGCACCAGCCACAACTGCTCGATCCGGCGCCGATCCGCGTGCCTGCGCCACCGGCGCCGGTGGCCAGGACCGGCCCGCCCGCGGTTGCGATGCAACCGCCGGCCGCGCCGGTCGCGTCTGCTGCTGCCCATGTCGAACCGCCGGCGCCGCCGGCATCGTCCACCAGATCGGATCCCGCGACAGGCAACTGAGGTGCAGCGCGCACTGCTACAGCTTCGACTTCTCGAGAGTCGGAGCTGCCTGCAGATGCAGCCGACAGGGTGTTGAGAACGCACGCGCCCGGCGTGCTTCGCGAGTCCGCGTGGCTGTCGCCGGACTTCGGGATCTGATGAGCTTGCGGTGGATCCGCGTGACCGGCGGCGTTGCGCCGTCGACTTCCGTCTAGCCCGCGGCGGGCGCTGGCGATCCGAATAGTGCGCGCAGGCGACGCAGCTGGCCGACGGCCCGATCGCGGTCGACCATGAACAGGAAATGCAGCGAGAGCAGCGCCAGGAACGTGGCCAACAGCACCCAGTCGGGCGTGCCGTTCATGCCCGCGAGGATCGCGGACCCGCCGAGCACGACTGCCGTGCCCATCAGCATCAAAGCAACATGCCCAGGAGAGAACCCGGCCTCGAGCATGAGGTGGTGCAGGTGTTGCCTGTCTGCGGCAAAAGGCGAGCTGCCGCTCAGGATTCGCCGCGTGATCAGCACCAGGCAGTCGATCAGGGGAACCGCGACGATCCAGGGCGCCAGGATGGGCGCGACGGGCATCGAGCCCGTTTGCGTCACGCGAATGGCCGCCCAGCAGATTGCGATACCCAGGAATGCGCTGCCGGCGTTGCCCATGAACACGCGCGCACTTCGTTGCCACGGAAACCTGAAATTGAACACCAGGAACGCGAGCACCACGCCGATGAGGGGCATCATCAGCTGCAGGAGCACCATGTGGTTCGACGAGGCGGCAAGTACCGCGAGCAGCACCAGCGACACCAGCGTCAAGCCACCGGCAAGGCCGTCCGATCCGTCGATCATGTTGACCGCGTTGATGATCCCGACCACCGCGAAGACGGTGAACACGATGGCGAGCGCGCCGAGTTCCAGGACCCCGCCACCGAAAAGCGATCCCAGCTGTTCTATACGCACGTCGCCGATGTGCAGCATGGCGAGCGCCGCGAGGATCTGGGCGCCGATGCGGGGCCACCAGGGCAGGTCCATGCGGTCGTCGAGCAATCCGACCAGGGTGACAATGCCCGCGCCCACGCCGAATGCCGCGAACGATCGGGGAGGATCCAGCATCAGGAATCCGATCCCGACCGCGACCGCCCACATGGCAACGCCGCCGGTCACCGGCGTGGGCGCATGATGGTGCTTGCGGCCTCCCGGCGAATCCACCAATCCAAGCCGGCGACCGAGCGGGATGAGCACCAGGATCAGGAACAGGGCCGCGAGCGCTGCGACAAGCAGCGGCATCAGCGTGGACAGCGTCATCGGCTGGAACTCATGGCGGCAACCTTTTTGTCGCGGCCGCAACATAGCGCGCGGCCGCCCCTTGCGTGAAGCAATTTCCGTGCACGCTTCGCGGTTTGCGCCGGACGCGCTTGCAAGCCCTGGCATTGGTTCGTACACTAGCCGACTTTGTCGAGCGGCCTTTGGCCGATCCAGGTCCTGCCATGAAAGTACTGTCTTCGCTCAAATCCGCCAAAGCGCGCCACCGTGACTGCAAGATCGTGCGCCGCCGGGGCAAGGTCTTCGTCATCTGCAAGAGCAATCCGCGCTTCAAGGCGCGCCAGCGCTAAGCGCGTTTTCGCGACGCCCGCATCGCGGGCATCGCCATTACGGCTGCCAGGTGCCTAGCGCACCCACGCCGATCTGACTCACCGGTTCATCGATGTCCCGTGGCCTCCCCGTGAGGAGCGCAGCGCGCGACGCTGCGCGGACCGTCGGTTCGCCCAGGCTCAGCGCATCCGAAATGCACCGATCGATGTGCCGATTGCAGCGCCGGGGAACACCGTCGCTGCCTGCGTGTTACCCATTCGCTTCGCCAGAACCTCCGACAAAACCGTCCGGTAGTCGAGCGTCACGTCGAGGTCGCCCTGCACCAGTTGCGCGTCTGCGAGGCCGCGGAAGTCGCCGTACACACGGCCGCCCACCACTCCGCCACCCATCAGGAACATCGCGGACGCGGCTCCATGGTCCGTGCCGAGCGACGCGTTCTCGCCCGCGCGCCTGCCGAATTCGGTCATGGTCACGACGTTGACCGACGTCATACGCGCGCCGAGGTCGGTATCAAAAGCCAGCAGCGTGCGCGCGAGTTCATCGAGCAGCGACTGCAGTTGCGCTGCCTCGCCGTTGTGGTGATCCCACCCGCCGAGGTCCACGCCGGCCACTTCCAGTCCGATGTCCGCCTTCAGCAGGCGCGCGACATCGGCCATCTGCTCGCCGAATGCAGTCGCAGGATATTGGGCACCATGTTCGACCGCGATACCGGCCGCGTTGGCGTCGCGCAGGATGCCTAGCGCATCGAGCGTGGTCATTGCGTTGAGCGATTGCGGAGACGCATCAGCATGCAACGCCGACAACGTCGCTTCGCGCTGGTCCGGTCGTTGCGAGCGGGTCGCGGTGGCGAAGCTCT
>JBBRIE010000222.1:0-4910 GCA_038221545.1 Lysobacterales bacterium
GGCACGAGGGAAGTGCTGGACGCGTATGCACTCGTGTGGGGCAGCGGCGAGTCACCCGCACACCGCTGGCGCTTGGAACACGCGCAGGTGATCGCGCCCAGCGATGTGCCGAGGTTTGCGGCGCTGGGGGTAATTGCCTCCATGCAACCAACGCACGCCACCAGCGACATGCCGTGGGCGGAAGCCCGCGTCGGTGCCGATCGCATCCTGGGCGCGTATGCGTGGCGTCGGCTTCGCGACAGCGGTGCACGCCTGGCGCTGGGTTCGGATTTCCCGGTGGAGTCGGTGGACCCGAGACTCGGCCTGTTCGCCGCGACCCGGCGCACTGACGTGGATGACCAGCCAACGGGCGGGTGGCGACCGGAAGAAAAACTGACTGCCTACGAGGCGCTGCGCGGATTCACGTTCGACGCGGCCTATGCGGGGTTCGCTGAAACCGAGGTGGGGAGCCTCGCGGTGGGCAAGCGTGCGGACTTCGTGATCCTGGATCGGGATCCGCTTGGGATCGAACCGCGCGAACTGCGCAGCCTTCAGGTTCGCGCGACTTTCGTCGACGGAAAGCCCGTATTCGAAGCAAGGCCGAAACCCTGAATGTGCTGCGCGGGCGGGCGGCTTTGCACGGGCAAGTTTGCAGGCGCGCCGCGGCGAAACGCAGTTCAGGCCGCGATGGATGCGTCCGCGGTCACCACGCGACCGCGCAGGGAATGCGCAAGCGCTGCCGTGATCTCCACGTCCACGAATTCCCCGACAAGTCGCGGGTTGCCGGCGAAATTGACCGGGCGCATGTTTTCAGTCTTGCCTGTGAGCTCGGTTGCGCTCCGGCGCGAGGGGCCCTCGACGAGCACGCGCTGGAGGCTGCCGATCATCGATTCCGAGATCCGCGCGGCGTGATTTTCAATTGCCGCCTGCAGCCTGGCGAGACGCACCGATTTCACTGCGTCCGGCGTGTCGTCGGCAAGGCTTGCGGCCGGCGTGCCCGGCCGGCGCGAATACACGAACGAATAGGAATGATCGAAGCCGATGTCGTCGATCAGCTTCATCGTCTGCTCGAATTCCACATCGGTCTCGCCGGGGAATCCGACGATGAAATCGGAGCTTATTGAGATGCCGGGACGCGCCCGCTGGATGCTGCGGATCAGCGCGCGGTATTCGAGGGCGGTATGTCCGCGCTTCATCGCCGCGAGCACGCGATCGGAACCCGACTGCACGGGCAGGTGCAGGTGCGCGGCGAGTTGCGGCACGCGACGGTAGGCTTCCACGAGCCGGTCGTTGAACTCCATCGGATGCGAGGTCGTGAAGCGCACGCGCCCGATACCCGGCACCTGCGCCGCGTATTCGACCAGCAGGGCAAGATCGGCGGATCCCGCCGCGGGATCGTCGCGATCGAGCGCTCCGCGCCACGCATTGACGTTCTGTCCCAGCAGGTTGACCTCACGCACGCCCTGTGCGGCCAGCATGGCGATCTCCGCAAGTACGTCGGGTAACGGGCGGGAGGCTTCTTCTCCGCGTGTGTAGGGCACGACACAGAATGTGCAGTAGCGCGAGCATCCCTCCATGATCGAGACGAATGCCGAGGGGCCCTCCTTGCGCGGCGTGGGCAGGTGGTCGAACTTCTCGATGGCCGGGAAGCTGATGTCCACCTGGGGCCGACGCGTGGCGCGCGCCTGCTCGATCAATGCCGGCAGCCGGTGCAGGGTCTGGGGGCCGAACACGACGTCCACGTACGGCGCCCGCGCGACGATGGCGGCGCCCTCCTGGCTCGCGACGCACCCTCCGACACCGATGACCAGATCCGGGTTCGCGCGCTTGAGTTCGCGCCAGCGACCGAGCTGCGAAAACACCTTTTCCTGCGCCCGCTCGCGGATCGAGCAGGTGTTGACCAGGATCACGTCCGCCTCCGCCTCGATCCCGGTGAGCTCGAGCCCGTGGGCCTCCGCGAGCACATCGGCCATCTTGGCCGAGTCGTACTCGTTCATCTGGCAACCGTGCGTCTTGATGAAAAGCTTGCCGCTCATGGGATCCGGGTGGCTTGGGAATCAAGCACTTGGCAGTGCATCAGTGTAGCGGTGGCGGCATGGAAGGAACTTGGGGGGCCGGACCGAGTCGATGAACATTCGCTGAGCCGTTGCATGAACCTCCTTATGTGGCAGACACTTGGGCCCATGCAACCGAGCGCCCCCCTGCATCTTCCGCGCCTGGCCGGTCTCGCGATCGCGGCGATGGCCTGCTTCGCGAGTCTTGATGTCGGTGCCGCCGGCAACGTTCGCCGCTTCGTGGACGCCCGGGGCGTCGTGCACTTCACGAATGTGCCGGGCGATCACGCGCGTGGCGCAAAGCCGGTACTGACGGTCAACTCGAAAACGCAGCGCGCGATCTACAAGTTCAAGGACGCTCTCGGCGTCACGCATTACACCGACCGCAATCCCGGCAGCGCCCGCGCTTACACCGTGGTGGCCGTGTTCTGTCCCGCATGCGATCCGAAGTCCACCGTCAACTGGACGCGCACGCGCCTGAACCTGACCGCGTACCTCGGTGAGATCGACGTCGCTGCCCGCGAGAATGGAGTGGACGCGGCGCTGGTGCGCGCGCTGATCCACGCGGAATCAGCGTTCAACCCGCGGGCACTCTCGCACAAGGGCGCGCAGGGGTTGATGCAGCTGATGCCGGCGACCGCAGCCATGTACGGCGTCACCGATTCCTTCGATGCGAGCCAGAACATCGCCGCCGGCGTCAAGCATCTCGCCATGCTGATCAAGGCCTTCAACGGTGACATCCGCCTCGTTGCCGCCGCCTATAACGCGGGTGAGGGCGCCGTGCGCAAATACGGCGGCGTGCCGCCCTATGCCGAGACGCGCGTCTACGTCGAGCGCGTCGGCACTTTGCACCAGCGCTACCTCACCGGCGTTTGACGCCCCGGATAACGGGCCGCGCCGGAATCAGCGTTGCGGCATCGCGGAGCCGCGGTCGACCAGCGTCACATCGGCATTGAAGGGCGCACCGCCGCGTTGGCCCTGGACGCGCACGGTCGCGCCGGGCGCCGAGGAGGATTCACGACCCCGCAGTTCCGCCTCGTCTGAAATCGTCTCGCCACCGAATTTCTGAACGATGTCGCCCTGGCGTATTCCGGCGCGATCCGCAGGACCGCCCGGTAGCACCAGCGCAATCTGGGCGCCGGAGACCGGCTCCGCGAGCGGTGACGCCGACAGTGCGGCATCGGTGTATTCCGCGCCCATCCATCCGCGCACGACATGGCCGTGACGGATGATCTGGTCGAGTACGCGCAGGGCCGCCGCCACCGGGATCGCGAACCCGATGCCTTGGCCCTGCGACGAGAGTGCGCTGTTGATGCCGACCAGCTCGCCTTTCGCGTTGACGAGGGCACCACCGGAACTCCCCTGGTTGATGGCGGCGTCGGTCTGGATGAAATCCTCATAGCGCGACAGGCTGGTCTGGTTGCGGCCCGTCGCGCTCACGATGCCGAGTGTGACGGTCTGGCCGTATCCGAGCGGGTTGCCGATCGCCAATACGATGTCACCGACATCGAGGCTGCCTGCGGGAGCTGCGGGCAACGCGGCGAAGCCCTTTCCGGCGATCTTCAGCACCGCCAGATCGGTGTCGCGATCCGTGCCGACGACCTGCGCCGGTGTCACGCGACCGTCGGAGAGCTCCGCAAGAATGTCTCCCGCGCCTTGCACCACATGGAAATTGGTGAGTACGTAACCGTCCTCGCGCACGAGCACGCCCGCACCCAGCACGCGCTGAAGCCGCGATCGCTGCGGGCCCGCCGGCACGCCGGTGAAACGCTGAAGGACGGGATCGGAGAACACGCGGAACGGCTGCTCGGTGACCAGGCGGCGGGCGACGATGTTGACGACTGAAGGCGCGGCACGTTGCACCGCGGCGGAATAGCTGGAAGGTCCGGTCGGTGAGTCCGCGTCCTCGGTGCCATCGTTTCGGGACGGCCAGAACTGGGTCGCGAGGAACGCGATGGCGAGGCCGACCACCGCGCTCTGCGCGGCGAAACGCAGCGCCCGCCGCGCGGCGGGAGTCAGCACGACGGGGGGCCTGCATGGACGTCGCCGCAATGTGACATGCGCAGCGACGCGCCCGCGTGCCGCGCGTCGCGATCGAGCCCTGGCGTGGAAAATTCCATAGCGCGCGAGCATAGGGCAGTGCCGGAGAGTCATCGACCCAACCGATGGCACCCGTCGCGCCAGCGCTGCCCGAGGTGTCGGGGCGGCGCGAGCGGGACCCGCGGGCGCGCGTTTGCGCCCGACATCCGTTGTCGCCGCGTTAACGCATCGTTTAGAATGCCCTGATTCCCGCCTGCGCAAGCGCGTGTGCGACCCCCACCACCGCCGCATCCGCCGGGAACCGTATGGCCGACGACAGCGTCAACCTGGGCCGCCGTCGTTTCCTGACCGCGACCACTGCGGTCGTGGGAGGTACAGGCGCCCTGTTCGCCGCCGTACCGTTCGTCCAGTCCTGGACGCCGAGCGCCCGGGCCCGACTCTCAGGCCAACCGATCACCGCGGACATCAGCAAGCTCGAGCCTGGGCAGCGCCTGCAATTCGAATGGCGAGGACAGCCGATCTGGGTGATCTCGCGTACGCCGGCGGCGCTGGAGGCGCTGCCAACGCTCGACGACAAGCTGAGGGATCCAAAGTCCGAAAACGTCGATCAGCAGCCGGACTATGCACGCAACGAATATCGTTCGCTCAAGCCCGGGATACTCGTGCTGGTCGGGCTCTGCACGCACCTCGGCTGCGCACCCCTGTTCGTGCCCGAGCTCGAATCGCAGCCGTTCGACAGTGAGTGGAAGGGGGGTTTCTTCTGCCCCTGTCACAAGTCGCGTTTTGATCTCGCGGGCCGCGTGTTCAGCGGCGTGCCGGCCCCGACCAACCTCGTCG
>JBBRIE010000223.1:0-4861 GCA_038221545.1 Lysobacterales bacterium
GTTCAAGCTGGTGGGAAATGCGGCGTCGCTTGGGCTGGGAAGGAACGTGTTCATCGGCCGCGGCTGCCAGTTCGACCTCACGGGAGCCGTGACCATTGGCGATGGCTCGCTGCTCGCGCCTGGCTGCTTCATCGTTGACCACAACCACGGCGTGGTGGCAGGCACGCCGATGTGGCAACAGCCATGCACATCCGGACCCGTGCGGGTTGGCAATGATGTCTGGCTGGGTGCGCGCGTCATCGTCCTGCCGGGCGTGGAAATCGGCGACGGCGCCATCGTCGCGGCGGGCGCGGTCGTGACGCGTGATGTCGATCGCGACACCATCGTCGCCGGCGTGCCCGCCCGCGTCATCGGCAGGCGCCCCACCTCGCAGGCGGAGGCGCATGGGTGACGCGATCCACACCATCGCTGCCCTATCGCCCGCATCTGGACGGACTACGTGCGATCGCCGTGTTGTCGGTCGTGCTGTATCACGCGGGCGTTCCGGGCATCAGCGGCGGCTTCGTCGGCGTCGATGTGTTCTTCGTGATCTCGGGTTACCTGATCACGGCGCTGCTGGTTCGGGAACTGGAAGCGAGTGGCGACATCTCGCTGCGGCGCTTCGCCATGCGCCGCATCCGCAGGCTGGCACCGGCGCTGTTCGTCGTCCTGCTGGCAACGCTCGTGGCAGGAATGGTGGTGCTGTCGCCGATCAATGGCGAGCAGCAGGGTCTCGCCAAATCAGCCATCGCGACGCTCGGCCTGGTGGCCAATGTGTACTTCTGGCAGCACTCCGGCTATTTCCAGGCTGCGGCCGAATCGCAGCCGCTGCTGCACCTGTGGTCGTTGTCGGTCGAGGAACAGTTCTACCTGGCGTGGCCGTGGCTGATTCTCGGTGCAGCGGCCCTCGCACCGCGACTGCACAGTACGGCGGCGCGGACGATCGCGCTGATGATCGCAGTCGTGTTCCTGGCAAGTCTGCTGGCCTGCGTTCTGGTGACGCCAATGCGCATCGCGGCAGCGTTCTACCTGACACCCTTCCGCGCATGGGAGTTTGCCGCGGGGGGAGCGGTGATGTTCCTCTTGCGCAATCCCTTGCCGCGACCCCTTGTTGCGAATGCACTCGCCCTCATCGGATTGGCAGGCGTGCTGGGCGCGGTGGCGTTCCTGA
This sequence comes from Lysobacterales bacterium, assembly GCA_038221545.1. Taxonomy (GTDB): domain Bacteria; phylum Pseudomonadota; class Gammaproteobacteria; order Xanthomonadales; family Ahniellaceae; genus JBBQNY01. The sequence goes on from JBBRIE010000223.1 coordinate 1,151, forward strand.
AGGACTCCATGCTGTTCCCGGGAAGCATCGCCGTGCTGCCCGTGCTCGCGGCCGCCCTGCTGATTTATGGTTGCGAGGCCAACCCGGTCGGCGTCGTGCCAAGGCTGCTGTCGCTGCGCGCGATGGTATTCATCGGGGTGATTTCCTATTCGCTGTATCTCTGGCACTGGCCTTTGCTGGCAATCGCGCGTGTGGCAACGCTCGGGCAGATCGGCGCGGAGGGCATCGCCGCCCTTTGCGTGCTGGCCACGATTCTCGCGTGGCTGTCGTACCGCTACATCGAGGAACCGGTTCGACGCGGCAAGCTCGACTGGCTGGGGACGCCGCGGCGCGTCATGGCCATGGCGGCAGGTGCTTCCGCGCTGCTGCTGGCGGTCGCGGGTGGGGTCGGACTCTGGGCGAAGCACGTCTGGCCCAGGATCCCCGGCAACCGCGCGTTCGAACAACCTTTGACCGCCATGGAGGCAGTCGACACGCATTGCCTCCAGTTCGCGCCCTTCGAGGGCCTGCTGCCCGCCGCGGAATGCACATGGCCCGTGTCCGCGAGGCCGTTGGTCCTGGTGTGGGGCGACTCTCACGCGGAGCACTTCGTGCCCGCCATTTCCCGCACGCAGGACGGATCGACGGGCCTGATGCTTCGCGCGATGGCCGGATGCCCCGCACACCTGCAGGTACGGGCTCCCGCGTCGCCACCCGCCGATCCGTACGAAGTCGACTGCGTGCGATTCAACCGTCAGGTACTGGCAACGCTCCCGGAACTTCGCCGGAGCGGATTGCGGACGCTCGTGCTGGCCGCGCACTGGCGCGACCACGCCACATCGCCCGCGGAGTGGCGCTTCATTGCCGCGGGTCTCGATCGGGTTGTCGAGTCCGCGGAAGCACTCGGTCTCGATGTGCTGGTGGTCGCCCAGGTGCCGGATCACCGTTCCAATCTGCTGTCGTGCCTGATTCGCGCGACGCGATCGGAATGCGGGGTCAGCAGGGCGCAGGAAGAAACCGCGCGGCGCCTCGAACTGCCCACCTTGCAGGGCGTGGTTTCGCGGTCTCGCCGAGCACGTCTGGTGGATCCGGTCGAATCCATGTGCAGTGCCGCCGAATGCAGCCCGCAGCCCGCATGGGATGTGCTGTACAGCGATATGCAGCATTTGAGCGTCAAGGGATCCGAGTCGCTGGCTCCGCTCTTTATCGCCGCGCTGCCGGGCACGTCAGAGGCTGCCCGTTGACGTGAACGAGCCGTACCGGCCGCCAGCCGACATGGGTGCAGGCTCGCGGCCCGCACCCGCTTCGTTGCCCTACAGACCACACATCGATGGTCTGCGCGCGATCGCGGTGGCCGCGGTCGTCCTGTACCACGCCGGCATGCCGGGCTTCAGCGGCGGATTCGTGGGCGTCGACGTGTTCTTCGTCATCTCGGGCTATCTCATCACCGGGCTGCTGCTTCGGGAGGTGGAGGCCACCGGCGACATCTCGTTGCGAAACTTCGCCGCGCGGCGCATCCGCAGGCTGGCGCCGGCGATGTTCGTGGTGCTCGCCTGCACGCTGGTCGCCGGCATGTTCGTGCTGTCGCCGATCAACGGGGAACAGCAGGCGCTCGCCAAGTCGATGATCGCGACGGTGGCCCTGTCCGCGAACGTGTACTTCTGGCTTAACACGGGTTACTTCCAGCCGTCGGGCGACACGCAACCGCTGCTGCACACCTGGTCGCTGTCGGTGGAGGAGCAGTTCTATCTGGTTTGGCCGTGGTTGATACTGGGCGCGGCCATGCTTGCCACGCGACTGCGTTGCACTCCCTCGCGCACGTCAGCCTGGATGCTGGGTACGGTCTTCGTGGTTTCGTTTGCCGCGTGCGTGGCGGTCACCTCGAAGGTGCCCGCGATGGCGTTTTACCTCACGCCTCTGCGTGCCTGGGAATTCGCGGCCGGTGGCGCGGTCGTGTTCCTGCTGCGCGCACCGCTGCCCAATCCGCTCGCCCTTGGCGCCATGGCGCTGATCGGACTGGCAGGCGTGCTGGGGTCGATCCGCTTTCTCGATCCTGCGCAACCGTTCCCGGGCTGGATTGCGCTGCTGCCCGTTGCCGCATCGGCGCTGCTGATCTATGGCTGCGAGGCACGGGCATCCGGCATCGCCGCGCGCCTGCTGTCCCTGCGCGTCATGGTGCTCGGTGGCCTGATCTCGTATTCGCTGTATCTCTGGCACTGGCCGTTGCTCACACTGGTCCGCGTTGCGTCGCTCGAGGAGTTGGGCCTGAAGGCAGCACTCGCACTGTGCGCGCTCTCGGTGGTTCTCGCATGGCTGACCTACCGCTTTGTCGAGGATCCGATTCGGCGGGGCGGGTATGCGCTCATGGCCACGACGCGTCGTTCGATAACCGTGGGAGCCAGCATGGCCATAGTGCTGGTAGTCGCATCGGGTAGCGTTGGCAGAGCGGCGCGATCCATGGGAGCCGCACGTGCGCTGGACGATCCGCGATTGGCAGCACTGACGGCTCCCCCTGCGTTCGGGATGGACTGCATGCAGGACCAACCTTACGTTTCGTTGTCCTCGCGGCCCAACTGCGTGCAACCGCGGAATCCGGCAGTGGTCGTTTGGGGAGACTCCCACGCACAACACTTGGCGGCTGGCCTGTCGTTAGTGGCGAAACAGAATCCCATGGCGATGTTGACGCGGACGATGGCCGGCTGTTCCCCGCACCTGCTTCCGCAGCAGCGGGCTGAACCGGAACCGCCCGGCACGGCAGGGTGTCGACGCTTCAACGCGGATGTGGTCGAAGAATTGCGCGAACTTCGGACGTCGGGCTTGCGAGCGGTAGTGATCGCGGCACGCTGGGGCTACTACGCGAAGTTGCCCGCGGATTGGCTGCAGTTCGGAAGCGATCTGCAGCAGGCGGTCAACACTGCGCAGGGCATCGGTCTGCGCGTGATCCTCGTCGGCCCCGTCCCCGCCCAGCCGCATGATGTGGTCCCTTGCCTCGTTCGCCACGCGCGAGAGGACTGCACGGTTTCGCGCAGCGACGCGGAGACCACGAACGCGAGCGCCGTCGCCATGCTGAAGGGGATCGCGGACGAGGCCCAGGCAGTGTGGATTGTGGAACCGATGACAGTGCTCTGCGACCGGTCGGCATGCAGCCCCCAACCCGACACGGAGCTTCTCTACTTCGACGAACACCACCTCAACGTCAATGGTTCCGAGAAGTTGGCGCCGCTGTTCGCCCCTGCGCTGGCCTGGGCAGTCGCAGATGCCCGCTGACGTTGCGGCGACGTCCCCTCGTGTGACGACAACGCGGTTCGCGCAGTCCTCGTGGATTGTGCGGACCTGACGCCAACTCCGCTTTTTCTTCTTTCAAGCATGAGCACGTTAATGACCAAGACCAACCTCGTGACCGGCGGTTGCGGCTTCATCGGTTCGCACCTCTGCGAATTCCTGCTCGCCAAGGGCGAGCGGGTGGTTGTGATCGACGACCTTTCCACTGGCGCGTTCAGCAACGTCGAGCAACTCGAAGGACGGCCGGATTTCCGGCTCGTGATCGGCAGCGTGCTCGACCACGCGCTGGTCACCGAACTGATCAAGGACGTCGACCGTGTGTTCCACCTGGCTTCCGCCGTCGGGGTGAAGCTCATCATGGAACAGCCCGTCCGGACCATCGAGACGATCTTCCTCGGCACCGACTCGGTGCTTAAGGCAGCCAACCGCTACCGTCGCCCGGTGTTGCTG
>JBBRIE010000224.1:0-4858 GCA_038221545.1 Lysobacterales bacterium
GACTACTACAACCTCAACAACAACGGATTCGGCGCGCTGTACCGCTTTCCGGTGCGCCCGCCGGCGGGGCAGCCGAACTTCCACGGTGCGTTCGCTGCCGACAACCCCCTGATCGCGCGAACGGTCGGCCAGGGATTCCGATTCGACTTCACCATGCCGTTTACACCGCGGGGACTGTATTCGCTGACGCCGTTCACCCATGGCGACGACGAAGCCGCGCCGATCGGTGCAGGCGGAATTCGCGTCGGCAAGTTCACGCATCCTTCGGCCGCGCCCGCCAACGACCTGCTGGTCGCGTGGACGCCCGGCCCGGCCAACGATCTCGACCGACCGACGACGCTGCCCTACTACGACAGCGGCATCTACCTTGCGCCCGGCGGCAACGTGATCGGCGGTCCGCAGAACCTCGTGCCCGTCAAGAACGACCCGCTCCACAACGAAGCGTGGCCGCGCGCGGTCGTCCCCTACCAGCGCATCCACGGCGTGGCCGAGCCGACCAATCTGCCCTGGCTGCCGAATGACGGCACGCTGGACGCAAGGCTGCCCGCGGGGACCCCGTTTGGATTGATCGGCACTTCGAGCTTCTACAAGCGGGAGAGTTTTCCGGGTTATGCGCCGCCGTTCGCGAATACCTTCAACGGACTCGACCCATTCAACACTTCCGAGAACGACCAGAGCAGCAACTGGTTCACGCAGGGATCGGATGCAGGCCGGTACACCAATGCCGACATCTGGGCCGTCCGCATCGTCGCGATGGAACCGAACACGCACCGCAGCTACGGGCCCAACGAAGGCATGCAGTTCACGAGCCACGCGAACGAGCGGCTGCGCATCCTCGGCGAGATTCCGCTGCGCAAGACCAACGGGCAAGGGCAACCGCTGCTCGATGCCGAGGGCAATCCCGACACCAGCTTCCTCGCGAAGATCGTCGCGGATACGCCATTCACCTTCCAGACGCTGGATCGCAACGGGATGGCCCTCAACATCGCGCAGACCTGGCACCAGGTGCGACCCGGCGAACTGCGTGCCGACTGCGGAGGCTGCCACGCGCACAGCCAGCTGCCGCTCGCATTCGAGTCCACCGCCGCCGCGCAACCCGACCACCCGGTGTACGACCTCAGCCGCGTGACGCCGCTGCTCACGCGCACACCGCAGGGGGTGCCCGGCCTGCGCGTCGAGGACGTGGCCGTGGTGGACGTCGAGTTCCTGCGCGACATCCGCCCCGTGTTGCAGCGCGCCTGCGTGAGCTGCCACCAGGGCGCGACACCGGCCGGCAATCTCGACCTCAGCGCCACCGGCACCTTCGGTGGATTGCCCGGCGATTACTTCCGTCTCGCGGCCGACACCGACGCGCAATTCGGCCATGCACCCGTGATCACGAACCGGCAGTGGCGGCAAACCAACGCCAGCCGCTACGTGCGCATGTTCCAGAGTCGCCGCAGCCTGCTGATGTGGAAATTGTTCGGCCAGCGCCTGGACGGCTGGACCAACGCGGATCATCCGACCGAAAGCACCCCCGGCAATGCCGCGACGTTGCCACCCGGCGCGAACCGGGACCAGGCGGACCTCAACTACACCGGCACCATCATGCCGCCGCCGCCCGCGCTGCCGCTGACCGAGGACGAGAAGATCCTGTTCGCCCGCTGGATCGATCTCGGCGCGCCGATCGATCTCGGCAATCCCGATTTCGGCTGGCACATGGACGACCTGCGTCCGACGCTGACAGTCAGCTCACCGCGACCGGGCACGCTCGCGCAGCCCGTCACGCATATCAGGTTCGGCGTCGCCGACGCGAATTCCGGCATCGACCTTTCGAGCCTCTCGGTCAACGCCGACCTCGTCGTCAACGGAAGGCCGGCCGGCAACGAGTTGCGCGATCTCGCGCAGCCTGCCGGCGACGGCATGTGGGCGATCACGCTGTCCGCGCCGATCGTGCAGGCTGCGAACGCGCACGTACGCGTCGCCGTGCGCGACAACCAGGGCAACACCACGCGCGTGACGCGTGCCTTCGGCGTGAACACCACTGCCGACGGATTGTTCCTCGACGGGTTCGAATAGCCGGCCGCGCGGGCTAAGCCGTCAGCGTTCATCTTCGCTGTCGGCGGCGACTGCGGCACGCTCCACCGGCGCGCCGGATTCACCTTCGCCGAGCTGGTCGCCTTCCATGCTCTCGACTGCCTGCGCCTCGCGGGGCATCTGCGCTGCTTCCTGTACCGCCGAGCGTTCGCTGCGCTCCACGCCGATGTGGTACGCGGCGAATCCCGGCAGCACGAGCTGGTTCAATGCGATGCCGATGACGCGACCCTGCAGCGGCGTCAGGATCTCGACTTCGCGGTTGTTGACCGGATCGACGACCTTGCCCAGGCGCTGCCCCTCGCGCACTCGGTCGCCGAGTTTCACCGTCGAGAACAGCATGCCGCCCGCGTTGGAACGCACCCAGCGCGACGCGTACAGAACCGCCTGGGGTTCCGACCACATGCGGTAGCTGCGGGTCATGCCAAGCCGGTGCATCAACGTATGGATGGACTGCACCGCCTTGTCGATCTCGTCCGGTTCGAGCAATCCCGGCGCACCCACCTCGAACGTGGCCGCCGCGATGCCGAGGTCGGAGGCGGCGCGCCGCAGCATGCCCCGCGCGCCGGGGCTGTGCAGGACCGGTATCGCGCCGAATCCGCGCGTGAAGGACACGACGCCGTCCGCGGTCAGGTCGGCACGCACCTGCGGCAGGTTCGAGCGGGCGAAGGATCCGGTATGGAAATCCACCAGCGCATCGCAGTGGCGCACGACCTGGTCGAGGAACCTGCGCGCGATGCGGGACGCGGCGCTGCCACCGCTGGACCCGGGGAAGTAACGGTTGAGGTCGCGCCGGTCCGGCAGGTAGCGGGTGCCGCGCGCGAAACCAAACAGGTTCACGATCGGAACGCCGATCACCGTCCCGCGCAGGTCTTTCGGCTTGAGCTCGTTGAGCACCCGGCGCACGACCTCGATGCCGTTGAGTTCGTCGCCGTGGATCGCAGCCGTGAGGCAAAGGGTCGGCCCCGCGCGACGCCCATGCACCACGTTCACGGGGGTGAAGGTGTTGCCGCCATCGAAGGACTGGCCAACCTCCCATTGCAGTTCGGCACGCTGGTTTGGCTCCACCACCTGCCCGAGCAGCGCCAGAGGCAACTGGGGTGCTGCTCGGGCATCGCGCGCCATCGCGATGCGTGCATCCAGCCGCGGCACGCCGCCGCCACTCGACGTCATGAAGGACTCGTCGCCAAGTGCCGACAATTCCGATGCAGCGGGTTTCGACTTGCCGCGCGCCTTCTGCACGCGCACGGCGCCATTCGCTGCCGTCTCCGGGGGTCCGCGACTGGAACCCTGCACGTTGCCGAAGTCCGGCCGGACTGCCGAGGGCTGCACCGGCTGGGTGCGAGCGGGCGCCTTCTCGACGCGCGGCTCCGGTGCTTCGACGCGTGGAAAATCCTGCGCGTGCAACCCTTGCGCACCGCACGCAAGCAACAGGGCCACGCAGGTCGACGCCAGCGCAGCCAAGCGCACCGGCGCACGACGCGACGCGGACGTCGCGTTCAAGGAACTGCGCTCAGGTGCGCTGGCAGCGCGCGCATTGTCCGTGCACTTCAAGGCTCTGCGACTGGGTGAGGAAACCAAAGGTCGCGGCCTGCGCGTCCAGCAGCTCGCCTACGCCACCATCGCACAGCTCGATCGCCGCGTCGCAACTGTCGCAGATGAAGAACGGTACCGCGTGGGCGTGTTCCGGGTGGTGGCAACCGGTATACGCGTTGATCGATGCCAGCCGGTGGATGAAACCGTGCTCCAGGAGGAAGTCGAGCGCGCGATAGATCGTCGGCGGAGCGGCGCCGTGACGCTCGCTGCGCAGGCTGTCGAGGAGATCGTAGGCCTTCACCGGCTTGTCCTCCGCCGCGATCAATTCGAGCACGCGCCGCCGCACGGTGGTCAGTCGCAGTCCACGCTCGCCGCACACCCTCTCGACCGCGCGCACGAAAAGCGCGGGCGCATGGGGATGACGGTGCGCGTCTGCGGGCAGCGCAACGGCGGGCGCGGGGCCGGGTTTCTTCATGCGAACGATGATACCTGCCGCCGCAAACGTCAGGCCCCGATCGTACAGTGCATGCGTTCGGCGACGCGCGGTGGCGCCGCGCGAAGGCTTCGCATCACTTTTCGGCCTGCATCGCCGCCTGCACGGCGGGGCGCGCCGCCACGCGCTGCTGGAACGCGAGCAGGTTCGGGAACTCCGACAGGTCGACCTTGACCAGGCGCGCCCATTGGGTGACGGTGAACAGGTACGCGTCCGCGGCGGTGAACTGATCGCCGAACAGGCACTCCCCGTTGCCCAGGATCGACTCGACCAGCGCGTAGCGCTTGCGCAGGCACTCGACGCGTTCCTCGCGGACTTCTGGACTCGTCTTCCTGTTGAACAGCGGGCTGTAGTTCTTGTGGATCTCGGAATTGATGTAGCCGAGCATTGCCTGCAGGCGATAACGCGGCAGCGTGCCGTTGGGCGGCGCAAGACCGCTGGCCGGCTGGAGATCGGCGAGGTATTGCATGATCGCGGTGCCTTCGGTCAGCAGCTCGCCATCGTCGAGCACGAGGGCCGGCACGTAACCTTTCGGATTGAGTGCCAGGAAGTCTTCCCCGCTCGCGGTCTTCTTCGTGCCCATGTCGACCTTCTCGAGCTCGAGGTCGATGCCCGCCTCGCGGGCCACGATGTGGGACGCGAGCGAACAGGCGCCGGGGGAGTAGTAAAGTTTCATGGGTCAAGTCCTCGCAGCAATGGTTGGGACTTCCGGCAGGCGTGCAGCCCTGTGGAGGGTCGACGGAAGCATGGATGCCA
>JBBRIE010000225.1:0-4796 GCA_038221545.1 Lysobacterales bacterium
TGTCGGCCGCGCAGTTCGGGCAGGACGTGTACTCGGATGTCGCCGCGGCGGTTCGCGAGTTCGCGTTGCCGGCCGGCGTGCTGGAACTCGAGTTGACCGAGAGCGTGATCATGAGCAGCCCGGAGCGCGCCATCGAAACCATCAACCGGCTGGCGGAACTGGGTGTCGGGCTGTCGGTGGACGATTTCGGCACGGGCTATTCGAGCCTCGCGTACCTCAAGCGCCTGCCGATCCAGCGACTCAAGATCGATCGCTCGTTCGTGCAGGACCTTGGCGTCAATGCGGACGACGCCGCGATCTGCACCGCGATCATCGGCCTCGCGCATTCGCTCAAGCTCACGACCGTGGCGGAGGGCGTGGAAACGGAGCAGCAGTTCGAGTGGCTCCGCGCGCAGGATTGCGACGAAATGCAGGGCTTCCTGCTCGGCAAGCCCGAGCCCTTCGACAAGGTGTTGCCGGTGCTGCTCGCACATCGCGCCGCGCCTGGTGCGGGCGCATCGCCGCCTGCGTAGCGCTCAGCCGAGCAAGTCGGTCCCGAGCTTGTCGAAGGGCTCGGCTCTACCTGAACGCGTAGAGCTCTCGCCCCACCTTCGTCTAGCGCAGTCTCGCAACCGACTTGAAGATCGCGGGCTTTTGCAGGAGCGGGCCATGCCCGCAATAGTGGCGCGACGTGGTCGCCGGCATGGCCCGCTCCTGCAGTGGCCGACGGTCTGGAGTTTGAGGAGCGCTTGCTGCGCTGCTCATCACCGACGCGGCGCGAATATCGCGGCGCGCAAGGCGGGGTCATCGAGCAGCGCGTCGAGTGTGCGTGCGTCGGGAAACGTGGTCACCCGCGAAGCACGCTCGAACTCGGTAGAGAACTCGCGTGTACCGCTCAGGCGGTCGAGCGTCCCGATGAAGCGCTCGGAAGTCGCAACATCGCCACCACGCAGGCAACATTCGGAATAGCGCGCAAGCACGGTGTCGAGACTCGACCCGTGCGCGCGGCGCAGGCGCGCATCCACAGTGAGCCAGTACGCCGCGCCCGACCAGTAGACCTGCATGAAGTTGTGTGTGCGGTGCATCTGGCGCGAGGCATCGACGGCCGTCGTACCCGTGTTGGCATCGCGCCGACCCCGCGCAAAACCCGCACGCAGGCTCGCCACGGCTGCGTCGACCGACAGCCACCCCGCGCGAGCGCGCAGTACGTTCTGGTAATAGCTCGCGAGGCCTTCGCCGAGCCAACGGCCGCGCGTGCCGAGATACGGGTGGAACAGGTGCGCGATTTCATGCGTCGCAGTCCAGTCGGCGCGCAGCGTTGCGGCGCTGGCGTCGGCGCCGGGATAGAGATGCAACGCGCTACCGCCGCCGCGCTGCACCTCGCCCCACGGCGTCGCCGAACGCGAGCCCGCGATGGGCACCACCAGAATCTGCGCGTCGCGCAGCGGCAGCCTGCCGTTCGCCGTCAGCGCCACATGAGCAATGCCTTCGATCCATGCATGCATGCGACGCGAAAGCTCCGAACCCTTTGGCGCCAGCACCGCCACGCGCAGCACGCCGCCGGGCTTGCGCAAGAGGCGTTCCTCGAACGTGCCGAACGCCGCAAGCGCCGGCCCATCCAGTGGATTCGCATCAAGCGCATACGTGGGCCGGCCATCGGTATCCGAAACTCGCCGCCACGGCACCGACACACCGAAGCCCTCCGGCAGATCGAATGCAATCGTGGCATCCGTGCCGCGCGTATTCGGCAACCAGAGCCAATGCTGCGGGGAAAGCAGCAGCGCGTCGTTGCCGGAACCACGCACGCGTCCGCGGCCGAGGCGCGCCGCGGCAGCAAGATCGATCGTGAAGGTCGCGCACTCGCCCGCACGCCAGTCCTGCGCGCGCCACGCCTTGCCGGCCGGTTCGAACGTGCCGTGCGAGCGGTTCGGCGCCCCGCGCGTGGGGTCTGGCTCGCCGACCAGCGTGAAACGCACCGTGTCGTGCGCGTCGCGCGCGCACGCATCCAGCGTGAGGGTGCGTTGCGCCGGCGCGAAGCGCGCGACCATGGTCCATGCCGCCGGTGCCGCCTGCAGGGGCGCCACCAGCGCCACCACGCACCCGAAGGCCACCCACAGGCGCACCGCCCCTGCAGCAGCGACGCAAGGTGCGATGCCACCCCGCCGGGTCTGCCAGTTCATCGGTCTACGACAGCAGCTTCGCCGCGAAAATTCCGTGTGCGCGCAGACCGGCCGCTGCAGCGCTGCACCGGTAAACTTGCGGAATGGATGTTTCGCACCTGCTCGACGTGCTGAATCCCGATCAGCGCGCCGCAGTCAGCGCGCCTGCGGGCCACTACCTGGTGCTCGCCGGTGCGGGCTCCGGGAAAACGCGCGTGCTCGTGCACCGCATCGCCTGGTTGACCATGGTCGAGCGCGCGGCGCCGTGGAGCGTGCTCGCCGTGACCTTCACCAACAAGGCCGCCGGCGAGATGCGCGGGCGCGCCGAATCTCTGGTGCGCGAAGGCGGTCGCGGCCTCACGGTCGGCACGTTCCACGGCATCGCGCACCGCATGCTGCGCCGGCACTGGCGCGAGGCGGGCCTGCCCGAGGCGTTCCAGATCCTCGACCAGGACGACCAGACGCGCCTGCTCAAGCGCGTGATCGCCGACATGAACCTCGACGAGGCGCGCTACACCGCACGCCAGACCGGCTGGTTCATCAACGCCGCCAAGGACGAAGGCAAACGCCCGGACAAACTCGATGCGGGCAATAATCCGTTCGCGCGCACGCAGCGCGACATCTACGTCGAGTACGAGGCGCGCTGTCGTCGGCTGGGCCTGGTGGATTTTGCGGAGCTGCTGCTGCGCGCATACGAGCTCTGGCGCAACGATCCTTCCCTGCTCAAGCACTACCGCGAGCGCTTTGCGCACCTGCTGGTCGACGAATTCCAGGACACCAACGAAATCCAGTACCTGTGGGTGCGCGAGCTGGCCGGGGACACGGGCCAGGTGTTCGTGGTGGGCGACGACGACCAGGCGATCTACGGCTGGCGCGGCGCGCGCGTAGAGAACGTGCAACGTTTCCTGCGGGATTTCCCGACCGCGAAGACACTCAAGCTCGAGCAGAACTACCGGTCGACCGCGAACATCCTCGGCGCGGCCAACGCGATCATCGCGCACAACCCGGAACGGCTCGGCAAGCAGCTCTGGACCGCCGACGCACCTGGCGAGGCGATCGAGGTGTACGCGGCGTACAACGAGCAGGACGAGGCGCGCTTCATCACCGAGCGCATCCGCATGTGGGTGCGCGATGGCGGCTCGCCTTCCGACTGCGCCCTGCTGTATCGCTCCAACGCGCAATCGCGCGTGCTCGAGGAGCAGCTGGTGCTGGAGGACATCCCGTACCGCGTGTACGGCGGCCTGCGTTTCTTCGACCGCGCCGAGGTCAAGGACGCGCTTGCGTACTTGCGGCTGGTCGCGAGCCGCGACGACGACGCCGCGTTCGAGCGCGCGGTCAACACGCCGCCGCGGGGCATCGGCGATCGCACGCTGGAAACGTTGCGCGCACGCGCGCGCGGCGAGCGCGTGTCGCTATGGCAGGCGGGGCTGCTCGAGCTCCTGTCCGATGGTCTTGCCGGGCGCGCGAAGAATGCGCTGCGCGCGTTCATGGCGCTGGTCGACGAGCTCGACCGCGACAGCGCCGAGCAGGTTCTCGCCGAGCGCTTCGAAGCCGTGATCGTGCGTTCGGGCCTGCGCGCGCACCACGACCGAGACAGCCGCGGCGAGGGCAACTCGCGCGCCGACAACCTGGATGAACTCGTGAGCGTCGCGTCGCGCTTCGTGGTCTCGCTCGACGACATCGAGGCCGGCCTGTCCGAGCTCACCGCGTTCCTGTCAAACGCCTCGCTCGACGCCGGCGAGGCGCAGGGTGGCGAGCACGAGGCCTGCGTGCAGCTGATGACCTTGCACGCCGCCAAGGGCCTCGAGTTCCCGCTGGTGTTCATGGTCGGGCTCGAGGACGGCCTGTTCCCGAGCAACAAGTCGCTCGACGAACACGGGCGGCTGGAAGAGGAACGGCGGCTTGCCTACGTCGGCATCACGCGCGCGCAGCAGCGGCTGGTGCTGACCTACGCCGAATCGCGGCGCCTGCACGGCACCGAAAACTACAACCGCCCTTCGCGTTTTCTCGCGGAACTGCCGCGCGAGTTGCTGCAAGAGGTGCGCCCGAAGATTCACGTGACGCGACCGTCGTCGTTCGGCGGCGGCTACAGCGCGCGCGATGCGCGTGGTTCGTCGCTACGCGACGACGACGCACCCGCGTTCAAGCTCGGCCAGCGCGTCGCCCACAACACCTTCGGCGAGGGCACCGTGGTTGCCTACGAAGGCGGCGGCGCGCACACCATCGTGCAGGTCAACTTCGAATCCGGCGGCAGCAAGCGCCTGGTACTGGCCTACGCCAACCTGCGCGCGGTGGGGTAGTTCGTCGCGCAGGACTCGATGCAGTCGTCAGGCAGTTGTCGTGGCACCCGCCTTTCCCATCCCGGACGCGGGCGGTCATCGGTGCAGCGGCGGCCTTCTGCAAGATACTGCGCTACCGCCTGGGCAACGAGTACGGACATGTCGCGATGGAAGGCTGCTGGCATCCACCTGTCGATCAGCATCGCGATCGCGATCGGCCTGTTCCTGCTGCTCTTCTTCGTCTGGTATCCGGGAGCGTTGCTGAAGTCGGCCGGCGGCGAGCGGCTGCTGCTGCTGGTGGTCGCGGTCGACGTGGTGATCGGCACCGTGTTGACGCTGCTGGTCTTCCGCGCCGGCAAGCCGGGGATGAAGTTCGATC
>JBBRIE010000226.1:0-4782 GCA_038221545.1 Lysobacterales bacterium
GATCCGGCGCTGGTGCTCAAAGGCGCCGGCCATTACGCCACCGGCTGCCTGCCGTGCCACGGCGCGCCAGGCCAGCCGCGTTCGCTGATCGTGCAACAGATGGTGCCCGAGCCGCCGTACCTGCCGCCGGTGATCCGGGAACAGGGCTCGGACGAATTGTTCTGGGTCGTCAAGCACGGCCTCAAGTACACCGCGATGCCGGCCTGGGTCGCACAACAGCGCGACGACGAAGTCTGGGCGATGGTTGCGTTCCTGCGACGACTACCGCAGCTCAATGCCGCGCAGTTCCGGCAACTGGCCTACGGCGAGCGCGCCGCGCAGTTCGATCCTGCCCACGTCGACCCGATCATGCCGGTGCCGCAACCGCCGATCCTCGCCAACTGCGTGCGCTGCCATGGCAGGGACGGCAGCGGGCGCGGGTCGGGCGCGTTCCCACGCCTGGCCGGACAGAGCGAGTCCTACCTGCTCGCCAGCCTGCAGGCGTTTGCACGCGGCGAACGCCACAGTGGCGTGATGCAACCGGTCGCGGCCGGCCTGAGCGCGCGCACCATGCAAGCAATGGCGCAGTACTACGCCGCGCTCGACAGCGGCGAACCGCGCACGGGCGCGGCCGCGCAGGCCAGCGACGAAGAGGCCGCGGCGATCGCGCGCGGCGCGCAACTCGCTCGTCACGGCGCGCCCGAACGGCGCATCCCCTCGTGCGTGGCGTGCCACGGCCCGGGTGCCGCCGCGCGCAACCCGCTGTATCCGCGACTGGCGGGCCAGTACGCCGACTACCTGGCCTTGCAACTGACGCTGTTCAAGCACGACCACCGCGGCGGCACCGATTACGCGCACGTCATGACCGCGATCGGTTCACGTCTGGACGAACGCGACATCCGCGACCTGTCGTTGTATTACGCCTCGTTGCGCGAAGCGCCCGAGCTTGCGCCACCCTGAGCATGCGCAAGTCGTAGTTCAGCGAGAGTCAGATCGCGTCGGTGTTGAAAGAAGCGACGGCACCTACGAAGTCCGCACGGCATTCGCCGAAGGCCTCAACGCGCCCTACGGTCTGGCACTGATCGGCAACCGGCTGTTCGTGGCCAATCAGGATTCGCTGGTGCGTTTTGACTACCAGCCAGGCCAGACCCGCGCGAGCGGGCCGCCAGTCGAGGTCACCAAGCTGCCGTCGCAGATCAATCACCACTGGACCAAGGCGCTGACCGCCAGCCCGGACGGACGGTTTCTTTACGTCGGCATCGGCTCGAACAGCAACATCACCGAGCGCGGGATGACCGCCGAAGCCGACCGGGCCATGGTGTGGCAGGTGGACGCCGAAACCGGCGCGCACCGCCCCTACGCGACCGGCCTGCGCAACCCCACCGCGCTGGCCTTCCAGCCCGGGACGGACCAACTGTGGGCGGTGGCCAATGAGCGAGACGAACTCGGTCCGAACCTCGTCCCCGATTACCTTACTTCCGTCCGCGAAGGCGGATTCTACGGCTGGCCCTACAGCTACTGGGGGTCGAACGAGGACCCGCGAGTGCGTCCGCAGGACCCGCAAAAGGTCGCGTCGGCCATTCGCCCCGACTACGCCCTTGGGTCGCACGTGGCTCCGCTGGGGGTAGCCTTCTCGGTGACTACGATGGGGGCGCAGTTCGCCAATGGGGCGTTCATCGGCGAACACGGCAGCTGGAATCGCGAGGTACCGGTCGGCTACAAGGTGGTCTTCGTGCCGTTTCGCGGCGGCCGCCCCGCAGGCGCGCCCGTCGACTTCATCACCGGCTTCAGGGACGCCGACGGCAAGACCCGCGGCCGTCCGGTGGGCGTCACCGTCGACCCGCGCGGCGCCCTGATCGTCGCCGACGACCTGTCCAACACCGTCTGGCGGGTAACCCCGACAGGGGCGCCGAAGTCGGTTCGCTGACGGCGCTCGCGTGCTGGAAGCGAACGAAGACGAGCAAAGGGACAGAGGTAGTAAAGCTGATCCGGAGTCCGCATCGAATGCGACCGACACCGCTCCGGCGGAGTCACGGAGCAGCATGAAGCACTCCTGCGCGCCGCTTCGCATTCGCTTGACGCGCCTTTTCTCATACTCGTATGCAGAGATTTCAATCGCCACGATCTGCGCGAGCACTGCACGGTCGAGACACCGACTGCGCTGCAGCGCCGACCCACGCACTGATGCAGATCGGTGCCCCACCTTCCATGGGAGGCGCGAATGCGCAATCGATTCGACCCCAGCCCGACAAGTCCGCCCGTCGCACCACGCCTGTTGGTGCCGTTCCTGCTCGTGTTCCTTGCCGCCTGCAGCGATGAGGAACGGAGCGCATCCGCATTGGCCGAACCGGCGGTGCCCGGCAGCGCGCAGCAGGTAGAGGCGGAGGTAGGCGATGTCTCGTTCACCGCCGTCGCCATCCAGACGTCGCAGATCCACGCGACGGTCGCCGCCGAGCACGGCATAGAGCGGCGCGATGACCTGGTGATGCTGCGCGTCTCGCCCAGACAGGGCGAGCCAGGCAGCATCGATTCGGCTTCGGCCGCCGTACAGGCAGTGGTGACCGACCTGCGTGGCTACACCCGCGTCCTCGAACTCGACAGGAAAGTCGTCGCAGGGCTAGTGGATCACGTGGCGACCATGGAGGTCACGCTTCCTGCGACCCTGCGCTTCGAAATCACCGCGACCACGCCGCAGGGCGAGAGCGAAACGATGAAGCTCAGCCGCGAGTTCAGGGCACACTGAGCCGCGCGGTCTCGCTGCCACCGCTCTCACTCTGGTTCCACCTACCGGCTTCCAACGTCTCGCGCTGCTCCATCACGGCAGACGAGCCAGAATTCACGCGTGCGGCGATCGCCGAGACCGCTCGGGTCGACGTCGGCTACGGGTACGAATTGATGTGCGGCCAGTGTTTCGAGCAGTCTCGCGATGTTTGACGGATCGAAGTTGGCCACCAGGCCGATGTCCTGCGTCGCACGGACACGACGGTGATGGACAGCGGCCACGCCGCCGATCACGACGAGACGAATGTCGGTCTGCGCCAGCGCGCGACCGTATGACTTGCGCGATCCACTCGTCGAGACAGGTCGCACGATCGGGCCGCTTCCGAACTTCGTGAAAATACCTCGTGGTGTTAAGGGCGGGTGCGTCTACATGTTGCGGCGGTATTCGCCGCCTACGTCGTAGAGGGCGTGGCTGATCTGGCCGAGGCTGTGGGTTTTGACGGCTTCCATGAGGGCTTCGAAGACGTTGCGACGGTCGCGGGCGGCTTGCTGGAGGTAGGTGAGTCCATGCGAGCCCGAGGCTTCGGAAGAAGCGATCGCGCCTTGGGGCGCTCCTGCAACAGCAACTGCAGCAAGCGAGGCGCCTGAGGTAGCGGCGGCGTTGCGGTTGAGCTGGTAGGCGGCAACGTTGTCGATCTGCTGGTTCTTTTCGGACTCTGTGCTGCGGATGAGCTCGATCTCGGTGACGATGTCGCCGCCGTGTTCCTTCGGCAGGAAGGTGTTGACGCCGACCAGCGGCAGCGAGCCGTCATGCTTCTTGTGTACGTAGTACATCGACTCTTCCTGGATCTTGCCGCGCTGGTACATGGTGTCCATCGCGCCGAGCACGCCGCCGCGCTCGCTGATCGCCTCGAATTCCTTGTAGACGGCTTCCTCGACGATGTCGGTGAGCTTGTCGACGATAAAGCTGCCCTGCCACGGGTTCTCGCAGAAGTTGAGGCCGAGTTCCTTGTTGATGATCATCTGGATCGCGACCGCGCGCCGCACGCTCTCTTCGGTCGGCGTGGTGATCGCCTCGTCGTAGGCGTTGGTGTGCAGCGAGTTGCAGTTGTCGAACAATGCGTAGAGCGCCTGCAGCGTGGTGCGGATATCGTTGAACTGGATTTCCTGCGCGTGCAGCGAGCGGCCACTCGTCTGGATGTGGTACTTCATCATCTGGCTGCGCGCATCCGCGCCGTAGCGCTCGCGCATCGCGCGCGACCAGATGCGCCGCGCCACGCGGCCGATCACGGTGTATTCCGGGTCCATGCCGTTGGAGAAGAAGAAGCTCAGGTTCGGCGCGAAGTCGTCGATCTGCATGCCGCGCGCGAGGTAGTACTCGACGATCGTGAAGCCATTGCTCAGCGTGAACGCCAGCTGCGAGATCGGGTTGGCCCCGGCCTCGGCAATGTGATAACCGCTGATGCTCACCGAGTAGAAGTTGCGCACGTTGCGGTCGACGAAATACTGCTGGATGTCGCCCATCATGCGCAGTGCGAACTCGGTGCTGAAGATGCAGGTGTTCTGCGCCTGGTCCTCTTTCAGGATGTCGGCCTGCACGGTGCCGCGTACGGTGGCGAGCGTGCGCGCCTTGATGCCCTCGTAGGTATCCGCGTCGACGACCTGGTCGCCGCTGAGGCCGAGCAGTCCGAGCCCCAGGCCATCGTGGCCGTCTGGCAGCATGCCGGCGTAGTGCGGGCGCGCACGGCCTTCGAACATCGCGTCGATGCGTTTGCTCGCGTCGCGCCAGCGCGCGTCATCGCTTCGCAGGTACTTCTCGACCTGCTGGTCGATTGCGGTGTTCATGAACATGGCGAGGATCATGGGCGCGGGGCCGTTGATCGTCATCGACACCGACGTGCTCGGCGCGCAGAGATCGAAGCCCGAGTAGAGCTTCTTCATGTCGTCGAGCGTCGGCACGTTGACACCGGAGTTGCCGATCTTGCCGAAGATGTCAGGGCGGATGGCCGGGTCTTCGCCGTACAGCGTGACGCTGTCGAACGCGGTGGAGAGGCGCACCGCGGGCTGGCCAAGGCTGAGGTA
>JBBRIE010000227.1:0-4779 GCA_038221545.1 Lysobacterales bacterium
GAGGTGAGTCGCTCAAGTACCGCCGCGAGCCACGCGCGCTGTTCGTCGCTGGCCGCGCGCGCCGAGGCCTCGCGCCCGCGCATGTCGGCGAGCTGGGTCGACATCCGGTTGAACGCGTCGGTCAGCGCGCCGATCTCGTCGCCGGAGGACGCGTGCACCTGCTCGCCGAAGCGACCCGCCGCGATGTCATCGGCCACCACGGCCAACCGTGCGATGGGCTGCACCAGGCGTTTCGCCAGCGCGAACGCGGCGAGCACCGCGAGCAGGACCGCCAGCAGCAACACCAGGCTCAGCAGCAGCACGAACGTGGTCTTGAGAGATCCACGCAGGAAATCCAGCGTGCGGTAGTCGTGCACGCTCTGTTCGATGTTGCGGGTCAGCGGCTGCGCGGTCGCCGGCAGCGGGAACAGGGCGCGCAGCATGCGCGTCTCGTCGATCGCCACCAGCGCGCCCTGCAGCACGCCGTCGTCGAACGGTTGCGGCCGCACCAGCACGCCGCCATCGCGCAACGCGAGCAGGTCGGCGTCCGGAGGCGCGCTCGGCAGCAGCAGGCGCGGATCGTTGCTCGCCGCCGCGATCAGCGCGCCGTCCGCGGCAAACACCGCCAGCTGCAGCGCGCTGGATCCGGCGAGCGCTTCCTCGAGGGCGTCGTCGAGTGCGGCTTCCTCGAGCGGCGCGAGTCGCCGCGCGAGCGTCGAGGTCTGCTGGCGCGCGCGCACGCCGACATCGTCGATGACGAAATGGCCGAGCGCGAGCGCATCGTCCAGCGCTTGCTCGATGCGCACGTTGAACCAGCTGTCGATGCTGCTGGTCAGGAACTTGAGCGCGAAGCCGTACACCAGGATCAGCGGCGGCAGGGCCAGCAACAGCAGCCACGGCAACAGCCGCAGGGCCAGGCGCGCGCCGGGTTCGCGCTGCCGCAGCTGGCGCCGCAGCGCGAGCACGCGTCGCACGATGACCGCGAACAGCAGCACCACGGCAAGCGCCGAGCCCGCGAACAGCCACGGCGAGAAGCGACCGAGCCGGCCGACATCGGTTTCGGCATCGCCGGCGAGCAGCAGCGCGGTGGCGAGCAGTGCGCACAGCGCGAGCACCGGCACCCACGCGGAGAGCAGTCGGATCAGGCGGCGGATGTCCACAGCACCTCGCCGCTGTCGATGCGCCATGTGCGCGAGAACCACGCCGGCAGCCGCAGCGGCCCGGGCAGCGAAGAGGGGGGTAGCCGCACCCGCAGGCTGTATTCGCGTTCCCCCGACAACTGTCGCCAGTCATTGCGCAGTGGCAGGCGCACCTGGTCGATCGCGGCAAGCAGCTGGCTGCGGCTGGCAAACAGGCGTGGCAGACCCTCGCCCCCCCGGGCCAGTTGCCACTGACGCACCAGCGGCTGGTAGCTGAGCTCCAGCACGTGGCGTTCGAACGACACGCGATTGTTGCGGTCGCGCCCGCCGAGGTTGAACTCGATCCGCAGCGGTACGCCGCGCGCGAGCGCCTCGAGAACCTCGGGTCGTGGAGTGAAGTCGAGGTCGACCACAAGCGAGGCCTCGGTCGCCAGCTCGACGCTCGCTGTCTGCACCCGCAGCGCCGGCGGGCCTGCGTCGGCGCAGCCCGCGGCCGCGCCGAGCGCGATTACGCTAGCCGCGAGCGCGCTCAACCACCGCGTAGAAAAATCCATCCATCCCGTCCTGGCCCGGCAGGTTCTGGCGACCGACGCCGGAGGCGATGCCGAAGGCGGCGGGCACGGCATCGCGCGCGACGGCATCCGGTGTGCGCGCGAGAAACGCCGCGAGTTGATGCGCATTTTCATCGCTCAGCACCGAGCAGGTTGCATAGACTAGCCGGCCACCGGGGGCGAGCAAGGGCCACAGTGCGTCGAGCAGTCGCGCCTGCAGGGCGATCGCGGCGATAACGTCCTGCGGCCTGCGCAGCCAGCGGATGTCCGGATGTCGCCTGATCACGCCGGTTCCGGAACAGGGAGCGTCGATCAGGATGCGATCGAAGAGCCGCCCATCCCACCAGTCCTTGGGTGCGGTGGCGTCGGCGCAGAGGACGTTGCAGGACACGCCCAGGCGCGCGAGGTTGGCCCGGAGCCTCGGGATGCGCGCGGCGTTGGATTCCAGCGCCAGCAGGTCGATCCCGGGCGTCCGCGCGGCGAGATGCGCCGTCTTGCCGCCGGGCGCCGCGCACGCGTCGAGCACGCGCTGGCCCGCAAGTGCCGCCACGACGTCGACCGCGAACTGGGCGGCGCCGTCCTGCACTGCGAACGCGCCTTCGGCGTAGCCGGGCAGGCTGGTGATCGGCACCGACTCCGCCAACACCAACGCGTCGGGCAGCTGTGGATAGGGCGTCGACTGGAAATCGTGCGCCGCGAGCCAGCCCTGCAACTGGTCGCGTCGCGCCCGAGGCGTGTGCACGCGCAGCCATGTAGCCGCGATCTCGTTGTTCGCGGCGACGATTTGCGGCCACTGTTCCGGCCAGTCCCGCTGTAGGCGCTCCAGCAACCAGCGAGGATGTTCATGGAGGATCTGCGGATCGTCGCGAAGGGCGACCGCCTCGAGCGCTGCCGGCGCGCGCCTCAGGATCGCGTTGATGAGGCCCGCAAACTGGGGTCGCTTGAGCAGGCGCACCGCTTCGACAGTCGCGTCGACTGCTGCGTAGACAGGGGTGATGCCCTGGTCGAGCTGCGCGAGGCCCGCCACCATCAGTTCGAAGACGACGCCGTGTTCGCGCGGCAACGGTTTGTCGAGCAGCGTCGCAAGCGCGGCGGTGTAACGGAAGCGATGCCGGAGTGCGGCGCGCACGATGGCGCGGAGCAACGCGCGGTCGCGCGGATCCGGCAGGCGCGCGTCGGCCACCGGGAGCGCCAAGTCGAGCGGATGGCGGGACCCGATGACTGCGTTGAGCACGCGCGCCGCCTGGACCCGCGCGTCGCCGCTCATGCGCGCACCGTGCCGCGATGCGCATTGGCATAGTCCGCGGCGCCGATCACGCGACCGCCTTCGCGCTGCAGCCGGGAGATGCGCAGGAGTCCGTCCCCAGTTGCAACGTCGAGCCCCGCTGGGCCGAGCGACAGCCGCGTGCCGGGCGCCATCACCCGGGGCACCGCCACCGCCTGCGCGGCATGCACGCGCAGGCGTTCGCCGTCCAGCAGGATCTCGGCCACCGGCCACGGTTGCAGCGCGCGCACCGCGCGCGCGAGCTCGACCGCTGGCCGGGAGAGGTCGAGCTTCGCTTCCGATTTTTCGAGCTTGGCCGCGTAGGTGACGCCCTCTTCGGGCTGCGCTTGCGCGAGCGGCGGCGCGCCGCCCGCAAGCAGGTCAAGGCCGCGGGTCAGCAAGCCCGCGCCTGATCCGGCGAGCCGGTCGTGCAGGGTGCCGCTGGTGTCGTCGTCGCCAATGGGAATGCTGGCGCGCAACAGCACCGGGCCCGTATCCAGTCCGACTTCCATTTGCATCAGACACACGCCGGTTTCGGCGTCGCCGGCGAGCAAAGCACGCTGGATCGGCGCAGCCCCGCGCCACCGGGGCAGCAGCGAGCCGTGCAGGTTCCAGCAGCCGTGGCGGGGCAACGCCAGCACCGCCGGGGGCAGGATCAGGCCATAGGCGACCACCACCAGGAGATCGAGGTCGAGCGCATCGATCGCGTGCTGCGCGCGGGGTCCCTTGAGCGAGCGTGGCTGCAACACGGGCACGCCGGCCTCGAGTGCGCGCCGCTTGACCGGGCTTGCAGCGAGGTGGCGACCACGTCCCGCGGGCCGGTCCGGCTGGGTCCAGACGCCGATCACGAGGTGGCCGCTGGCCAGGCATGCCTCCAGCGCAGGCAAGGCAAATTCCGGCGTGCCGGCGAAGCCGAGGCGCAACCGGCGCTGACCGGCCTCCGGCGTGTTCAACCGGTCCTGCGCGCGGCGGGTCTTGCGTCGTCCTGCGCGCGCTGGCGGTGCTGCTTCTCGAGTTTGCGCCGTACCATCTCCCGCTTGAGCGGCGAGAGGTAGTCGACGAACACCTTGCCGTCGAGGTGGTCGATCTCGTGCTGGATGCACACGGCCAGCAGCCCGTCGGACTCGAGCTCGTACGGATTGCCGTGGCGATCAAGGGCGCGCACGCGCACCGTGTCGGCGCGCGTCACGTCGGCGTAGATGCCCGGTACTGACAGGCATCCCTCCTGGTACACCTGGGCGCCGGTGCGCGCCAGGATCTCCGGATTGATGAAGACGCGCGGATCGTCCTTCGCCTCGGACACATCGATCACCATGAAGCGCAGATGCCGGTCGACCTGGGTGGCCGCGAGCCCAACGCCGGGCGCGGCGTACATGGTCTCGAACATGTCGTCGATCAATTGCCGCAGGGCGTCGTCGACCTGCGGCACGGGTTGCGCCCTGGTGCGCAGGCGCGGATCGGGATATTCGAGGATCGTGAGGAGGGCCATGGCGATGCGTTCGGGGAGTGACATTCAGATGCGGTGCTTCACCGCACTCTCAAGTGTACCGCTGCGGCAATGCCGGTTCCCCGCGGCGACCCCCAGCAACGGATGGAGAGACCCCCGCGCGCCGCCGCCGTCGGCGCATGGCTCGCGGCATTCCGCTCTCGCCCCCGCGGCCCGCAGCCGGCCCTGCAACGACCTTGCTCCCCGCGAGCGGGGGGCATGGCACTGCTGATTCGTGGTGCCGGTCACAGGGTCGGCGCGCCCATCGTATTGCGCGCTTGGGCAATTGGGATACACTCGCGAAACCTTGGGGGATCAAGGATTTGGCGGTCATGTTTAAGCGTCTCCTTGCGATTGCGG
>JBBRIE010000228.1:0-4703 GCA_038221545.1 Lysobacterales bacterium
CAGGCTCTCGGCGCAGGGCGGCGTGCGCCCGGTATGCGCGCAGGGCTCGAGCGTCACATACGCCGTGGCGCCACGCGCACGCGCGCCCGCGGCTTCGAGCGCCAGCGCTTCCGCATGCGGCGTGCCGGCGCGCACGTGCCAGCCTTCGCCCACGATGGCTGCGTCGTGCGCGAGCACGCAACCCACCTGCGGATTGGGTTTCGTGGTGAAAGCCCCGCGCTCGGCGAGTTCGAGCGCGCGCGCCATGTGCTGATAGTCGATTGCCGAGAATTCCATCACACAAAGCCTACGGCAAAGGGCGTCGATTCAGTATCGCGCTGTTGAAATTGCAGTCGATCGCGGCGGTTCAGCCGCGAAGCAACAGGAGAGGGCGGCATGAATACCAATCTGCTGGCGGTCGGCTTGGGCGCGTTGCTGCTGGGCGGCGTTTCAGTCGCCGCATACCAGAACGCCACGCGCGGGCCCGAGTTCGTGCAGGTGATGTCGGCGATGCCGGTCACCGAAACCGAAACCCTCAAATCGCCGCGCGAGGTCTGCTCCGACCGCGTGGTCCAGCGCCGGGCACCCGAACGCGATGGCCTGGTCGGCGGCACCGTGGCGGGCGCCCTGATCGGCGGGCTAGTCGGCAACCAGATCGGCGGCGGCAGCGGACGCGACGTGGCGACCGTGGGCGGCGCGCTCGTGGGCGGCTACGCGGGTCGCCAGGCGGATCGCAGGCACGTCGGCGGCCAGGTGACGTCGCACACGGTGCGCAGTTGCCGCACCGTCACGGACACCACCACTCGCGAACACGTGGTCGGCTATGACGTGACCTACGAACTCGAAGACCAGTTGCGCACCGTGCGCATGTCGGCAAAGCCCGGGCCCACGTTGCCGGTCGTCGACGGCGTCGTGGTGACGGAGGTTCCGGTGACTTCCGTGCCTGCGATCGCGGATGCGCCCGCGGGTTGAATCGTTCGTCCGTGCGCTCGCCTTCGGCCGGCGGGCGATCGAGCGGCGGGCGATCGAGCGGCGGGTGATCGAGGCTAGCGCCTGGAACGCCTGGGCGACGCGAGTTCCTCTGCCAGCAGCGAGAGCTGCATGCTGCCGAGTGACGGCAGATCGCGTTCGAGTCGCTCGATTTCCTCGCGGAATGCGTGTACGTCCTCGAAGCGGCGGTACACGGACGCGAAGCGCACGTACGCGACCTGATCGAGCGCCTTGAGCTGCTGCATCACGAACTCGCCGACGCGCAGGCTCGGTAGTTCCCGTTCGCCCGTCATGCGCACCGCGTGCAGCACCGCGCGTACCGCGACGTCCACCTGTTCCGCCGAGACCGGCCGCTTCTGCAGCGATCGCTCGAAACTCGTGCGCAGCTTGCGCTCGTCGAAGGGCTCGCGCCGGTCGTCGGTCTTGATCACCGCGGGCAGGCGGATCTCCGCGGTCTCGAAGGTGTTGAAGCGCTCGCCGCATTGCGGGCATTCGCGGCGGCGCCGGATCGAAGTGCCGTCTTCGCTCACCCGGGAATCGATCACGCGAGTGTCGTCGTGCTGGCAGAACGGACAATGCATCCGGGCTGCGACCGCCGACCGTCAGGCGTACACGGGAAAGGCGCGGCACTGCGCCGTGACCGCGTCGCGCACGCGCGCGATCACGGTGTCATCGCCCGGTGCGTCGACCACGTCCGCGAGCCACCCCGCCAGCGCCCGGCACTCGCCTTCGCCGTAGCCGCGCGTGGTCACCGCAGGTGTGCCGATGCGCAGTCCGGACGTCACGAACGGCGAACGCGGATCGTTCGGCACGGCGTTCTTGTTGACCGTGATGTGCGCGAGGCCGAGCGCCGCCTCCGCGTCCTTGCCGGTCACGTCGCGACCGATCATGTCGATCAGCATCAGGTGGTTGTCGGTGCCGCCCGACACGATGCGCAAGCCGCGCTCCATCAGGGTCGCGGCCATTGCCCGCGCGTTGCGCACGACCTGTTCCTGGTAGGACTTGAACGACGGTTCCAGCGCCTCCTTGAACGCCACCGCCTTGGCCGCGATCACGTGCATGAGCGGGCCGCCCTGGGTGCCGGGGAACACCATGGATTGCAGCTTCTTTTCGATATCGGCGTTGGCGCGCGCGAGGATCACGCCGCCGCGCGGGCCGCGCAGGGTCTTGTGCGTGGTCGAGGTGACGACATCCGCGTGCGGCAGCGGATTCGGATAGACACCGGCCGCGACCAGCCCCGCGACATGGGCCATGTCGACGAAGAAGTACGCGTCGACCGACTTCGCGATCGCGGCCATCCGCGCCCAGTCGATCGCGCGCGAGTACGCGCTGAATCCCCCGACCAGCATCTTCGGACGATGCTCGCGGGCGAGCCGCTCGATCTCGTCGTAGTCGATGAGTCCGGTCGCCACGTCGATGCCGTACTGCACGGCATTGAACAGCTTGCCGGAGAAGTTGACCTTGGCGCCGTGGGTCAGGTGGCCGCCGTGCGCGAGGCTCATGCCGAGAATGGTGTCGCCCGGCTTGATCAGGGCGAGGTACACCGCCGCGTTCGCCTGCGAGCCCGAATGCGGCTGCACATTCGCGTAGTCGGCGCCGAAGAGCTGCTTCACCCGGTCGATCGCCAGCTGCTCGGCGATATCGACGAATTCGCAACCGCCGTAGTAGCGCTTCCCGGGGTACCCTTCCGCATACTTGTTGGTGAGCACGGTGCCTTGCGCCGCGAGCACCCGGGGACTCGCGTAGTTCTCCGAGGCGATCAACTCGACGTGGTCTTCCTGCCGCCGTTGCTCGGCGAGGATCGCCGCGTGGAGTTCGGGGTCGAAAACGTCGAGCCCGGAGTATTGCTTGAACATGCGGGTTCCCTGTGCGGATGCAGCGGAAATCGGATCGCGCCGCGGCCAGGCGCGCTCCGTTCGGGTCGTCCTGGGCCGGCCATTCGGCCCCTGGAACGGTCCCCTATCTTATCCCCTGCCCCGGAAGGAGCGTGCCACCGGTGAACCCTGGCCATCATCGCGTGCGAAGACTTGCGCGGCCGCATCGTCGCGAACCGCGATCGGCTCTACAATACCGCCCCCGTGCACCGGGCCTTCGCCGACTTCCTCGCGCAAGCGCCGTAGCGCCTGCGGGCGTGGGCGCGCCCGACGGGGCGGAACCGGCCCTTGATCGCCGCCTTTATTCAGCCCGCCCAACCAGCATCCGGAATCGAAAAGCCCATGCAGTACATCTACACCATGATCGGCGTCAGCAAGATCGTGCCGCCGAAGCGCGAGATCATCAAGGACATTTCCCTGTCGTTTTTCCCTGGCGCGAAGATCGGCCTGCTCGGGCTGAATGGCGCCGGCAAGTCGACGGTGCTGCGCATCATGGCCGGCGTCGACAAGGACTTCCACGGCGAATCGCGGCCGCAGGCCGGCATCAAGGTCGGCTTCCTCGAACAGGAACCAAAGCTCGATCCCACCATGACCGTGCGCGAGGCCGTGGAGGAAGGCGTCGGCGAGGTGCTCAGCGCTCAATCCGCGCTCGACGCGGTGTACGCGGCCTACGCCGAACCCGATGCGGATTTCGACAAGCTGGCAGCCGAGCAGCAGCGCCTCGAGGGCATCCTCGCCGCGAACGACGCCAACACGCTGACGCAGCAGCTCGACATCGCCGCCGACGCGCTGCGCCTGCCGGCGTGGGACGCGAAGATCGGCACGCTGTCGGGCGGCGAGAAGCGCCGCGTCGCGCTCTGCCGACTGCTGCTGTCCAAGCCCGACATGCTGCTGCTCGACGAGCCCACCAACCACCTCGATGCGGAATCAGTGGAATGGCTCGAGCAGTTCCTCGCGCGTTTCCCCGGCACCGTCGTCGCGGTCACCCATGATCGCTACTTCCTCGAGAACGCTGCGGAGTGGATCCTCGAGCTCGATCGCGGCCGCGGCATCCCGTGGAAGGGCAACTACACCTCCTGGCTCGAGCAGAAGACCGACCGGCTCAAGCAGGAGGAATCGCAGGAGAAGGGCCGGCTGCGCGCACTTGCGCGCGAGCTCGAGTGGGTCCGCAGCAACGCGAAGGGCGGCCGCTCGAAGGGCAAGGCGCGGCTCGCCCGCTTCGAGGAGCTGAACTCGGTCGAGTACCAGCGGCGCAACGAGACCAACGAGATCTTCATCCCGCCAGGCGAACGCCTTGGCGATCGCGTGATCGAGTTCAAGGGCGTCAGCAAGAGCTTCGGCGACCGCCTGCTGATCGACGACCTCAGCTTCACCGTGCCGCCGGGCGCGATCGTGGGCATCATCGGGCCGAACGGCGCGGGCAAGTCGACCCTGTTCAAGATGGTGATCGGCAAGGAGAAGCCGGATTCCGGCGAAGTCGCGATTGGCCAGACGGTCAAGCTCGCCTACGTCGACCAGAGCCGGGATGCCCTCACCGGCAACCACAACGTGTTCAAGGAAGTCTCGGGCGGGCTCGACATCCTCAACATCAACGGGATCGAGATCCAGTCGCGCGCGTATCTCGGGCGCTTCAACTTCAAGGGCCAGGACCAGCAGAAGCTCGTCGGCACCCTGTCGGGCGGCGAACGCGGCCGCCTGCACCTTGCCAAGACGCTGCTGCAGGGCGGCAACGTGCTGCTGCTCGACGAACCTTCCAACGACCTCGACGTGGAAACGCTGCGCGCGCTTGAGGACGCACTGCTCGAGTTCCCGGGCTGCGTGATGGTGATCTCCCATGATCGCTGGTTCCTCGACCGAATC
>JBBRIE010000229.1:0-4702 GCA_038221545.1 Lysobacterales bacterium
GAGGCGTACGAGGATTTCAACGACTTCCGCAAGCACGAGGCTCAGGGACGCGGCATGGATCCCGACACACTCGGCCGCGCCGACTGGCTTGAGGGCCGCCGCCAGGAGCTCCAGGAACGTATGCGCCGCCGCCGCGACCGCGACGGCTACTCTTCGCGTACCGGCACTTCTGGCATCTTCAGATTTGGGTGAGCCGACGCGCTCGCGAGCCACTGGCTCGCGCGTCGGCGAACGCCCGAAACAGGATGTTTCGGGCCGGGCGCCCAGCCGCAGGGATGCCTGCTTGCAAGCTGTTGCTCTGGATCACAAACAGGATCAACAGCGTTTCACTCGCCTGCAGCGAGCGAGTGACTTTTGTTTCGTCAAAAGTCCCCAAAACCGAGTCGCGCCTAACCGTTCGCCGGAATCGCATCAGCGATTCCGGTGCCCTGCGCTTCTCGCAGCCAACCGGGATGCGCCGAACTCGCACTTCCCTGTGCTCAAACATACTGCGCATCAATTCCCGGTCGCCTGCTCCGATGCTCGGCTCACTCCAAGGGCGCAAGCTCGCTCTAAGACCGCGCATCCCTGCGCTGCACCAAGGCAACCCTGGGGGTTCGCTTCGCACAGGGCGCACGCTTGCAGCGCGACCCTGCGCCCAACAGAGATGTCAGGCAGAACCCCGCGATGGAGCGGAAAGAGCTGACCGCAGCACGAGAGCGATGCGGATCAAGAGGGAGACTACAAAGCCCGCGGCAAGCAATTGCCACCAGTATGCGACGCACCAGGTTGCGAACGGACCGTGAGATGGCGCGGAGGTCACCGCGATGACAAGCGCAACGAAGCCCGGCATCAGCGCCAGGTAACGCAGCATGGACAACACTCGGAAATTCATCTTTCGAGGATGGCCACGACCCCCATGCCGCCCGCCGTGCAGATCGAGATCAGTCCGCGCCCCGCGCCTTTCTGTTCGAGCAGCTTGGCGAGCGTCGCGACGATGCGCGCACCGGTCGCCGCGAACGGGTGTCCGGCCGCAAGGCTCGACCCGTTGACGTTGAGCTTTGCCGGATCGATCGCGCCGAGCGGGGCCGCCAGGCCCAGCCGGTCGCGGCAGTAATCGGGCGACTCCCACGCGCGCAACGTGCACAGCACCTGCGCCGCGAAGGCCTCGTGGATCTCGTAGAAATCGAAATCCTGCAGCGTCAGCCCCGACGCCGCGAGCATTTGCGCGACCGCCACGGTTGGCGCCATCAACAGGCCTTCGCCCCCGACGAAATCGACCGCTGCCACGCGCGCGTCGGTGATCCACGCCTGCGCGCGCAAACCGCGCGCCGCGGCCCAGTCGTCGCTCGCGAGCAGCACCGCCGCGGCACCGTCGGTGAGCGGCGTCGAGTTGCCGGCCGTGAGCGTGCCGTGGCCGGAATGCCGGTCGAACGCGGGCTTGAGCGAGGCGAGCTTTTCCAGCGTGGTGTCGGCGCGCAGGTTGTTGTCGCGATCGACGCCGCGGAGCGGGATCACGAGGTCGTCGAAGAAGCCGGCGCGCCAGGCGGCTGCGGCCTTGTGGTGGGAAGCGAGCGCGAGGATGTCCTGGTCCTCGCGCGAGATGTGCCACTGCCGCGCCATCTGCTCGCAGTGCTCGCCCATGCTCTTGCCGGTGCGCGGCTCCGAAACGCCGGGCAGGCTCGGCTTGAGTTCGCCGAGCCCGAAGCCGCGCCACGCAGCGAGGCGCTGGCCGAACGACTTGCCGCGATTCATGTCGAGCACCCGCCGGCGCAGTTTCGCGCCATATACGATCGGCACGTCGCTGGTGGTATCCGATCCGCCCGCGATGCCGGCGTCCATCTGGCCGAGCGCGATCTTGTTGGCGACGTGGATCGTGGTGTCGAGGCTGGTACCGCAGGCGCGCTGCATGGTGATGCCGGGCGTCAGCGGCGACAGTCCGGAGGACAGCGCGACCTCGCGCCCGAGGTTCCAGTCGGAGCTGTGCTTGATCACCGCACCGAGCGCGACTTCCCCGAGTTCGACCCCGCTCAGTCCAAAGCGCTCGACCACGCCGCCGACCGCCTGCAGCGACAAATCGAAGTTGCCGAGGCCGACGTAGCCGGTGTTGCTGCGGCAGAACGGGATGCGGGTGCCGCCAATTACGGCGACGCGACGGGCGATGGTGGCATTCATGGCGGCATCGGCTGGACGGTGTCGGCCAAGTCTACTGGCGGGCCGCTCACGTCGGCGATCGACGCGGACACGAACGACGAAAGAGCGCTACTTCGCAGCAGCCTGCTTGTCGTCCCCTTCCGCTTGTTCCCGGATGTCCCCGCGGATCGACTCCGCCAGTTGCGCCAGGCGTGCGTCCAGGGTTGTCGTGTCGGCTGCGAGCAGTGGCGCCACGAACTCTCGCCCACGCGCGAGACGCGGCAGGCGCTCATGGCCGCAGCGAACGCCGGCCTGTACCGGTCCAAGAGCGAGGGGCGCAACCGGATCTGCGTCGAAGGCTGATCGTGGACCGCTGGAGGACGCGCACAAAAAAACCGGACTCGCGTCCGGCTTTTTAGTTGAGCTTCGGTGTCGGGGGACGCGGGACTTACGGCGCCTGCCCGAAGGTCGGCCGCCAGAGTTCGCCTTCTTCGAATCCGCTGTGGCCGACCAGCTCGAACGCCGCATCGGGGCAGTAGGCGAACTCGACGGTGCCGGCGATGTAGTCAGGGGCCGGCGGCAGCGTGGTCGCGTAGCAGGTGCGGCGCACCGATGGACTGTTGGTGCAGGCAAAACTGACCGTGCGTTCCACCGTGTTGTAGTCGAAGTCGTTCATGACGCAGGTCTGCGCCGGCGCGCCCTGGAACGGCGTCCAGGTGGAGACCAGCGCGGTGACGGTGTTCGAAGCGCACGCGACCGTGATGCGCTGGTTAGGCACGCTGAAATTCACCGCCGATGCCGGCGTGCAGGAAAACTGCACCGAGGAGGGGCCGCACTGGAAGCGCAACTTGCGCTCGGTGAGGTTGTAGCCGATGTTGGTGGCAATGGCGCACGTGGCGGGAACCGGCTGCCAGCCGAGGCTGCCGACCACAGAAATCGCCTGGCTCGGCGCGGACGCCAGCGCCAGGCTCAGCAACGCGGTGATGCCCGCGATCAAACGAAACACGCTGTTCATCAAGTGTTACTCCAGCGAAACCGCATAGATGCCCGCAGTATAGGCACTTTCGCCGCTTGCTGTCCAAGCGCTGAACCCGTCAATGGTGCAGCGCGTCACCGATTTTCACGTCACGTTTACGTCACGCCTTGCTCCGAGGTCAGCTGTTCGAACACCTGGTAGTGCGAATCGCGCATGCCGAGCGCGAGGTAGGTGCGATGGGCGGTCAAGTTGTGGCGCTCGGCGTACAGCCGCAGTCCGACGACGTCGCCGGTCGCCGCCGCCAGCGCCGCGACGTGGCTGTGCATGGCCCGATACACGCCGCTGCGTCGGAATGGACGGTCGACATACACGCTCTGGATCCACCACCAGTAGCCCGCCCGCCAGTCGCTCCATTCCAGGGTCAGCATGAGGCAACCCGCTATCGCCCCGTCCACTTCGGCGACGAAGTACCGCGCGCGGCGCGGATCTGCCAGACCTTCGGATACCCCGCGCGCAAGCGTCGCGGGGTCAAGGCGCAGGGCTTCGGTCTCCAGCGCAATCGCGGCGTTGAACGCGCAGAGCGCCTCCTGGTCGCGTGCGTCGGCCGGCCGGACGTGGACGTCTGTGACACTCATTCTCGATGCCTCCGCCGGGAGGTGCCCAGCTTGCGGGTGATGGTGTTGCGACCGAGGCCCAGGCGCTTCGCGGCCTCCTGCCGATGGCCCCCGGTCAACTCCAGGGCGGCATCGAGCAGGGCCTGGTCGAACAGGGTCCGTGCGTCCGTATAGAGCGGCTGGTGACCGCGGCGCAGCGCATCCAGCGCCCAGACCCGCAGTGCCAGCGGCCAGTTGTTGCCGTCCTCGTCAGCCCCGCCCGGGGCCGGCGCCACGCCTGCGACCGGCCAGCGCGGCAGGTCTCCGGGCAGCACTTCCAGTCCCGGGGCAAGCACGGCCAGCCGCCGGCAGAGGTTTTCCAGCTCGCGCACGTTGCCGGGCCACGCGTGCCGCGCCAGGGCCGTCTCGGCGGCCTTCGAAAAGCGCTTGGCGTCCACGTTGAGCTCGCGTGCGGCATGTTCGAGGAACTCGCTCGCCAGCAAGGCGACATCCTCGCGGCGATCGCGCAACGGCGGCACCGCCAGGCGCACCACGTCGAGTCGATGCAACAGGTCGGCGCGGAAGCTGCCGTCCGCGACCTTGAGCTCGAGGTCCTGGTGGGTCGCCGCGACCACGCGCACGTCGGCGCGCAGCACCTCGCGCCCGCCCACGCGGTAAAACTCGCCGCCGGCGAGCACGCGCAGCAGGCGCGTCTGCAGGCTGGGCGGCATGTCGCCGATCTCGTCGAGGAACAACGTTCCTCCCGCGGCCTGTTCGAAGCGGCCAGCGGTGCGCCGTGCCGCGCCGGTAAACGCGCCGGCCTCGTGGCCGAACAGTTCGGACTCCAGCAGGTCGGCGGGGATCGCGGCCGTGTTGAGCGCCACGAACGGACCCTGCGCACGCGGCGAATGGCGGTGCAGCGCGCGCGCCACCAGTTCCTTGCCCGTGCCGGTCTCGCCTGTGATCAGTACGTCGAGTTCGGTCGGTGCGACCTTGCCAAGGACCCGGAACAATTCGCGCA
>JBBRIE010000230.1:0-4685 GCA_038221545.1 Lysobacterales bacterium
GTCCGCGAGGGTCGCGCGGCGAATCGCGGTCATGCGGGCGGTTCCCCGGGGTCTGCGCCCGTGGATTCCTCCAGCCACCCGAGGTATGCGGGCAGGCCATCGACGAGCTCGATCGCGACCAGCTCCGGCACGTCGTAGGGATGCAGCGCAGGCAGTCGGGTCTTGAGGGAGGCCAGCGCAGCATGCGTGGTCTTGATGACGAGCTGGATTTCCTCGACCTGCTCGCAGGCGCCCCGCCAGCGATAGACCGAAGTCACCGCGGGCAGGATGTTGACGCACGCCGCCAGGCGCTCGTCGACCAGCGCGCGCGCGATCCTGTTCGCGCTGTCGCGATCCGGGCACGTCGTCAGGCACAGCAAGGCAGTCACGCGTCGCGACCCCACGTTGCGGTAGCAGCGCATGCTACGACGTCCGGCCGTGGCCGTCGGCCTGCGCGCGTCCGGCTGTGCAAGGTTGCGATTGGAAATCGCAACGGGACGCTTGCCTCCGCTGCGAGACCGGCGCGGCCCGGCCGCGTCGTTCATCACATTTCGTCGAGGCGCCCGCCTGCAAGCTGCGGCGCGATCCAACAACAGGGGCAACGAGCCGATGAGCCTGACGAATGCCTATCTCTGGACGAATGCCGCGCTGTACGCGCTGTTCGCCGTGTGGTGCACGTTCGCGCGCGAGCGGACGGCCCGTTCCCTCGGTTACCTGACGCGCAGCAACGCCGGCAACTCCGAGTACCTCACGGTGTACGGGGGGCTTCAGTGGGGCCTCGCGGTGATGTTCGCGACGCTTGCAGCGCACCGGGCGCCCGAGGCGCTCGCCCTGTTCATCGCGGTCGGCCTGTACGTGCCGATCGTGGCCTACCGCTGGGTCACGGTCGTCCGCTTCGCGCCGGTAGGCGGCATGGTCAAGGCCGTCGCGTTGCTGGAAACGGCCCTGCTCGTCGCCGCGCTCGCGCTCTGGTTCGCGCGATGAGCACGTCCATTTGGACCTGAAAAGCGGATATCCCTTCTGGTCGGTCAAGAACGGACTGCTGCACGCGTTCCCGCCGCTCGCGCGCGACCACGCGTGCGACGTGGCGATCGTCGGCGGCGGCATCACCGGCGCGCTGATCGCGCACGAACTCGGGCGGCACGGCCACTCGGTGTGCGTGCTCGAGCAGCGCGATGTCGGCTGGGGCAGCACGTCCGCCAGCACCGCACTCCTGCAGTACGAGATCGACGAACACATGGTCGACCTGGCTGCGCGCTACGGCGAGGCCGACGCGGTGCTCGCCTACCAGGCCTGCGCCAGCGCGATCCCGATGATCGCGGCCGTGTCGAAGACAGTTCGCGACGTCGACTTCGCGCCCATGCGCAGCCTCTACTTCGCGAGCAAGCAGGGCCACGTGGAAGACATGCGCGAGGAATATGCGCTGCGCCACAAGCACGGATTCGAAGTCGAGTGGCTGGAGCAGGCCGCGATCGCATCGCGCTTCGGCATCGACGCGCCGGCGGCCATCCTCAGCCGGCAGGCGGCGCGGGTGGATCCCTATCGCCTCGCGTCGAAGCTGTTCGCGAGGCTGGTGAAGCAGGACGGGCAGGTGTTCGATCGCACGCGCGTCGTGCGCATGGAGCCCGGCACCCGCGGCGTCAAGCTCACTACGGACGCCGACTGCGTGGTGCGTGCGAAGCACGTCGTGCTGGCGGGCGGTTACGAGACGCAGAAGTGGCTCGACCAGGGCGTCGCGAAGAACCGCAGCAGCTACGCCTGCATCTCCGATCCCATCGAGTCCCCTGCGCTCGGCGTATTCGCCGACACCATGGTGTGGGAGTCTGCGCGCCCGTATCTCTATTTCCGCGCGACCGGTGACGGACGCCTGCTCGTGGGAGGCGAGGACGATTCCATCGACATCCCGGCGAAGCGCGACGCGCAGGTCGGGCGCAAGTCGGAAAAACTGGCCAGGCGAGTGCGCGAGCTGCTTCCAGACCTGCCGATGGAGCCGGTCTTCGCGTGGGCCGGAACCTTCGCGGAAACCGAAGACGGGCTGCCGTTCTTCGGACCGCACGAGCAGCACGGCCCGCGCGTCCACTTCGCCATGGCCTACGGCGGCAACGGCATCACCTACAGCGCGCTCGGGGCAGGCCTGCTGCGGGCGAACATCGAACGCCGTGCGCACCCATTGCGCGAGCTCTTTTCGTTCGCGCGCCTGAAACGCGGCGGGCTGCTTTCGCGCCTCGGCCTCGGCAGGAAATAGCCGATCACCCGAGCTATGCCGGGTTAGACACTGCCCAGCGCCGCGCCGCGAGTCGCGCAGACGATGCGCCCCTGCCATGCCGCCGCGAATTCACCTTCCTTCTCCCCGTGGCACGGGGAGAAGGTGGCGCGCAACGACGGATGAGGGGCAAGGCGGCACGCACAACCGCACCTCACCCGTCTTTGGGATGAATCCTGCGCGCGGCTGGGCGCGGGACGCCGGCCCGACACAAGGCTTGAACGCCGCTGCCACGCCGGTCAGAATACGCGCTGCACGACAGTCGACGCTTGAAACGCGCGCGCCGCCCCCCATCTGGTGGGGATCGCTCGGGATTCGGGCGTTTTTTTGCGGCCCGGCGCTGGCACTCGTGTCATGAGACTGCCAAGAACAGGCACCGGCGCGGGCCACGAGTCCAACTGCAGTCCTTCCACTTTCACCTGACAGAGGTTTGCCCATGAACATGAAACCGTTGCACGACCGCGTGATCATCAAGCGCATGGAAGAAGAGAAGATGTCCGCCGGTGGCATCGTGATCCCCGACTCCGCCACCGAGAAGCCCATCAAGGGCGAGATCGTCGCGGTGGGCGAGGGCAAGCCGCTCGACAACGGCACCGTGCGCGCACTCAAGGTCAAGGCCGGCGACAAGGTCCTGTTCGGCAAGTACTCGGGCACCGAGGTCAAGGTAGACGGCACCGATTACCTGGTGGTTCGCGAAGACGACATCTTTGCCGTGATCGGCTGAGGTGGGGATTTTTCGCGCCATTGGCGCGAACCCACCGAACGCCCGCCGCATGCAGGCGGCGGGCCGGACGCAGCGCCCAGTCTGCGTCATGTCCAGCGCGTAGCGGCACAAGCCGCCCCACCAGTCTCCAGAATTCCCAAATAACTCCAGGAAATCGCACACATGGCAGCTAAAGAAGTTCGTTTCGGTGAAGACGCGCGTTCGCGCATCCTCAAAGGCGTCAATACCCTGGCCAATGCGGTCAAGGTGACGCTCGGCCCGAAGGGCCGCAACGTCGTGCTCGAGAAGAGCTACGGCGCCCCGACCATCACCAAGGACGGCGTGTCCGTCGCGAAGGAAATCGAGCTCTCGGACAAGTTCGAGAACATGGGCGCGCAGATGGTGAAGGAAGTCGCCTCGAAGACGTCCGACGTCGCCGGTGACGGCACCACCACCGCCACCGTGCTCGCGCAGGCGATGATCCGCGACGGCATGAAGGCGGTCTCCGCCGGCATGAACCCGATGGACATCAAGCGCGGCCTCGACAAGGCCGTGATCGCGGCGGTCGAAGAGCTTAAGAAGCTCTCCAAGCCGACGGCGGACGACAAGGCCATCGCGCAGGTCGGTACGATCTCCGCGAACTCGGACGAGTCGATCGGCCAGATCATCGCCGAGGCGATGCGCAAGGTCGGCAAGGAAGGCGTCATCACCGTCGAAGAAGGCTCGGGCCTGGACAACTCGCTCGATACCGTCGAGGGCATGCAGTTCGACCGCGGCTACCTGTCGCCGTACTTCATCAACAACCAGCAGAGCATGAGCGTCGAGCTCGACAGCCCGTTCATCCTCTTGCACGACAAGAAGATCTCCAACGTGCGCGAGTTGTTGCCCGTGCTCGAGGGCGTCGCCAAGTCCGGCAAGCCGCTCCTGATCGTGGCCGAGGAAGTCGAGGGCGAGGCGCTCGCGACGCTGGTGGTCAACACCATCCGCGGCATCGTCAAGGTCTGCGCCGTCAAGGCGCCGGGCTTCGGTGATCGTCGCAAGGCGATGCTCGAGGACATGGCGCTCCTCACCGGCGGCACCGTGATCTCGGAAGAGGTCGGCCTGCAGCTCGAGAAGGCGACGCTCAAGGATCTGGGTCAGGCGCGCAAGGTCGTGATCACCAAAGAGAACACGACGATCATCGACGGCAACGGCGAGAAGACCAGCATCGAAGGCCGCATCAAGCAGATCAAGGCGCAGATCGAGGACACCACCTCGGACTACGACCGCGAGAAGCTGCAGGAGCGCGTGGCCAAGCTGGCAGGCGGCGTTGCGGTGATCAAGGTCGGCGCAGCCACCGAGATCGAGATGAAGGAAAAGAAGGCGCGCGTCGAAGACGCCCTGCACGCCACGCGTGCGGCCGTTGAAGAAGGCGTGGTTCCGGGCGGCGGCGTTGCGCTCATCCGCGCGATGGCGGCGGTCAAGGATCTCAAGGGCGCCAACGAAGACCAGAACCACGGCATCGTCATCGCGCGTCGCGCGATGGAAGCGCCGCTGCGCGAGATCGTGGCCAACGCCGGCGAAGAGCCGTCGGTGGTGCTGAACAAGGTCCGCGAGGGCACCGGCAACTTCGGCTACAACGCCGCGACCGGCGAGTTCGGCGACATGATCGCGATGGGCATCCTCGATCCGACCAAGGTCACGCGCTACGCGCTGCAGAACGCAGCGTCGATCGCGGGTCTCATGATCACTACCGAGGGC
>JBBRIE010000231.1:0-4677 GCA_038221545.1 Lysobacterales bacterium
ATGCGCTCGATGTTGGTGAGCGCCTGCTTCACTTCCCGGTACATCATGCCGAGGTAGTTGAGCGGGGCGGCCAGCTGGATCAGGAAGGCGTTGACCAGCACCAGGTCGCCGAGCGTCAGCGCGCCCGAGGCCACGCCCTGCGCCGCGCGCCACAGCAGCAGCGTGAGGCCGATCGCCACGATGCCCGACTGGCCGACGTTGAGCACGGCGAGCGTCTTCATGCTCTTGACCGTGGCGTTCTCAAGGTCGACCAGGCTGCGGTCGTAGCGACCGAGCTCGAAGCGCTCGTTGTTGAAGTACTTGACCGTCTCGTAGTTGAGCAGCGAGTCGACCGCGCGCGCGTTGGCCTGCGTGTCGGCCTCGTTGGCCGCCTTGTAGTAGCGCAGCCGCCACTCCGTCACCACCACGGTGAAGGCGATATAGGCGGCAAGCGCGGACAGGGTGATGACGGCGAAGCCCCAGTCGTAGGCGATCACCAGGTACGCGGTCACCAGCAACACTTCGAGGATTGTCGGCACGATCGTGTAGATCGTCCAGTCGAGCAGGTCGGCGACGGAAGTCATGCCACGGCCCAGGTCGCGCGACACGGCGCCGGTCTTGCGGTCGAGGTGGAATCGCAGGCTCAGCGAATGCAGGTGCTCGAATACCTGCAGCGTGACCTCGCGCGAGGTCCGCGCCATGACGCGCGCGAACACCACCTGGCGCAACTCCTGGAACAACGCGCCGACCAGCCGCAGCGCACCGTAGGCGAGCACCAGCAGGCCGATCACGACCAGGGGCGTTGGCGGCAGGTCGAGCGTGTCGACCAGGCGCTTGAGGACCAGCGGCACGCCGAGCGTGGAGACCTTGGCGACGACGAGCAGCACGAGTGCCAGCGACACGCGCAGCCGGTGCTTCCAGACGTAAGGCCACAGCAGCCGCAGCGTTGCCGCGGTGCTGTCCGCGTTGCTGCGGGGCGCCGCGGGCGCTGCGACTGCCTCGCTCAATGCGCGGCCGACAAGTCGATCGTGTAGCGCGCAAGCCCGCCCGCAAGTGGCGCGTCCTCGCGGATGCCCTCGAGGCCGGCATCGCGCGCGAGCCCGGCTTGTCCGGGTGGCAGGGTGAACGTGACGGGGCCGCGCGTCTTCACCCGCGCGAACCGCCAGCTGCGAGCGCCCGCAGAAGTGTCGCGGCGGATGTCCGGGTGCGCGCGCATGTAGGCGATGAGTTCGTCGCGGTTGGTATCGGGTGCCGTGAACACCACCCGGCTGCCGTCCTCCCCGCCGAAGTATCGGCTGGAGGCACGATGGTTGTTGGTGGCGACGATGAATCGGTCGGCCGGCGACACCGGCTTGCCTGCGTATCGCAACTCGACGATGCGCTCGCCGCGCGGCCGCGTCACGTCGACCACGTAGTCGATACCGCCCTGCAGCACGTCGAAGTTGTAGCCGACGAACTTCGGATCGAGCAGTTCCTGCGGCTGCGCCTGGGCCGGGTCGATACGGTTGAACCGCTCGGCAGACCGTTCGAGCCAGGACTTGAGCGCCGCGCCATCGACTTCAACGGCGGCGATGTTGTTCGGGTAGAGATACAGGTCGGACGCGTTGCGGATCGACAGCGCGCCCGCCGGAACCATCGTGTAGTCGCTGGGGCCACCGAAGCCGGTCTTGAACGGAGCCGCCGCGGACAGCAAGGGCAACTCCGCCAGTTCGGGGTGATTCTCGCGCAGGAAGCGCTTTACGTAGTCCTTCTGCGCGGCATTGACGAGTTGCAGCGAGCTGACGTCGCCGAGCGGCACGAACAGGCTCGACATCGTGAAATCGCTGCGGCCGATCGGTGTCGACAGATAAGCGAGCGTTTGCTCGTGCACATCCGCCACCAGCGGGGCGATCGCAGGGTCCACCGCGACGGGCGTACCTTCCTTCGGCGCCACCGGACGCAGTTCGCTGCGCCCTTCTTCGCGCACGACGCGCCAGCGCGCGCCGTCGTGGCGCAGCGGCAGGCGCATGACGCCGAGGCTCTTGCCCCAGAAGCCCGCCATGACCGCGGGCTTGCCGCGCAACAGTCCACGTTCGACGTCGACTTCCGGCAGTCCCCGGTACATCGAGCGCGCGTTGCCCGGATCCGGGAACGCGGCGTGCGAGTGGCCGAGCAGCACCGCATCGATCTCGGGCAGTGCCGCGAGGTGCCAACCCGCGTTCTCCATGCCGGGGTGGTATTCGCGGGCGTCGATGCCGCCGTGCGAGAGCGCCAGCACCACGTCCGGATGCTCGCGCATGACCGCGGGCAGGTGGCGGCGGGCCGCTTCGATGACGCCCTCGGTGCGCGCGCGCCCCTCGAGGTGGCGCTTGTCCCATTGCATGATGCCCGGCGGGGCGAACCCCATGACGGCGATGCGCAGCGGGGCCTCGATCTCGTTCCCGCGCGCGTCGTGCCCGCGCACCGTGCGTTCCAGGATGACGAACGGCGGGAACAGGGGCTCGCCGTCGCGACTCGAGACCACGTTGCTGAGCACGAGCGGGAAATCGGGTCCACCGGAGCACTTCGGTGCCGACACGCCCTCGACCTCGATGGGGACACCGCTGACGCGGCTCAGGTATTCCAGCCCGTAGTTGAATTCATGGTTGCCGATCGCCGCCACGTCGTAGTCGAGTGCGTCCATCGCCTCGAACATGGCCTGGCTCTCGCCGCATTCGAGCGGATCGACCAGCGCCTGGTAGTCCGCGAGCGCGGTGCCCTGGATCGTGTCGCCGGCATCGAACAGCAGCGTATTGGAAAACTCGGAGCGCGCGGCGCGGATCAGCGTCGCGACGCGTTCGAATCCGTAGGTGGGATCGGCTTCGAGACGATCGTAGTCGTAGCTCAGCACATGGCTGTGGAGGTCGGTGGTTTCGAGCAGCACGAGTTCGGCCGTGCTGCCTGCGCCGGCGGGTGGCAGAGAGGCGCGCGGCGCTGCGGCCGGGGAGCGCGGCTCCGCGCCGCAACCGGACGCGAGCACCAGGGCGAGGATCAACGGCAGCGAAACAACCAGGCGCAAACGCGTCATGCAGGGAGATCCGGTGGGTGATCGCGTCCACGACGGCGTGCACGCGGAGCGGAATCGCGATGTTAGCGGGTGGCCGTGACAGGGGTGGTGCGGGCAGGGCGCGGGTGATCCACGTCCCGGTCGCGACACGGGCGCGGGCTACAATGTGCGGCTGTTCGCCAGTTTTCCGCCGCCATGACCTGCCGCACCCGATTTGCTCCGAGCCCCACCGGATACCTGCACATTGGCGGCGCGCGTACCGCGCTCTATTGCTGGCTGGAAGCGCGCCGCCGCGGAGGGACGTTCATCCTGCGGGTGGAAGACACCGATCGGGAGCGCAGTACCGATGCCGCGGTGCAGGCGATCCTCGACGGCATGGCATGGCTCGGCCTCACCGCGGACGAGGGGCCGATCTATCAGACCGACCGCGTCGAACGCTACCGCCAGGTGGCCGGGGAGATGGTCGCAGCCGGCCACGCGTACTACGCATACGACACCCGCGAGGAGATCGACGCGATGCGCGAACGCGCGATCGCAGCCGGCGCCAAGCCGCGCTATGACGGCCGCGCGCGCGATCTGGGCCTGCCCGCGCGGGATGATCCCGATCGCGTCATCCGGTTCAGGAATCCCGCCGACGGTGTGGTCGTGTTCGACGACAAGGTCAAGGGCCGCATCGAATGGAGCAACGCCGAACTGGACGACCTGGTGCTGATCCGTTCCGACGGCTTCCCGACCTACAACTTCGCCGTGGTTATCGATGACATCGACATGGCCATCACCGACGTGGTGCGCGGCGACGACCACGTCAACAATACGCCGCGGCAGGTCAACCTCTACGCCGCGCTTGGCGTGGAGCCGCCGGCTTTCGCGCACCTGCCGATGATCCTGGGCGCCGACGGCACCAAGCTGTCGAAGCGGCATGGCGCGGTCAGCGTCATGCAGTACCGCGACGACGGCTACCTGCCGCACGCGGTGCTGAACTACCTGGTGCGCCTCGGCTGGTCGCATGGCGACCAGGAAATCTTTTCCATCGATCAGATGGTCGAACTGTTCCGCATCGAGGACGTCAACCAGTCGGCGTCGCGCTTCGACCTGGTCAAGCTCGGCTGGCTAAACCAGCAGTACCTCAAGCAGGACGATCCGGCCGACGTGGCGCGCCATCTCGCCTGGCACCTGGATCGGGCGGGATTCGACCTCGAGCGCGGCCCCGCGCCGGCGGACGTCGTCGTCGCGCTGCGCGACCGCGTACATACGCTGAAGGAAATGGCCGAACGGGCGGCGATCTGGTATCGCCCGCTGACCGAGTACGACGAGGTCGCCGTGCGCAAGCACCTGACGCGGGACGCGCTCGCGCCCCTGGCCGATGCAAGGGAGCGACTGGCGTCGGTGGGAACGTGGTGCGTCGAGGACATCTCGGCCGCCCTGCACGATACCGCCACCGCGCTCGGGCTCGGCATGGGCAAGGTGGCGCAGCCCCTTCGCGTCGCGATCACCGGCACGCAGGTGAGCCCCGACATCGCGCATACGGTGTTCCTCGCGGGCCACGATGTGGGACGCGAGCGAACAGGCGCCGGGGGAGTAGTAAAGTTTCATGGGTCAAGTCCTCGCAGCAATGGTTGGGACTTCCGGCAGGCGTGCAGCCCTGTGGAGGGTCGACGGAAGCATGGATGCCA
>JBBRIE010000232.1:0-4645 GCA_038221545.1 Lysobacterales bacterium
GTAGCCGTTTGCATGGCGATGCGGCTTGAGCAGTTGTCCGCGCACCTGGCCCGCGCCGCACTCGCGCCTGTCTATCTCATTGCCGGCGCCGAACCCCTGTTCGCGATCGAGGCCACGGATGCGGTTCGTGCCCGTGCCCGCGAACTGGGATTCGACGAACGCGAGATCCTCGACGCTTCGGCGACCGGTTTCGACTGGAACGAACTCGCACGGCACGGCGCCAGCCTTTCGTTGTTCGCGCAGCGCCGCATCGTCGAACTGCGGTTGCCGACCGGCAAGCCGGGCAAGGAAGGCGCCGCGGCGATCCTCGAATGGTGCGCAAGTCCGCCGCCCGACACGCTTCTGCTGATCTCGACCACCGAGTGGAGCCGCAAGCACGAGGGCGCCTGGGTTGCGGCAATCGAACGCATCGGCGTGGTGCTGCCGCTGTGGCCGCTCGGCGTCGCGCAACTGCCGGCGTGGGTGCGCGAGCGTGCGGCGCAGCACAAGCTGCGCCTCGACTTCGATGCATGCCAGATGCTCGTCGCGCGGATCGAGGGCAACCTGCTCGCGGCAGCGCAGGAAGTCTCGAAGCTCGCGCTGCTCGCCGCGGAACGCGCCGCGCGCCTGGGCGAACCGAACCCCGGGATACTGCGCATCGATGCCGCGACCCTGGATGCCCTGGTCGCCGACCATGCACGATTCGAGGTGTTTGGACTCGCCGACGCAGCGCTCGCCGGCGACGGCGTGCGGGCGCTGCGCATGCTCGCGGGCCTGGCGTCCGAGGGCCAGCACGCCGCCGAGTTGACGGGCGGGCTCGTGTATCAATTTGGCACCCTGCTGCAGGTGGCGCAGGCGGTCGATGCGGGCAAGCCCGTCGCCACGGCGCTGCGCGCGGAGCGCCTGTGGCAAGGCCGCGAGGCGGGCTTCCGCGCCGCGCTGTCGCGCGGCAATGCCGACTTCTGGGAGGCGCGGCTCGCTGAACTCGGGCGCATCGACGCGATCGCGAAGGGTCGTGGCGAAGGCAACCACTGGCGCGAGCTCGAACGCTGGCTGGTGCGCACCTGCGTGCCCGCCTCCGCTCCGGTGCTCGCGATGGCCGCCGCGTGACGCCGTCTCCAATGGCCCTGCTCGGCGGCAGCTTCGATCCGGTGCATCACGGCCACCTGCGCATGGCTATCGAGGCCGCGCAGGCGCTGGACGCGGACGTGGCATTGGTGCCGAGCGGCACGCCGCCGCATCGGACGCCGCCGCACGCGACGCCCGGCGAGCGCCTCGCCATGATCGAGCTCGC
Source organism: Lysobacterales bacterium (assembly GCA_038221545.1). Classification (GTDB taxonomy): domain Bacteria; phylum Pseudomonadota; class Gammaproteobacteria; order Xanthomonadales; family Ahniellaceae; genus JBBQNY01. The sequence goes on from JBBRIE010000232.1 coordinate 1,274, forward strand.
CCTGTCCGGCCAGGCCCGCATCACGGTCGACGCGCGCGAGCTGGCGCGTGCAGGGCCGAACTACACCGTGGATACGCTGCGCGAGATGCGCGGGTCGATGGACGCCGGCCGCTCGCTCATGGTGCTCATCGGCAGCGACCAGTTCGCCTTGCTGGATACCTGGCACGAATGGCGAACACTGTTCGAGCTGGCGCACGTCGTGGTCATGGCTCGCGGCGGCGCCACGGCCCGACCTTCCGCCGTTGTCGAGGCGCACGTCCATCCGCGCTGGGTCGCCGACCCGACGGCACTCCGCGGCGCCGCGGCGGGGCTGGCGATGCGCATCGAGACCACGGCCCTCGACATCTCTTCCAGCCGGATTCGCGCCGACCTCGCGGCGGGCGTGTCGCCACGCTGGCTGCTGCCGGATGCGGTCCTTCGCTACATCGAGGTACAGGCGCTCTACCAGACCCTTCCGGCGGCGCCACAGCGATAGTCTCCGGCACGCGCACCAGCAACCGGGCCGCCGGCCGCTATACTGCTGGCAGAACCCCCGGGAGGTCGCCATACCCTTGAACAACCGCACAACGAAAGCGCCGGTCGACGTCACATCCGTCGATGCAGGCCGCGCCGCGCGATCGCGCGACACCGCGCTCAGCCGCGAATCCTCCCTGCGCACAGTCACCGCCGACACCGCGGCGCGCGAAATCCCGACGAAACTGCCGAAGCACGTGGCGCGTCTGCGCGACATCGTGCTGGCCGCGGTGGAAGACATGAAGGGCCGCGAGCCGGTCGAGATCGACATTCGAGACAAGGCCTCGTTCGCCGACGAACTCATCATCGTCAGCGGCACTTCCACGCGGCATGTCCGGTCGATCGCGGAAGAAGTCGCCAAGCAGGCCAAGACCGCCGGATGCCCGCCGATCGGCGTGGAAGGCGAGCGCGAAGGCGAGTGGGTGCTCGTCGACCTCGCCGACATCGTGGTGCACGTCATGTTGCCGCGTGTGCGCGAGTTCTACGGACTCGAACGCCTGTGGCAGGTCGGCGACGTCGACGACGTTGGCGCCGTGGCGGTAGCCAGCGCCGAGCGCTGACCGGGCGGGGCGCACGCCGTGCGCTTTCGGCTCATCGCAGTCGGTGGTCGCCAGCCAGCGTGGGTGCGCGACGGGTTCGAGGAGTACGCCCGTCGACTGCCGGCGCCGTTCGCCGTGGAACTGGTCGAGATCCCCCTCGGCGCGCGCGCGGGAAATCCTCCGGAGCGCGCGCTCGAGAAGGAAGGCGAGCGCGTGCTGTCGGCCATTCCCAGGGGTGCGCGCGTGGTGGCACTGGACGAGCGCGGCAAGCAGTGGACCAGCATGGGCCTAGCGCAGCGTGTCGGCGAATGGCAGGCGTCCTGGCGCGAAGTCGCGCTGCTGATCGGCGGTCCGGACGGGCACGCGCCTGCCGTGCAGGCACGTGCGGAAGAGCGCTGGTCGCTCTCGTCGCTGACCCTGCCGCATGGGCTCGCGCGCGTGTGCGTCGCCGAACAGTTGTATCGCGCCTGGAGCCTGCGCGCCGGCCATCCCTACCACCGCGAATAGGTGTTCGGCTGCCAGCGGTTGCGGTAGTCGGAGCGTTAACGGTGTGCGTGTTAGCCTGCGGCGCGCTTGACCGGATGCGTCGATCTTGCTTTATCTTGCTTCGCAATCGCCACGTCGCCGCTACTTGCTGGAGCAGCTTGGCTATCGCTGCGCCGTCATCGACATCGACGTCGAAGAGGCGCGTTCGCCCGGCGAACTGGCTGAATCCTACGTGCGCCGCGTGGCCCGTGAGAAGGCGGGCGCGGGCCTGATGGAAATCGCCGCCGTGCCCGACGCCGTGGTGATCGGCGCCGATACCGAAGTGGTGCTCGCGGAACGCGTGTTCGGCAAGCCCGCCAACGCCGCGGACGCCGCAGCGATGTTGCGCGACCTTTGCGGGCGCGAGCACGAGGTGTTGACGTCGGTATGGGTCCTAACGGCGGGCGGCGAGAGCCACGCGCTGAGCCGTTCGATCGTGAGGCTGGCCGCGCTGGGTGCAGCCGAGATCGATGCCTACGTCGCGACGGGCGAAGCACTTGGCAAGGCGGGCGCCTACGCGATCCAGGGTCGCGCTGCGGCCTTCGTCGAACACCTCGAAGGCAGCCACTCCGGCGTGATGGGCCTGCCGCTGTACGAAACGGCGCGGCTGCTCGCGAAATTTACGCATTTGCGCCCGGACGGGGACACCGCCGCGGCCAACAACGAAGAGAGGCCCGGTCCACGTGAGTGAAGAAATCCTGATCAATGTCACGCCGCGCGAGACGCGCGTGGCCGTCGTCGAGAACGGCATGCTGCAGGAAGTGCACATCGAGCGTGCGCGCAAACGGGGGTATTTCGGCAACATCTACAAGGGTCGCGTGGTCAGGGTGATGCCCGGCATGCAGGCGGCGTTCGTGGATGTCGGCCTCGACCGCGCAGCGTTCCTGCATGCGTCGGACATCCTGCGCAAGGCGCCCGAGGGGAGCGGGCCGGCCGAGTCCGCCGCCAGCGAGTTGCTCACTGTGCTCGCGGCCGGCAACGGCGAGAATCATTCGGACCCCGCGCCCGCCCCGCCGGCCTTCGCGCACGGCAACGGCAACGCCAACGGTGGTGTTCCACCGATCGCGGAGTTGCTGCGCGAGGGCCAGGAAATCGTGGTGCAGGTCATCAAGGACCCGATCGGGACCAAGGGCGCGCGCCTGACGTCGCATCTCCCGCTGCCTTCGCGCTACCTCGTGCTGATGCCGACGGCGCGCATGCTGGGAGTCTCCACGCGCATCGAGGACGAGACCGAGCGTGCGCGCCTGCGCGAGATCATGGCGCCGCTGCAGGAAGGCGATCCCGGTTTCGGCTATATCGTGCGCACCAACGCCGAAGGCCAGCCCGCGGAAGCGCTGACCGAGGATGTCGCCTACCTCCGCAAGCTTTGGGACGCCATCGAGTCGGGGATGGCCACGGCCGCGGTCGGCGAGCGCATCTACGAGGACCTGTCACTGCCGCTGCGGGCCGTGCGCGACCTCATGCGCGCGGGCGTCGAGAAGGTACGCGTGGATTCGCGCGAATCGTTCGAGCGCACCCAGCAATTCGCGCGCCAGTTCATGCCGGAGTTGGCCGAATCCATCGAGCACTATCCCGGCGCGCGGCCGCTGTTCGACCTTTACGGCGTCGAGGACGAGATCCAGCGCGCGCTGCAGAAGCAGGTGCCGCTCAAGTCCGGCGGCTACCTGGTCATCGACCAGACCGAGGCAATGACCACGATCGACGTCAACACCGGATCGTTCCTCGGCCAGCGCAACCTCGAGGAAACCGTATACCGCACCAATCTGGAGGCGGCCCAATCGGTGGCGCGCCAGCT
>JBBRIE010000233.1:0-4642 GCA_038221545.1 Lysobacterales bacterium
CCTGGCCCGTACTTGCGTTGAGCGTGTACAGGCGGTCCGAGGCGGCGCCGTCGACGACGAGCACGAGCTGTCCGTTGGCCGGGCGGCGATCGAGCCCTACCACCACGTCTCCGGCGGTCAGACCCGTGATCGGCGCAGTGGCGAATGCACCACCCGTCGAGGTCGCGTCGAACGTATTGAGGTTGGCCCCGGTGATCGTGTAGACGGTCTGGGCCTGCGAGGCGCCCGCGACGACGAGGCCGGCGAGCAGCAGAATCGAGCGCAATTTCATCGAGACAATCCTCGGGTGGGGAACGGAACGGGCACGGATGCGAGCCTACAGCCGGGGATGGTACCGACAAACAGTACTTAAACAAGGCGCGCGGGCGCTCTGGGCCGGCTTTTCGGGTGCGGCCGGTGAAGGCGGAGCAAGCGGCCGCTAAACTCGCGAATTCCACCAATGGCTTTCGGCAACCGCATGGCACTCGACCCGCTCGATCTTTACGACATCCGCTCCCTGCTCAGCGAAGAGGAGCGCGCCGTGCAGGACAGCGTGGCGCGCTTCACCAACGAGCGCGTGCTTCCGATTATCGGGGACGCCTTCGACCAGGCTCGCTTCCCGAGTGAGCTGGTTCCGGAAATCGCGGAGCTCGGCCTGCTTGGCTCGTCGCTCCCCGAAAAGTACGGCTGTGCCGGGCTCAACGCCGTCAGCTACGGGCTCATTTGCCAGGAGCTCGAGCGCGGCGACTCGGGCATCCGCAGCTTCGTCTCGGTGCAGTCGTCGCTCTGCATGTATCCGATTTTCGCCTATGGCACCGAGGAACAACGCGAGCGCTGGCTCCCCGGGATGGCCCGCGGCGAGATCATCGGCTGCTTCGGCCTGACCGAACCGCACGGCGGCTCGGACCCGGCCAACATGAAGACCACCGCGCGCCGCGACGGCGATGATTGGGTCATCAACGGCGCCAAGATGTGGATCACCAACGGCAACCTCGCCAAGATCGCGATTGTTTGGGCGCAGACGGACGACGGCATCCAGGGCTTCGTCGTCGAGCGCGACATGCCGGGTTTCAAGGCACAGGAAATCAAGCACAAGATGAGCCTGCGTGCATCGGTGACGAGCGCACTGTTCTTCGACGACGTGCGCGTGCCCGAGGCCAACCGGCTGCCGAACGTCAAGGGGCTGAAGGGTCCCCTGGGCTGTCTTACCCAGGCGCGTTACGGCATCACCTGGGGTCCGATCGGCGCGGCGCAGGCCTGCCTCGCCGAGGCGATCTCGTACGGTCGCGAGCGCATCCTGTTCGATCGTCCGCTCAACGCCAACCAGGCGGTCCAGCTCAAGCTCGCGGAGATGGCCCGACGCATCACGATGGCCCAGCTGCTTTCCCTGCAGCTCGGCCGACTCAAGGACGCGGGCAAGATGCAGCCGACGCAGGTATCGCTTGCGAAGTGGAACAACTGCCGCATGGCCATCGACATTGCGCGCGAAGCACGCGACATCCTGGGCGGCGCCGGCATCACCACCGAGCATTGCCCGATCCGCCATGCGCTGAACCTCGAATCCGTAATCACCTATGAAGGCACGGAAACGGTGCACCAGCTCGTCGTCGGTCGCGAGCTGACGGGCATCAACGCGTTTTGATCGAAAGCGCGCGCGCCGCTGAGGGGGGGCAGGGATGCTGAGGTGGGTCGTCGGATTCATGGTCGCCGCAAGCGCAGGCCACGCGAGTGCGGCGCTGGATGTCAGGCCCGCGCCGGCATGGGTCACGACGCTCGCATTGCCGGATGACGCCGCGGCCACTGCGATCCGTGCCGATTCCGGGCTGCGCTACCTGTTGCTCGACCACCAGGTGTCGCTGCTGGATCGTAGCCCCGTGCAGTATCGGCGGTTCGCGTACGACGTCACGTCCGAAACCGGTCTGTCTGAAGCTGGGCGGCTCGAGATCACCTTCCAGCCGGACTACGAAGAAGTCGTGCTGCACTCGGTCGCTATCGTGCGCAAGGGCGTCGCCCGGCAGCGCGCAGGCCGACTGGCGTTCGAGCGCCTGCGCCGCGAGACGGAACTCGACGAGGGAATCGTCGACGGCGAGGAGACCTGGCACGCCACGCTGCCGGATGTCCGCGTCGGCGATCGCATCGAACTCGCCTACAGCGTGATCGGCGCGAATCCGGTCTTCGGCGGCAAGTACCACGACGAGTTTTCCGCGAGTTACGGCTCCGCCCTCGGCGCGCGGCGCGTGCGGCTGCTGCATCCGCAGGCACGCAGCGTCCGGCATCGCCTCAGCCATCCCCTTTATCGCGCGAGCCGCCACGTCGGGGCGGGCATCGTCGACAGCGCCTGGGAGGCGAGCGCGTTGCCGGCCGTCAAGCTCGAGCCCGACCTGCCGCCGTGGTTCGACGCGTTCGGGTCGATCGAGTTCTCCGAAGCCGGAAATTGGGAGGAGGTCGCGGCGTGGGCGCAACCCCTGTTCGCGAGGCGTCTCGAGCAGGGCCCCGCGACGCGCGAGATTGTGCAGCGGCTCGGGCTGTCGGCCAGCGATACGCCTGGCAGTGTCATGCGAGCGCTCGCGTTCGTGCAGGGAGAGATCCGTTACACCGGCATCGAGATCGGCGAGAACTCGCATGCGCCCAAGTTCCCGGGAACCACGCTCGAACAGCGCTACGGCGACTGCAAGGACAAGACCTTGCTGCTGATCGCGCTGCTTGCCGAGATCGGGGTCGAGGTCGAGCCGGTGCTCGTGCATACCGGGCGCGAGCGAGGCGTGGTCGATGGGCTGCCCAGGGCGACCGCCTTCAACCACGTGATCGCGAGGGTGCTCGACGTGCCGGGCTGGAGCTTCGTCGATCCCACCCGCGACCGCGAGCACGGCGCGGCGGATGCGCGCGCGCAGCAGCCCTACGGGTTCGGGTTGCGTGCGGTGGCGGGCGCCGATCCCATGATCGCGATTCCCGATGCGCCACCCACCCGGCCCGAGGTGACGGTCGAGCAGTCAGCCAGACTCTCGCTCGACGACGCCAGCAAGGGGCGGGCGGGCATGGGCGTGGCGACGCTGTATCGACGCGCGCACGTCACGGGCGTTCGCGCGGAGTTCGCAGTGGGCGACGCCGCGCAGGTGGGCGAGCGGTACCTCGGCTACATGCGCGATTTCTACACCGACATCGAGCAGGTCGGGGCACCGAAGTTCCTCGACAGGCCCGACGAGGGCTATGCGCGCGTCGACGAGACCTACCAGGTGTCATGGGACGAAACCGATCCCGACGAAAGCCTCAGCCTGTTCCTGTTCCAGCTTTCAGACTGGACGCGATTGCCGAAGGAAACCCGGCGGGCGCAGCCGATGCGGCTCGGGGGCCCGCGGTGGGCGCGCCAGACCATTCGTGCGCACTCGGCGGGTGGCTGGGGCATCGAGCCCGAAAGCGAAGTCGTCGACAACGCGCACTTCCGCTTCGAGCGAACGATCGCAATCGATGGCGAGGAGCTCGAAGTTGCGGCCGACTGGCGGCTCAAGCTCGACTCGGTGGCGCCTGCCGACTACGTTCGGTTCCGCAAGGACATCGCAGCGGTACGCGATCTGCTCGATTTCCCGGTGCGCGTGGGCGGGCAACACGTGGAGCCGGTGCCGCTGGCAGCGCGCGATGTGCTCTGGCCGATTGGCGCCACGATGCTCGTGGTCGCATTCTTCGGGTGGGCGTGGCTGTTCCGCGCCCGCAATGCGTTTGCCGGCATGGTGTTCCAGCCACGTCGGACCGCCGCGTCACTCATCGCGAGCGACGCCGGCATGCAGGTTTCGGGACTGCTGATCGTGCTGACCGCAATGCTCGATGCCTGCTTTGCGCTCGGCGTCGACCTTCCGGCCTCGCTCAACGACCTCGGCGTCGGCAAGGGCATCGGCTACACCGTGCGCGCAATCGTGTCGTCACTGATCGCGGTGGCGCTGGTGCGCCTGGGGTTCCGCATGCTCAGGACCGACGTCGAATATTCGAACCTCTTGAGAATTGCCGGATGGGCGCTCATTCCCGTGCTGGTCGGCACGGCGGGCGCGCTGATCGCGATTCGCGGCAGCGTCAGCTGGTTCGACACGGAAACGACGCCGATCGGGCAGGTGCCCGGGCTCGTCGCCGCATTCCTGTTCATCATGGGCGGCCTGGCATGGACGATCGTCGCGACGGCGCGGGGCTACGCATCCGCGGCGAGCAGCGGGGTCGGGCGCGCGGTGGGCGCGATGATCCTCGGGCCCGCCGTGATCCTGTTGCCGCTTGTCGGCATCGGCGTTGCCATCGCGGTGTGGGGGTCCAATGGCTGACGATCCATCGCCAAGGCTCGAAACCGCGCGGCTGATCCTGCGCCTTCCGCACAAGGGAGACTTCGAGGGCTACGCGGAAGTCTTCGCCGACGAGGCGGCGGCGCGCTACGTCGGCGGCCACATGCCGCGCGCGGCCGCGTGGCGCAAATTCCTGCAGATGCCTGGCGCCTGGGCGGTACAGGGCTTCGCGATGTTCTCGGTGGTCGACAAGGCCAGTGGCGAATGGCTGGGACAGGCCGGACCGTGGCAACCGGACAGGCACAACGGCAACGAGGTCGGCTGGATTTTCCGGCGCAGTGCCTGGGGCAAGGGGTACGCCATGGAAGCCGCAACGGCCGCCATCGACTGGGCGTTCGCGAACC
>JBBRIE010000234.1:0-4581 GCA_038221545.1 Lysobacterales bacterium
TCGGCGGGTCGCGATTCCACGAACCGTGCTGGCCGACGATGGCGCCTCCGGCGTAGCGCACTGGCCAGACGTCGCCGGTGTAGAACGCGAGGCCCAGCGATGCTGTGTGTGCTCCGAGCGCATAGTCCGGCCTGATCGCGCTTGCGACCAGATCGGGCCGCGCCGGCTCGACCCGCGTGTCGACGTGCCGGCCGTAGTAGCTGTACGGCCACCCGTAGAAACCACCGTCGCGCACCGAAGTCATGTAGTCCGGCACGAGGTCGCTGCCGAGCTCGTCGCGCTCATTGACCGCGGTCCAGAGCGCGCCGGATTCCGGTTGCCACGCCAGTCCGACGGGATTGCGCAATCCCGACGCGAACACGCGATGGGTGCGCGTGGCAGGATCGATTTCCCAGATCGCGGCGCGCCCGGCTTCCTCCTGCATGCCATGTTCGCCGACGTTGCTGTTGGAGCCGACGCCGACATAAAGACGGGAGCCGTCGACGCTGGCAAGCAGGCTCTTGGTCCAGTGATGGTTCCGACCTGCAGGCAGGTCGACGATATTTTCCGAAGTGCCGGAGAGGGAAGTGACGCCTTCGACGTAGTCGAAACGCACGAGGCTGTCGGCGTTGGCGACATAGAACGCGTCGCCTACCAGCGCCATGCCGAAGGGCGAGGTCAACTGCCCGACGAAGACATTGCGATGCTCGGCCACCCCGTCGCCGTCCGCGTCGCGCAGCAGCGTAATGCGGTCCGCGCTCGGGACGCCGGCACCCGCCTTCTTTTGCAGCCACTTCATGACCACTCCCTTGATCCCGCCGGACTTGTCCTTCGGCTTCGGGGGGGCATTGCTTTCGGCCACCAGCACGTCGCCGTTCGGCAGGACGTACAGCCAGCGCGGATGCGAGAGCCCGCGCGCGAACGCGTTTACGGCAAAGCCGGCCGCGGCCGTCGGCAGCGTGCCCTCGGGCCAGCCCTTCGCCTCGGCGATGTCGACGGTGGGGATCAAGCTCCGGTTCGGCGGCGGCAGCGCGGGGTCGGGTCCGACTCCTTCGGCCAAACGCAGTTTCGCGGTGTCGCCGCAACCAACAAATAACAGGATCCCGAGCGGCATCGCCAGCAACCGGGTGAGGCGCGTGCAGCGGCGTGGCGTGGGCATGGGCGCGTCTCTGCGTGGATCAGACCGTGATGCTGCGCCTATTGCGAGTGACTTAACGTGAACGTCGGCTGTGGACGGATCGTCGCGCCTGTCTCGGCGTGCGACGAGCGCAGTAGCATCGACAGGACAATTCCGGAGCATTTCGATGATCAAGCGACTTCTCGCCATTCTGCTGCTGACGCTTTCGCTGTCTTCCCTGGCGTTCGCGCAGTCCAAGGCCTATGCGCCCGAAGATCTCAATCGCCTGGACCGCCAGGACCAGACGCGCGTGCTCGAGCGTGAATACTCCGACCAGTCGCGCGGTGCGCGCCTGCCGGACGACCAGCTCGAGTTCTACCTCGACCAGATCGACTCGGGCTGGAGCTTCAGCCGCATCAAGCAGGACATGGCCGAGAGCCTCGGCGGCGGGCGTGGTGGCTGGCGTCCGCAGCCCGTCGCGCCGGTATCGAGCACGTTTCATTGCGAGAGCCGTCGCAAGTTCGGCTACGGCGAATGCCGCACGCCGTTCAATGGTCGCGCGCGCCTCGTCCGCCAGACTTCGCGGACGGCCTGCATCGAGGGCCGCACGTGGGGTACCCGGCATGGCGTGGTGTGGGTCAACAACGGCTGCGAGGGTGACTTCGCGCTGGCAGGACGCGGTCGCGGTGCGCCCGCCGACTATTCGGTCACGTGCAAGAGCAACGATTACGGCTTCTCCGCGTGCGCATGGCGGCCGCAATTCGGCTATCCGCAGCTGATCGAGCAGATCTCGCAGTCGCCGTGCGTCCAGGGCCGCAGCTGGGGCTATGACCGCACGCGTGGACTCTGGGTCAATCGCGGTTGTGAAGCGCGCTTCGGCACGCGCTACTGATCCAGGCAACCCGCTCACCCATGCCGGGCCGCCCCGCGGCCCGGCATTTTCTTTCCTGCGCCCATGCGGTCGCAAGGCACCGGGCCATGAGGGAAGGTTTGCGGAGCCCTGCCTCGCAGGCCTCCATCAGGCATTGAGTTCGCGCAACGTCGTCATCGGCGATGCGTCCAGCACACGGCGCGTCGCCAGCAGCCCCGCGACGACCGCGCCCACGAATCCAAGCGATGCACCGGTCGCCACCAGGCGCCAGTCCGCCTGCCACTCGAGCTCGAAAACGCGCGTGGCGATCACGCCCGCGAGCACCGACGCCGCGATCGCCGCAATCACACCTGCCAGCAGGCCGATCGCCGCGAACTCCGAGGCCTGCGCCCAGCGCAGCTGCGCGCGACTCGCGCCGAGCGCGCGCATGACGCCACCCTCCAGCAGCCGTTCGTCCTGGCTGGCGCTGATCGCCGCCAGCAGCACCAGCACGCCCGCCGCCAGCGCGAAATAGAACACGACTTCCACCACGGTCGATACCTGGTTGGCGGTGGCGCGAACCTGCCCGAGCACCTGGTCGAGATCGATCACCGAAAGGTTCGGAAAGCGCTCGACGAGCTCGGCGGTGAAGCGGGCGTCGCGATCGGGCACGTCGACGGCGGTGATGTAACTGGCCGCAAAGCCCTCGAGCGCGCCCGGCGAGGCGAGCACGAAGAAGTTCGGCTGGAAGCTTTCCCAGTCGACACTGCGCAGGCTCGTGATCGGCGCCTCGAGACGCTGCCCGGCCACGTCGAACGCGATGCGGTCACCGACCTTCCAGCCCAGGCGTTTCGCGAACTCCTCCTCCACCGAGAACTGTGGGAGGCCGTTGTCGTCGGCGCGCCAGAACGTGCCGGCCGTCACGCGATTGTCGGCGCGCAACCCGGCCGCGCTCGACAGGTTGAATTCGCGTTCCGCGAACCGCTGCGCCCGCCCGCCCTCTTCGGCGTAGTCCGCACCGGTCACGGGGAGCCCGTTGCGCTCCACCAGGCGGCCGCGTACCAGGGGCCAGAGTGCGGGCGTTCCGATCCCGCGCGCGCGCACGAAGGCGGCCAGGTCGTCCAGCTGGTCGGGTTGCGCGTTGATCAGGAAACGATTCGGCGCATCGGTCGCCAGTTGCAGCTGCCAGCGATCCAGCAATTGCGTGCGCACCAGCGTCAACAGCAGCAGCGCCATCAGGCCGAGCCCCAGTGCAGACACCTGCGCGATCGCGCTGCCGGCGCGGCGCGAGACATTGGCGAGGCCGTAGCGCAGCGGACCGCGCATGCGCGTGCGTAGCAGGCGCACGGCGGCGATGGCGGCGGATGCCAGCAATGCAAGCACGAGCAGCGTCGCGCCGATCCCGACGAGCATGGCGCTGCCGAGCTCGACCGAACCCGCCTTCCACCAGAGCAGCGCCGCGATCCCGGCGAGGCCGGCCAGGGCGACCACCCAAGCGCCGGGCTCCGCGCCGTCGAGCTCACGGCGCAGCACGCGCAACGCGGACACGCGCCGCAGCGCCAGCACCGGCGGCGCGCCGAATGCGAGCAACACGATCATGCCGACGCCGAAACCCTCGAGTGCGGGCAACCATCCGGCAGGCGGGATGGCGATGCCAAGCGTGCGCGCCAGCCATTCACCGACGATCCACTGCAGCGCGAACGCGAGCAACACGCCGAGCCCGCCGGCGAGGAGCGCGAGCCACGCCAACTCCCCGACATGGATACCGACAAGAGTGCGCTGGCTGGCGCCGAGGCACCGCATCACGGCCGCGCCCGCGAGATGCCTGGCGCTGTGCCGACGCGCGGCCATCGCGACCGCGATCGCGGCGAGCACCACCGAGACCAGCGCGGCAAGGCCGAGAAAGCGCCCTGCGCGATCCAGTGCGGAGCGGATCTCGGGCCGCGCATCCGCGGCCGTCTCGAGTTGCTGGCCGCGAACGAGCGCCTCCCGCGCGCGATCCGCAAAGCGCTCGACGCCCGCGGCATCGCCTGCGACCACGAGCCGGTAACGCACGCGGCTGCCTTCCTGCACGAGGCCGGTCGCGGGCAGGTCCGAGAGATTGAGGAAAGCCCTGGGCGCGACGTTGAAATAGTCGAGAGCGGCGTCGGGTTCGTGCACAACCAGCGCGACCAGGCGCAAGCTGCGCTCGCCGATGCCGATGTCGTCGCCGATGCGCGCGCCCAGGCGCTCGGCACCGGCACGCGTCAACCAGAGCGTGCCTTGCGCGGGAACCGAGGCCGCGGTGCGTACCCGATCGCGGCCCGCCTCGATGATGTCGAAGCGACCGCGCAGTGGAAATCCTTCGCCCAGGGCGCGCAAATCCCCGAGCGCCAGCGCGTCGCCGGTGCGGATCATGCTGGTCAGTTCCACCGTCCGGGGGGCGCGCCAGCCGCGCGACCCCGCGCGGGGGCTCCCCCCGGGGGCGATAGGCGGGGGGCCCCGCCGCCCCGCGGCGCCCCCCCGCCGACCCCCCCCCGGTGGCGCTAACCCGCGGGGGGGCTGGGATTGCGCCCCCCCCGGACGGTGGAACTGACCAGCATGATCCGCACCGGCGACGCGCTGGCGCTCGGGGATTTGCGCGCCCTGGGCGAAG
>JBBRIE010000235.1:0-4472 GCA_038221545.1 Lysobacterales bacterium
ATGGAGCTCCGCCCTGCTCGGCGTGCTCGGCGTCGTCGCCGTGCTCTGCTTCCACTTTCCGGACCTGCTGACGAGTCGCGACTTCCGCCAGGTCTACACGGAACGGTTCGCGCGCAACCTGCTGCTGGCCGGCCTGGTGGCCGCGTTCGGCATGGGCACGCTCGCCATCCTGCGCGGCCGCGATCGGCGCGTCGCGCTCGTGGGCTTAGGCAGCGCGACGCTGGCGGTGCTGCTGGGTGGCACCGGGATCGAGTTCGCGGAAATCCGCGACACACCGTTCTCGCTCGGGCTCGACTGGTTCGCGGTCTCGCTGTTCTTCTCCGCGCTCGTGTTCATCCCGCTCGAGCGCTTCCTCGGCCGGCGCGAGCAATCGGCGCTGCGTCCGGAGTGGCGCACCGACCTCGCCTACTTCTTCGTCGGCCACGTGCTCGTGCAGTTCGTGCTGTTTGTGGTGACGGCCTCGACCACCACCCTCGCGGGTCTTGCCGCGTTTCCGTCGTTGCGGGCGGCCGTGCAGTCCTGGCCCGCATGGCTGCAGTTCCCGTTCGCGGTGCTCAGCGCGGATCTCGCACAGGCGCTCCTGCATCGCGCCTACCACCGCGTGCCGTTGCTCTGGCGCTTCCACGCCATCCACCATTCGAGCCGCCACATCGACTGGCTCGCCGGGTCGCGCATGCACCTCGTCGAAATACTGCTCACGCGATCACTGGTGCTGCTGCCACTGGTCGTGATCGGGTACTCGACGAGCGTTATCAACGCCTACGTGGTGCTCGTAGGACTGCAGGCGGTGCTTGCCCACGCCAACATGGGCATCCGCTTCGGTTGGCTCGAGCAGGTGCTGGTCACGCCGCGCTACCACCACTGGCACCACGCGCGCGATGCAAGCCACGCCGATACGAACTACGCGATCCACCTGCCTCTGGTGGATCGGCTGATGGGGACGCACCGCCTGCCGGCGGATGATTCCTGGCCGGCGGAGTACGGCCTGCACCAGCCTGCGAGCGTGCCGGAGGGCATCGTCGCGCAGCACCTCGCACCGTTCCGAAGAGCCCCGGGCGTTGAGGTCAGCGGAGCGTAGCTCCGCTCTACAGGAGCGGCGGTGACTCCCGCAGCTGTAGCGCGGGGGGCCTCCGGTGCGGGTAGAGCCGAGCTGCCTCCGGCGTTGGTAGAGCCGAGCTGCGCTCGGCTGCAACGCTCGGAGCGGCGGCCCTCAGTCGGAGAGCGTGTCCCAGAGGAACGTGAATGCCAGCGCCGACATGAAGGCCTGCTGCTTGTTGTCGGCGGCGCCGCCGTGGCCACCTTCGATGTTCTCGTAGTAGGTCACGTCGTGGCCCTGCTCGAGCATGCGCGCGGTGAACTTGCGCGCGTGTCCCGGATGCACGCGGTCGTCGCGTGTCGACGTGGTGAGCAGCGTCGGCGGGTATTCGGCGTCCTTGCGTAGCAGGTGGTACGGCGAGAACGTCTGGATGAACGCCCACTCGGCCGGGACGTCCGGATTGCCGTACTCGGCCATCCACGACGCGCCCGCGAGCAGCTTGTGATAACGCTGCATGTCGAGCAGCGGCACCTGGATGACCACCGCCCCGAACAGCTCCGGGTACTGCGTGAGCATGTTGCCGGTCAGCAGGCCGCCGTTGCTGCCGCCCTGGATACCGAGGTGTTTGGGCGAGGTGATCTTGCGCGCGGTCAGGTCCTCGGCGACGGCCGCGAAGTCCTCGTACGCGCGGCCGCGATTGGCCTTGAGCGCGGCCTGGTGCCAGCGCGGCCCGTACTCGCCGCCGCCGCGGATATTCGCCACTGCGTACACGCCGCCCTTTTCCAGCCAGCCCTTGCCCACCGTGCCCGAGTAACCCGGGAGGATGGGAACCTCGAAGCCGCCGTAGCCGTACAGCAAGGTTGGATTGCTGCCGTCGTAGTCGATCGCCTTCGGCCGCACCAGGAAATACGGGATGCGCGTGCCGTCCTTCGATTTCGCGAAATGCTGCTCGGCGACGTGCTTCGACGCATCGAAGAAGGAGGGCATGGTCTTGAGTACGACAGGCTTCTCGCCCACCTCCGCGCGCAGGTAGGTCGAAGGCGTCAGATAATCGGTCGCGAACACGAACACCGCCTCGCTGTCCTCGGCGTCGTATTCCATGACATTGAGAGAATCGAGCGCCGGCGCATTCGCCATCGGCGCGGACTTCCAGCCGTCGGGACCGTGCGACACCACCACCAGCCGGTTCTTGACGTCGTCGAGCACGTTGAGCACGACGTGCGAACGGGTCCACACGAACTCCTCGAGCGAGGTCGTCGCGGTCGGCTCGAACAGCACGGAAAAGTCGCGCTTGCCAGCCATGAATCCGTCGAAGTCGATCACCAGCACGGAACCGGCCGGATAGATCCTGCCGCCCGCCTCGTACGGCTCGCGCAGCTGCAACGTCAGCCACTCCCGATGCACCGACTTGCTGGCGCTGTTCGGCGCGTCGATCTTCGCCAGCTTGCCGTCGGTGCCGCGCAGGTACAGCTCGTCGTTGTAGAACGCGATCGTGCGCGAGACGAAGTCGCGCTCGAAGCCGCGCGTGTCGTCGCGGATCGCGGCGATGTACAGGTCGCCGTCGGCGCCTTCGTAGACGGACTTCGCGTCCTCGATCGGCGTGCCGCGCTTCCATTCCTTGACGATGCGCGGGTACCCCGATTCGGTCAGCGTGCCCGCGCCGAAATCGGTGAACACGTACACGCGGTCGCGATCGATCCAGCCGAGCGCGCCCTTGGCCTCCTTGCGGAAGAACCCGTCCTTGACCCAGGTCTTGTCGACGAGATTGAACTCACGCGTGACGTCCGCGTCGGCACCGCCGCGCGACAGCGCGATCAGGCAGCGTTCGTAAGGCGCGTCCTTGTCGGCAGGCTTGAGGCAATTGGCGCTGTGCCATACCCAGTTCTCGCCTTCGGTCTTGTTCAGCGCGTCGAGGTCGATCAGGGTTTCCCATTCGGGCTTCGCCTTCGCGTACTCGGTCGGCGTGGTGCGCCGCCACACGCCGCGCGGATGCACCTTGTCCTTCCAGAAGTTGTAGAAGTGCGGGCCGATCTTGTCGACCATCGGGATCTTCGCGTCCGAGTCGAGGATGGCGAGGATGTCGCCTTCGAGCGTACGGAAAGCGTCGTTATCTGCAAGCTTCGCCCTTGCTTCCGTGTTGCGCGCCTTCGCCCACTCGAGCGGCTTCGCGCCCTCGACTTCCTCGAGCCAGAGGTAGGGGTCTGCAGCTGCGGCTGCGGCCGTCGAAGTGCGGGTGGCTTCCACCCCGGCCGACTTCACCGATTCGTCCTCGACGGACTTCGGGGGCGGCTGCAAGGCTGCGGGTCTTGCCGGATCGGCCTGCATCGATTCGTCCTCCTTGGCTGCAGCGGGGGCGGCGTCTTCGGCGCGCGCGGCGATCAACAGCAGCACGGCGGCGCACAGTACGGCGACTTTGAACATTGCGGAGTTCAGCATGGCGATTCCTCGCGAGTCAGCCGGCGAGGCTAGCGGTGCAGGCCACCGCCGACCATAGGCCAGAAGCTGGCGCGCGGCCGCCTGCTTCGCCACCAGGGGCCCGGGGGGAAGCCGCAAGTTGCTAAAAATACTGGCAAACATGATGTGGTGATTCGGAGGCGGCCGTTTTCTCAGGCTGGCGCGTCAGACCGTCAGTACGTGCGCGTAACTGAACGCGGGTCCGCGGCGATGTGGCTCCATGCGGCGGGCACACTCCCCTGCGCGGTCGGACCGCGGCTGGGCGCCAACGGCTGATGAACGGATTTCGCATTCGCGCGTGGCGTCGCTACGATCCGGGATTGATTCCCGCTGGATTTCCACGCCATGTTCCCTTCGCCCGCGAATCCCGTGCCGACGACCGCGGCCTCGCTCCCGGTCGAACAGGAGATGTGGAGTGGCACGCCTTCGCAATGGCAAAACGTCGGCTGGTGGATCGCTTCGATCCTGATCCTGCCATTGCCGTTCGCACTGTGGAACTGGCTTGTGATCCGCAATACGCGGTATGTGCTGACCGACCAGCGACTCAAGATCTCGCGCGGCGTGTTCAATCGCACGGTCGAGGACATCGAGCTTTATCGCATCAAGGACACGCGGCTCACGCAGACGTTCCTGCAGCGCATGGTCAAGCTGGGCGACGTGGCGCTGGGCACTTCCGACGCGTCCTCGCCGACGGTGCGCCTCGCCAGCCTTCCGAATGCGGAAGCCGTGCGCGACATGCTGCGCGGGCTGGTTGAGGCGCGCCGCGATGCCAAGGGCGTGCGCGAGCTCGACGTCGGGCGCGACGCGCTGTAGAGCGCACTTACTCGAAACTGTCGAGGAACAGCTGATCCGACTCGAACCTGACTGCGGCAAGGGAGGAGCGCTCGGAGCCAGCCAGTTCGGCGAAGCGCCCTCCCACAAGCAATCTCCCCGTTCCATTGGTGCCACCAGTTGTTCCGAGAGCTTGAAGCGCTTCGACCCG
>JBBRIE010000236.1:0-4411 GCA_038221545.1 Lysobacterales bacterium
ACGCCAACGGCATCATGCACGTGTCCGCCAAGGACAAGAAAACCGGTCGCGAACAGCGCATCGAGATCAAGTCCGGTTCGGGCCTTTCCGAAGACGAGATCCAGCGCATGGTTCGGGATGCGGAAGCCAACAAGGAAGACGACCGCAAGTTCCATGAACTGGTCGGAGCGCGCAATCGCGGAGACGCGCTCAAGCACGACGTGCGCGCCAAGGTGACGGAACACGGCGGGAAGCTCGCGGGCCCCGACATTGCCCGCATCGAGGAGGCGCTGGCCGACCTCGATCGCGCGCTAAAAGCCGACGACAAGGCGCAGATCGAGGCCAAGACGGCAGCGCTCGAGGGTGCTGCCCAGGCACTCGCAGCAGCGGTGGCGGGTGGTGGCCAGGCGAACGCCGAGGGCGCGGACGCGCCGCCGCCCGCGGACGACGTCGTCGACGCGGAGTTCTCCGAAGTCAGCGACGACGACAAGAAGTCCTGACCAGGCTTGTTCCCTCTCCCGCCCGGGGAGGGGCAAGGGTGAGGAACCGACCCTGCGCGTTGCGCGTTGGCAGGTGCAGTCACCACGGTGTTGCGCCCACCTTCTCCCGGTGTGAGAAGGAACCCCGAAGATCCGGATTCCTTGAATGAGCAAGCGCGATTACTACGAAGTCCTGGGAGTCTCGCGCAACGCGAAGGTGGACGAGGTCAAGAAGGCGTTCCGGCGACTGGCGATGAAGTGCCATCCGGATCGCAATCCAGGCGACTCGCAGGCGGAGGCTCAGTTCAAGGAGGCCAAGGAGGCCTACGAAATCCTCGCTGACGCGGACAAGCGCGCGGTGTACGACCAGTACGGGCATGCCGGCGTCGCTGCGGGGGCCGGTCGCGGCAACGGCGCGGGTTTTGCCGACGTTGGGGATATTTTCGGCGACATTTTCGGGGATATCTTCGGTGGCGGACGCAATCGCGGACCCCGCCGCGGAGCCGATCTTCGCTACGTCATCGACCTCGACCTCGAGGAGGCGGTGCAAGGGGTCGAGCGCGAGATCGACATTTCGAGGTTGGCCGGTTGCGAGTCGTGCGATGGCAGCGGTTCGGTCGACGGCAAGCTCAGCACCTGCGGCACCTGTCATGGCCAGGGTCGCTTGCGGATTCGCCAAGGCATTTTTTCCGTGCAGCAGGCGTGCCCCGCCTGCCACGGCGCAGGCCAGACGATCGAGAATCCCTGCACCGATTGCGACGGCAGCGGCCATGTCGAGCGCGACGTCAAACTCGAGGTCAGGATTCCGGCCGGTGTCGACACCGGCGACCGGATCCGGTTGTCCGGCGAGGGCGAGGCCGGGGTCAGGGGCACCCAACCTGGCGATCTCTATGTCGAGGTTCGCGTTCGCCCGCACCGCATTTTCGAGCGCCAGCAATCGGAACTGCTGTGCGAGATGCCTCTCCGGTTTTCGCAGGCGGCGCTGGGTAGCGAGTTGCGCGTGCCGACGCTCGACGGGGAGGCCCTCATCGACATTCCTGCGGAAACGCAGACCGGCACGGTGTTCCGCCTTCGCGGCAAGGGGGTCAAGCCTGTGCGCGGTGGCCCCCAGGGCGACCTGCATTGCCGCGTGGTGGTGGAGACACCGGTCAACCTCACGCGCGAGCAGCGCGAAATCCTCAAGCAATTCGAAGCCACCTTCGACGACGACCCGACCCGGCATTCACCGCGCGATGCCAAGTGGTGGGACAGCGTCCGCGGATTCTGGGACCGCGTTACCTCCTGATCCCGGGGTTGGCCGCCCGTTCCAGCCGATGGTCTGCAAACCGCGCCTGCCGACCCACTTCATGCGGCAATTAACGTGCCGAGCATTTCAGGCTATTCTGCCCAACGCTTCCGCGCCCCGGCTCACGTGCGACCCATGGCCCAACGCAAACCCATCCGCGTAGTCCTGTTTGGCGCGGGCGGGCGCATGGGTGCCGCGCTGATCCCCGCGATGTCTGCGGCGCCCCAGTTCGAAGTCACTGGCGCGCTCGTGCGACCCGGCGATGCGCGAACGGGTCGGGGAGTGGTCGGAATGCCGGTACTGAGCTATCGCGCACGCTGGCCCGACGAAGGTGCGGACGTCGCGATCGACTTCACTCGCGCGGACGGATTCGACGAGGTGCTGGGGGAGTGCGTGAAGCGTCGATGTCCGCTCGTATCCGGGACAACCGGCTTGTCCGGCGCCCAACAGGGCGCGCTCGATGCCGCCGCGCGACAGATTCCCGTCATGTGGTCGTCCAATTTCAGCGTTGGCATGGCGTTGCTGCGACGCCTGGTATCGATCGCATCGGCCGCATTGCCCGACCACGACTGCGAGATCGTCGAGGTGCATCACCGCAGCAAGCGCGATGCGCCGTCGGGTTCGGCGCTCTCGCTCGGCGAGACGGTGGCCGAAGCACGCCGGGTGGCGCTTGCCGACATGATGTCCGGCAGCGGCAGGAATGCCGAACCGGGATCGCGGGCCGCGGGCCAGATTGGAATGCACTCGCTGCGCCTCGGCGAATCGTTCGGTGAGCACCAGGTGCTGTTCGCGAGCGCCGTCGAGAGGATCGAACTCACGCATCGCGCCGCCGATCGTGCCGTGTTCGCACAGGGCGCACTGCGCGCGGCCGAGTGGTTGCCGCGAAAAGCACCCGGCAGTTACCGGATCGACGACCTGCTCAGTGCGATCTAGCCCGTTGCACGTTTGCTTCCCGAAACCGAAACCTACAAAACGGAACGCCCCATGACACAGCCCGCCCTCCTCGCGCTTGCCGACGGTTCGATCCTCGAGGGCGAGTCCGTCGGTGCCGAGGGCTCGCGGGTCGGCGAAGTCGTGTTCAACACCGCGATGACCGGGTATCAGGAAATCCTGACGGATCCTTCCTATGCAAGGCAACTCGTGCTGCTGACCCACCCGCACATCGGCAATACGGGCTGCAATCCCGATGACGCCGAATCCGGCAGCGTGCAGGCAGCCGGGCTGGTGGTACGCGACGTGCCGCGGCGTGCAAGCAGCTGGCGCGCCGTCGAATCGCTGCGCAGCTACCTCGTGCGCGAGGGCGTCGTCGCCATCGCCGGTGTCGACACGCGCGCACTCGCCCGCCGCCTTCGGGACGGTGGCGCCCAGGGTGGCTGCCTGCAGGCAGGTGCGGCTCACGTCGATCGCGCAGCGGCGATCGCGGCAGCCCGCGCATTCACCGGCATGCCGGGCCTGGATCTCGCGCGTGAAGTCTCGCGCGTGCGCAGCGAAACATGGTCCGATGGTATTTACGACCTTGACACCGCCGCCCACCGCGTCGGTGGCGGGACGGGCCCAAAGGTGGTGGTCTACGACTTCGGCGTGAAGAGCAACATCCTGCGCCTGCTGGTGGAGCAGGGCTGTCGGGTCACGATCGTCCCTGCGACGACCACCTTCGACGAAGCGATGGCGCACGCGCCGGACGGCGTGCTGCTGGCCAACGGTCCAGGCGATCCGAGCGCATGCCATTACGCCATCGATGCCACGCGCCGCATGATCGCGTCGCGACTGCCGGTCTTTGGAATCTGCCTCGGCCACCAGATCCTCGGACTTGCGGCGGGCGCCCGCACCGTCAAGATGAAGTTCGGCCATCACGGAGCCAATCATCCGGTGCTGGCGCTCGCCAGCGGCAGGGTGGCCATCACCAGCCAGAACCACGGTTTCGCGGTGGATGCGGATTCCCTTCCCGACAATGTCGAGATCACCCACCGCTCGCTGTTCGACGGTTCGCTGCAGGGCATGCGACTGACCGACGCGCCTGCCTTCGGTTTCCAGGGACACCCCGAGGCAAGTCCCGGGCCGCAGGAGCTTGGCGAACTCTTCTCCGACTTCCTGACGAGCATGCGTAACCAGGCGCCGGGCGGTGGCGAAGGCGCTGCAGTTCGCTGAACAACGCTGGAACCGGTGCTAGGCTCGCGCGATGCGCAGCATTTTCGCTCGACGACGACTTGGCATCGCGACCCGCCACCTTGCATGGGTGGCATTGGGTTTCTTCGGCATGCTGGTCGTGCTCGCGATCGTGCTGGCGCGAGTGGGCGCAGGTCGCCTGCTCGACGCCACGCGCTGGTACGGCACGCTGGGCTGGAGTGACCGGACCATCGGCTGGGACGGTCGAATCACCCTCGACGAGGCGCGCTTTCTTCCCTACGGCGCCGATCCTGCGACCGAACTCCGGGCCGAGCGTCTGACGGTCAAGACCGGTGGCCCGGCCTGGCTGATGCGCCTGGCGTTGCGGAGGACTCCCGCAGACCGCCTGGAAAGGCGACGCAAGGAACTCGAGGACCGGGGGATTCTCGAGAAGGGCGATGTTCCGCCGGTCCTGCCAGCCGTTGGCCGCCTTGAGGTGGAAGCCGAGAATGTCGTCATCGGTCCCAAGTCCATCATTTCCCGTTGGGTTCCCTGGCTGGAT
>JBBRIE010000237.1:0-4408 GCA_038221545.1 Lysobacterales bacterium
CGCATTTGGCTTTTGTGCCGCTGGATCGGGTGATCTTCGGCGCGGCCGCGCTGGACAACATCCGCTAGGGGCGACTCGAGGCGGTTGACGCGGGGGTCGAGCGGGGGGCGCGCCAGGCCGAGGCCCACGAATTCCTCGCGAAGCTGCCTGAGGGTTACCGGACGTTCCTCGGCGAACATGGCGCGCGCCTGTCCGGCGGACAGCGCCAACGCATCGCGATCGCGCGCGCGCTGCTGAAGGACGCGCCGATCCTGCTGCTCGACGAAGCGACCAGCGCGCTCGATTCGCACTCGGAACGCGCGATCCAGCTCGCGCTCGAACACGCGATGGAAGGCCGGACCACGCTGGTCATCGCGCATCGACTCGCGACCGTGCTCAAGGCGGACCGCATCGTGGTGCTCGAGCACGGCCGCATCGCGGCGATCGGCACGCATGCCGAACTCATCGCGCAAGGCGGCCTGTACGCCGAACTGGCGCGTCTGCAGTTCCACACCTGACAAGATGCATTTCCCTCTCCCCGTGCAGCGGGGAGGGGGATTTGCTACGGGGTCGGCGGGGCGTTGGGCGGAGCCCCGGCGCGCAGCGCGTCGCCGGCGGCCTTGAACTCGCTGTCGTCGCGCCATTGAGGCTCGAACTCGCCCGCCGCGATGCGCTGGCCGACCGCGTACAGGGCCTGCAGATCCTCGATCGTGCCCGCGAAGGTCCATGCCTCGTCGAACTGGTCGCCGGGCTTGTGGTAGCGGTTCTCGGTGTAGTCCTGAGCGGCCGTGTCGCCGCCGACGGTCCCGCCTTCGCGCAGGTCATTGCCGCTCTTCGCATACAGGGCGGGAACGCCCCGGCGCGCGAAATTGAAGTGGTCGGAACGGAAGTAGAAGCCCTTTTCCGGCGTCGCCTCGGGGGAAATGACGCGCTGCTGGGGGGCGATGGCTTCGGCCAGCACGTCTTCCAGGTTCGACTGTCCCGAACCGATCACCGCCACGTTGGCGGTGCGCCCGCCTGCGTGCATCGCATCCATGTTGATCACCGCCTTGATGCCCGCGAGCGGCAGGGTCGGATGCGCCACGAAGTAACGCGAGCCGAGCAGGCCCGACTCCTCGAGCGTCGGCAGGAAGAAGATCACCGAGCGCGCGGGCGCCGGTTTCTGCGCGACGAAGGCCTCGGCGATCTCGAGCACGCCGGCGACGCCGGTCGCGTTGTCGATGGCGCCGTTGTAGATGTTGTCGCCCGACTCCCCGACGTGCTTGCCGAGGTGGTCCCAGTGGCCCATGTACAGCACCGCCTCACCGGCGCTGGCCGCGCCGGGCAGCACGGCGATGACGTTTTCGCTGGCCTTGTACGCGATGCTGCTTTCGAGCGAGACGTCGACCTTCGCGTCGAGCGGCAGCGCCTTGAAGCCGCGTGCGTCCGCATTGAGCTTGAGCGTCGCGAGGTCCTGCCCCGCCGACTCGAAGAGCGCCTTCGCCGCGGCGTCGCTGAGCCAGCCCTGGAACTGCAGGCGCGGTTCCGGATCGTCGGCCGGCGTCAGGTCGAACTGCGGGCCCGACCAGGAATTCCTGACGACGTCCCAGCCATAGGCGGCCGGCCCGGTGTCGTGCACGATCAGCGCACCCGCGGCGCCCTGGCGCGCGGCCTCCTCGAACTTGTAGGTCCAGCGGCCGTAGTAAGTCATCGCGCGGCCCTTGAACAGCGTCGCGTCGCCACGCAGGAATCCGGGGTCGTTGATCAGCACCACGACGGTCTTGCCCTTGACGTCGATGCCTTCGTAGTCGTTCCAGTCCGCCTCGGGCGCGTTCACGCCGTAGCCGACGAACACGAGGTCGCTGTCGGCGACCTGCACGTTGGCCTGCGCGGTGCGCGTGCCGATGACCACATCGGTGCCGATCACGAGTTGCCGCGCGCTGCCGCCGACTTCAATTCCAAGGGTGGACGCGGGCAGTGCGGCGGTCTCGATCATCTGCACGCGCTGGAAATAGCTGCCGTTGTTGCCGGGCGCGAGTCCGAGGCGCTCGAACTGGTCCTTGAGATAGGTCGTGGTCATCTGTTCGCCGATGGACCCGGGCGCGCGGCCTTCGAACTCGTCGGACGAGAGCGTGCGCACGTGCGCCGCGAAATCCCCGGCATCGATGGCGGGCGCGAAGCGGTGCGGCGTACCCGACGCGGGCTTCGGCGTCGCGACGGCGGGTGCCGTGGCGGGTGCGGGCTCCTCGCGGTTGCAGGCAGCCAGCGCCAGCAGCAGGGTCAACATCGTCAGACGGCGCATTGCATTCTCCACGTGCACGAAGCCGGGCATCATAAGCGCGGGGCGCCATTGCGCGCGTGAGTGTTTCGTTACCGGTTGCACGCACCGTGCATGTGGACCCGACTGGCCTCGACTTCCGCGACCGGAACGCGAAGACCGCGACCTCGTGCAGCGGCTGATCCAGGACCAGCCCTGCCTGGGCGTCGAGGATCGCCGGCTCATCGCGGACCTGGCCGCGCGCGCGGCCGAGTGCATCATCCCCGTTGCACCGAAACCTTGCTGCGGGTCGCAGCGGCGGACTCGGCCGTACGCCTGTTCGGCACGACCGGTCTCCAGCCACTCGCGTCCGTCAGGCGGCGCCTTCCAAACGGTGAACCGAACTTCCTGCTCCCCGGCGCAGCGGGGAGCAGGCGTGAGTGCAGTCAGCGCGGCGCTTCGTCCGTGCTGTAGCGCGTGGCCGTCGCGCCGGTGACCCTGCCGATGCGCGCGGTCTGGTGGACGAACAGGCGCACTTCGCGTTCGAATACCAGGTCGCCTTCGACGATGCTGTGGCGACCGATCACGACACGCGGCGGCTTGTTGTCGCCCCACTGGATGAGATTGCCCCAGCCCTTCGGCTTCTCGACGCGGATGCCGCCTTTCACGCGGGTGCCCTGGTCCAGCACGATCTCGCCGTTGACGGTGGCGATGCCGCCACCGATGGTGGATCCCACCGCGGTGACGCCGCCGTTGACGTTCTCGACGTGTCCCTGCACCGACGCGCCGGCCTGCAGGCGCACGCCTCCGTTGACCGATTCGACGTCGCCGGATACGACCGTGCGTCGGCCAATGCTGATGCCGCCGTTGACGGTCTCGATCGAGTCCACCTGGCCGTTCGCACCGATCTTGATGCCGCCGTTGACGGTTTCGAGCGCGCGTGCGCGCACGTTGTCGCCGACGCTGATGCCGCCATTGACGGTTTCCAGCGTGCCGGCCGTGGAATCGTCGTCGATCGAGATGCCGCCGTTGATCTTGTCCACGTCGCCGTAGTCGCGCGCGAAGCCGACCGAACTGGCGGTGAGCAATACGAGGGTGAAAAGGGCGGTGCGGTTCATGGAGTCTTCCTGGGTGGAGGGTGGATGCACGGGTTCTGATGCGTCCCCGACCGGGAAGGTTTGAACGGCCCGAAAGCAGGCATCCGCTAGGATTGCGACATGCCGACCGCGAAACCTGCCGGACCCGCCCCGAGGCCCGTCCTCCTGCTCATCCTCGACGGCTGGGGCGCGCGCGCCGAGCGCGAGTGGAACGCCATCGCGCAGGCCGATTGCCCGCACTGGCGCCGGCTGCTGGCCGAATGCGCCCACACGCTGATCGACACCCACGGACTGCGCGTTGGACTGCCCGAGGGCCAGATGGGCAATTCCGAAGTCGGCCACATGAACATCGGCGCCGGCCGCATCGTCTACCAGGAGCTGACGCGCATCGACGAGGCGATCCGCGACCGCAGCTTCTTCGACAACCCGGCGCTGCGCCGCGCGATGGAGGTCGCACGCACGCCGGGCGCAACCTTGCACGTGTTCGGGCTGCTCTCGCCGGGAGGAGTGCACAGCCACGAGGACCACATCCTCGCGCTGCTGGACCTCGCGGCCGGCGCCGGAGTTCGCTCGATCGCCGTGCACGCGATGCTTGACGGACGCGACACGCCACCGCAGAGCGCGCCGGCAAGCGTCGACCGGCTGGCGTCGCGCGTCGCCACGATAGACGGCGCGCGCATCGCCACGGTGAGCGGGCGCTACTACGCGATGGATCGCGACCAGCGCTGGGATCGCGTCGAGCGCGCGTATCGTGCCATCGCCGAGGCGGACTCGCCGTTGCATGCGCCCGACGCGCGCACCGCGCTGGCCGACGCCTATGCGCGCGGCGAGAACGACGAGTTCGTGCAGCCCACCGTGATCGCCGGCGGCGCGCGTATCCGGGACGGCGATGCGGTGGTGTTCATGAATTTCCGCGCCGATCGTGCGCGCGAATTGACCGCCGCGTTCGTGCGCGCGGATTTCAATGGATTCGAGCGCCCGGCCGTGCCGGCACCCGGTGCGTTCGTGACGCTCACGCGCTACGCGGACGACCTGCCGGTCAGCGCCGTCGCCTTCGAATCCGACGCGCTCGGCAACACGCTCGGGGAATTCGTCT
>JBBRIE010000238.1:0-4403 GCA_038221545.1 Lysobacterales bacterium
GCTGGAACAACAGCGTATCGCCATCCCATTCGTAGGTGACGTCGAATTTCTCGGCCAGTTTGCCGGCGACCCGCTCGACCGCCTTGCGCGAATCGACGAGACTCTTGCGGTGTTCGCGCTTGACGAGGATACGTGCCATGGAGGATGTTCCGCGTCGGTGGTGCCGGGCGGGGGGAGGATACGGCATGAGGGATGAGGAACGCAGTACTTGCGTGCGGCTTGCCCCCGCGCGGGGCCGCGCTTTGCTAGAGTCGGCGTGGCGCTGGGCTGGAGCCTCTTTGTGCGATTGAGCTTTCCGAATGGTGAGCATGCCGATGTCAAGCTGGCGCCGGGCGAAATTCGCATCGGCAGCGCCGCCGACAACGAGATCGTGTTGCGTGCCGACGGGATCAGGCCGCATCACGCGAGCGTCCTCGTCGACAACCGTGGCGTGATCCTGCGCGTCCACGCACGGGATGCGTGGACCCATCTCAACGCACGCCCGATCGTCGACCTGGCGCTGCTCCGCGGCGGCGACCTCATCACGGTCGACCAGGTGCGAATCGCGATCAAGCCGGTCGACGAAAGCGCGCTGAAGCCAGCCGGCGCCGTGGCTCCGGATGCGGCCCAGCAGGAATTCGGTGCGGGTTCGCGCGTCGCCTTGCGCGGCCTGTCCGGGCGCAACTTCGGGCGCGCGGTGCCGTTGCTCAAGCCGCTGGTAATCGGACGCGAATCGAATTGCGACATCGTGCTGGACGACGACAGCGCGCTTTCGCTCAAGCACGCGCGCATCGAGATCGCGCCCGAGGGCGCGTACCTCCGCAGCATCGATGGCAAGTCGGAGTTCGAGGTGAACGGAGTGGTGCGCAAGGATGCGACCCTGCACGGCGGGGACCAGATCACATTTCGACAGGACCGCTTCCTGCTCGAGGCGCCGGGGCTGCCGCCGCGTGGCAAGGCACGACCTCCGACGCCGCCTTCCGCGTCACCGGTGCTGATCACCCAGACGCTGCGGGCCATTACCGCGGCTGACGTAGCGGGCGCCACGCCACCGCCGCCGCCCGAGCTGCACGACGAGGCCGTGGACTCGCAGCCGGCTGCCAGTCCCTGGCTGCTCATCCTTGCTGGCGCGCTGATCGCAGCGGCACTGGCAATGCTGTTCCTGCACGGCAGCTCGCCCTAGGCGATCTCGCGTGGCGCCGCGGGTTGTGCCGCATGTTGCGGTGCGGCATGCTGCGATGCATTCGATGTGGAGTGCGCGCGTGAGCCGAACCTTCAACTTCAGTGCAGGCCCCGGTGCGTTGCCGGAACCGGTGCTGCGCCGGGCGCAATCCGAAATGCTCGAGTGGGGGAGTGCCCGTGCCTCGGTGATGGAAGTGAGCCATCGGGGCAAGGAGTTCGTCGATTGCGCGGCCGCTGCCGAGCGGACCCTGCGCAGGCTGCTGGACGTACCGGACAACTACCGCGTGCTGTTCCTGCAAGGCGGGGCGACGCAGCACTTCGCCCAGATCCCCATGAATCTCGCGGCCGGCGGGTCGACCGACTACGTTGTTACCGGTCACTGGGGGGAAAAGGCGGTCGCGGAAGCGCGCAAGGTCAGTGCCGTCCGGGTGGTGGCGAGCAGCGTCGACGATGCTTATCGCAGCATCCCGGACATCGCGTCCGCGCAGCTGGATCCGTCCGCGGCCTATGTCCACTACACGCCGAACGAAACCATCCACGGCGTCGAGTTCCACGCCATTCCCGACGTCGGCGACGTGCCGTTGGTCGCGGATGCCTCGTCGAACATCCTGTCGCGTCCGCTTGACGTCTCGAAGTTCGGCCTTGTCTACGCGGGCGCGCAGAAGAACATCGGTCCGTCGGGGCTGGTGCTGCTGATCGTGCGCGAGGAGCTGCTCGAGCGCGCGCCCGAATCGCTACCCCCGATCTTCCGTTATGCCGCGCATGCGGCAAACGACTCGATGCTCAACACGCCGAACACGTTCGCGTGGTACTTCGCAGGACTGGTGTTCGACTGGCTGGAAGCGGAAGGCGGCCTCGCCGCCATGGCGGACCGCAACCAGCGCAAGTCGGAGCTTCTGTACGCCGCGATCGACGGCAGCGGCGGCTTCTACTCCAACCCGGTGGCGCGTGCCGCGCGATCGCGCATGAACGTGCCCTTCGTGTTGAGCGACGCAGCGCTGGACAAGGCGTTCATTGCCGAATCGGAGGCCGCCGGCCTGTTGGCTCTCAAGGGACACCGAGCGATCGGCGGCATGCGGGCGTCGCTCTACAACGCGATGCCGATCGAGGGTGTCGAGGCGCTGGTCGCATTCATGGCCGATTTTGCACGGCGGCAGGGATGAGCGGCGCGCCTGGCAGTGAAATCGCTACCAACACAGCGGGATCCGGCGAATCGATGAGCGAACCGACGCGGTACCGCATACGTACCCACAACGTGATCGCGGCAAGCGGTCTCGAGCGCTTGCCCGCGTCGCGATTCGAAGTCGGGCCTGAACTTGGCGAGCCGGATGCACTGCTGGTGCGTTCCGCGGACCTGCATGCGCAGCCGATCGGGGAATCGGTGAAGGCGGTGGCCCGCGCGGGAGCCGGCACCAACAATATTCCCGTCGCCGCGCTTTCCGCGCGCGGCATTCCGGTGTTCAACGCACCGGGTGCCAATGCCAACGCGGTCAAGGAACTTGTCGTCGCGGGCATGCTGCTGGCAGCGCGCAACCTGCCGGGGGCTTTGGCATTCGTGCGGACGCTTGCCGATGTAGAGGATGCGGAAGCCGCGATGGAGGCGAACAAGAAGCACTTCGCGGGTCATGAGTTGTCGGGGCGCACGCTCGGCGTGATCGGTCTCGGCGCGATTGGCGTGCGCGTCGCGAATGCGGCCTACGCGCTCGGCATGAAGGTCCTCGGTTTCGATCCGCACATGACGGTGGATGGTGCGTGGGCGCTGTCCGCTGAAGTCGGCAAGGCTGCCGATCTCGCCGACCTCCTGGCTCGGAGCGACTTCGTTTCCGTGCACGTGCCGCTGATCGATGCCACGCGCGGGTTGATCGACGCTGCGGCGCTCGCAAATCTCAAGCCCGAAGCCGTGCTGCTCAACTTCTCGAGATCCGGGATCATCGACGAGGTGGCGCTGCGTGCGGCACTCGATGCCGGCAAATTGTCTCGCTACGTCACCGATTTCCCGCTCAAGGACCGGTTGGCGGATCCGCGCGTGATCGCGTTGCCGCACCTCGGCGCGTCCACGGCGGAAGCCGAGGAAAATTGCGCTGTGATGGTCGCCGACGATCTGCGCGAATTCCTCGAGAATGGCAACGTCGGCCACAGTGTCAACTTCCCGCGGTTGCGAATGTCGCGCGCCGGTCGGGCGCGGCTTGCGATCGCGAACCGCAACGTGCCCAACATGATCGGGCAGATATCGCTCGTGCTGGGCGCCAACGCCCTCAATATCGCGCAGATGCACAACGCCTCGCGCGGTGAACTGGCCTACAACCTGGTCGACGTCGACACGACCGTGCCCGCGGAAGCGATCAGCGACCTCTGTGCAATTGAAGGCGTGCTTTCGGTTCGGGCCTTGTGAGCGCGAAATCGCGCAGGCCGAAACCCGGTGACGCACGGCCCGCGGCATCCGCGGCGGGCCCGGCGCTCGGGGAAGTGCGGGCGCGAATCGACTCGATCGACGGTCACATCCAGGAACTCATCCAGGAGCGGGCGCGCTTCGCGACCCAGGTCGGGCGCGCCAAGGGCCCGCTCAAGGCCGCCATCGACTACTACCGGCCGGAGCGCGAGGCGCAGGTATTGCGCATGGTGGTGGACCGCAACGAAGGACCGCTCAGCGACGAGGTGCTGGTACGGCTGTTCCGCGAGGTGATGTCGGCGTGCCTGGCGCAACAGGAACCGCTGAAGATCGGGTTCCTGGGTCCGCGGGGCACCTTCAGCGAGCAGGCCGTGCGCAAGCACTTCGGACATTCCGCACACGGCCTGCCGCTTGCCTCGATCGAAGAGGTATTCCAGGAAGTCGAAAGCGGCAACGCGGATTTCGGCGTGGTTCCGGTGGAGAACTCGGGGCAGGGCACGATCCAGTCCACGCTGGACATGTTCCTGACCTCGAAGCTCATGATCTGCGGCGAGGTCGAGTTGCGCGTGCACCAGTTCCTGCTGTCGCGGAGCGGTCGCGTCGAAGACATCGAACGGGTCTATTCGCATCCGCAGTCGCTCGCCCAGTGCAAGGCGTGGCTGCGCCAGAATTTGCCGCTTGCGGAGCTCACGCCGCTGGCCAGCAACGCCGAAGCCGCGCGTCGCGCCCGCAACGCCGATGACGCGGCGGCCATCGCGGGAGAATCCGCGGGGCACGTCTATGGCCTGAAGGCGGTGGCGGGACCCATCGAGGATCGCCCCGACAACACCACGCGATTCCTGGTGGTGGGGCG
>JBBRIE010000239.1:0-4395 GCA_038221545.1 Lysobacterales bacterium
GTCTCGCGACGGGCGCCAGCGCCCGCGTGGCGCCGGTAACCGGCATAGCCAAAAAAAACGGCGCGAAGTTCGCGCCGTTTTTCGTGGGACCCGACCGCAACTCAGGGACCGGCGCTTGGACCTTCCTGCACCAGCGGATCCGGCGGCAGGCGCGGCAGCTCGGCCGACTCGACCGCCAGCGACGGATGGCCGGGCGCCATCTGGCTGCGGCTGCGACTGTAGAGGAAATACACCGCCAGCCCGATCACCGCCCAAATCAGGAACAGGCGGATGGTTTCCCAGCCGAGGCTGAAGAACAGCAGCAAACAGCCACCCATCGCAACCGGGCCGACGAACCAGATCAGTGGCGAGCGGAAGGGCCGGATCCGTTCGGGATCCACGCGCCGCAGGATCATGACGCCGGCGGCGACCATGAAGAAGGCGAAAAGAGTGCCGGAGTTGGAGATGTCGGCGAGCATGCCGACCGGGAACATCGCGGCGAACAGCGACACCGCGATGCCAGTGACCCAGGTCACCACGTGCGGCGTGAAGTACCGCGGATGCACCTTGGTAAGGGACTGCGGCAGCAATCCGTCGCGCGCCATCGTGAAGAGGATGCGCGTCTGGCCGAAGATCATCATGAGCACCACCGACGGCAGCGCGATGATCGCCGCGATCGCGACCCAGTTGCCGGTCTGCGGCCAGCCGATCTCGCGCAGTACGAAAGCCAGTGGTTCCTTGGACTGGGACAGGGCGCCGCCCGGCTGCGCGCCCACCGCGCCCACTGCCGCGTAGGACACGAGCAGGTAGAACACGGTGCAGACCGCGAGCGAGCCGATGAGGCCGATGGGAATGTTGCGATTGGGGTTCTTGGTTTCTTCCGCTGCCGTCGAGACCGCATCGAAGCCGACATAGGCGAAGAAAATGGACGCCGCCGCCCCGAGCACGCCTACGCCCGACAGGGGCGTGCCCCAGCCATTGGGCAGCATCGGCTCGAAATTCGCGGCGCTCACCGCCGGCATCGCCAGCACGATGAACGCCGTCAGCGCGATGACCTTGACGATCACGAGGATCGCCGTGAATCGCGCCGACTTCGAGGTGCCCAGTACCAGCAAAAAGGTGATGAGCAGGGACAGCAGGAACGCAATGAGATTGAAGGTGCCGTTGACGACCGATCCATCCGCCAGCGTGATGGTGTCACCGGGCCCGGCGGTCAAGGCGATGGGCAGCCCCATGCCTACCTGCGTCAGAAAGCCGTTCGCATAGCCGGACCAGCCGACGGCAACTGCGCCCGCGGCCACCGCGTACTCGAGGATGAGCGCCCAGCCGACCATCCAGGCCAGGATTTCGCCGAGGACGGCGTAGGAATAGGTGTAGGCGGAGCCGGAAACCGGCACCATCGCCGCGAGTTCGGAGTAGATCAGCGCCGTCAGCGCGCAGACGAAACCGGCGATGACGAACGAGTACATCATGCCCGGACCGGCCTTCTGCGCCGCCACCGAGGTCAGCACGAAGATGCCGGTGCCGATGATGGCGCCGATGCCGAGCATGGTGAGGTCGAACGCGTTGAGTTGTCGCTTGAGCGACCGCTGCTCGGCGGTCCGCAGGATCTGGTCGAGCGACTTCTTGCGTTCAAAAAGCATATGCGGTTTCTCCGGCGGTGAAGGTGCAGCGCAGGTGGCCCGGCTGCGAGGAAGCCCGGCGCGCGGCGAACATACCCCGCCGGGCGCGCCTTGTCGACCGAGGGCGCGATAATGCCAACTGCGTTTCCACCGCAGACGAGCCCGACGCGAGCATGCAGCGAACGCACGATTTTGACCTCGACGCGGCACTCCAGGATTTCCGCCGCCGGCATCCGCTGCAGTCGGCGACTGTCGACGCGTTCCTCGCCCTGTCACGCGAACGCGACGACGCGTTCTCGCGCGCATGCCGCCACG
Organism: Lysobacterales bacterium; assembly: GCA_038221545.1. GTDB lineage: Bacteria > Pseudomonadota > Gammaproteobacteria > Xanthomonadales > Ahniellaceae > JBBQNY01. The sequence continues at coordinate 1,917 of JBBRIE010000239.1, forward strand.
GGCATTTCACAGGCTCCGCGCTCGTGATCGACCGCTCCGGCACCCGTGCGCTGCTGACCCACCATCGCAAGCTCGACCGCTGGCTGCAACTCGGCGGCCACGCCGATGGCGACCGCGATCTCGGCGCCGTCGCGCTGAAGGAGGCGCGGGAAGAATCGGGCATCCCTGAGCTGACCCTTGAACCCGACCTGTTCGACATCGACGTGCACGATATTCCGGTGCGCGGTGAGGAGGCCGCGCATCTTCATTTCGATGCGCGCTTCGTGGTGCGTACTGGCGAGGAGGAGGCTTTCGTCGTGGGTGACGAGTCGCACGACCTGGCGTGGTGGGATATCGCCGGCATCGCCCGCGACCCGCGCATCGACGCGTCGCTCCGGCGCATGGCCACCCGTTGGCTCGAGTCGTCGCAGCATCCAGGCGGCCGCGTCCTGCAGGACCGCCGCAAGGCGCGATAGCCGAGGGATCCAGGCAGCCGCGCTCTTGCAGGAGCGCCGCAAGGCGCGATCGGCTAACGACCGACTGGGTGGTTGGGCGTCGCCGCCGGATCGTTCGCGATTTGCGTCGCTGTTCCGGGCAGGGCCGGGGCGAGCGGAGAGTCCGACGCGCGTGGCGGACGGCGGCTGCGCGATTCGTCCAGGAAGCGCATGGCCGGGGTCGCAGCCAGCCCGTGCACCACGATCGAGAGCAGCACCACGAGGCCCACCGTCGCCCACAGTTCGCGTGCGTGCACGATGTCCGCATGGTTGATCGCGAACGCCACGTAGTAGATCGAGCCGATGCCGCGCACGCCGAAAACGCTGATCGCGAGCCGCTCGCGCGTGCTGAGCCGCGTGCCTGCCAGGGACAGCCACGCCGTCAGCGGCCTCACGCCGAACACGAACACCACGGCGAACGCCGCGCCGCCCGGCGTGATCTGGTCGAACAGCCCGTTGGCATACGCGCCGCCGAGCAGCACCAGCAGCGTCGCCATCAGCATCCGCTCGCACTGCCCCGCGAACTCCTCCAGGGAAACGTGGTACGCGTGGTCGCGCTCGTAGTGGCGGATCGCGAGTGCGGCGACGAACACCGCAAGGAACCCGTAGCCGCCGACCAGTTCGGTGATGCCGTAGACCGCGAGCGCGATCGCCAGCGACGCCGCGCCATCGCCAACGGCCGCGGGGCGCTCGGGCGAGGATTGCCGGAACAGGAACCACATTGCAGCCCAACCCAGCGCCCAGCCCATGCCGGCGCCCGCGACCGTGCGGAACAGCAGGTCACGCCACCACCAGGTCGCCATCCAGTCGAACCCGGGCACCAGCGTGCTGCTCATCGCGATCGCCGCCCACACGAACGGAAATGCGAGTCCGTCGTTGAATCCGGCTTCAGTGCTGAGCGCCATGCGCACGGGGTCCTCGCCGCCCTCGTGCGGCGCGCCCACCTGCACGTCGGCGGCGAGTACGGGATCGGTCGGCGCGAGCACCGCGCCCAGCAGTACCGCGGTCGCGAGCACAAATCCGCCAAGCCAGTAGCCGAGGACCGCACCGAGGGCAATCGCCAGCGGCATCGCGATCGCCAGCAGTCGCCAGGTCACGCTCCAGCGGCGCCAGCCGAAGGGCGTGTCGATGCGCAGGCCCACACTCGTCAGCGCCACCAGTACCACCAGTTCGGTGAGCTTCTCGGTGAGCAGCGGCGCCAGGAATGGATCGGGGTGCGGCAACGGCAGTGCCCACGGCAGCGAATAGAGCACGAAGCCGAGGCCGACGTAGACGATCGGGAACGAAAGAACGTGGCGCTTCAGCCGATGCGGCAGCCACACCGCGCCAAGCAACACGATGCCGAGCAACGCGAGCGACAGCGCGTACGGGTTGCGCACCAGATAGTCATCCATCGGAAATTCCGTCAGGCGAGGTGTTCGCCGGGCGCAGCTTTTCGTGCCGGCCGTGACAACGGGGAGAAGGCGGCAGCGGTTCGGTCGGGAGACGACCCCCCGCGTGCCGGTGCGGAGCGCGGATGTGGGGCATCAGCGCCGGGCCTGGATACCTCAGTCCGCCCGCCCGGCGAATTCGCCGGTCAGCGTGCTGACCAGCACGCGCTCGCCGTTGCGGATGTACTCGGGCACCTGGATCTCGATGCCGGTCGCGAGGCGGGCGGGTTTGGGCCGCTTGGTCGCCGTACCACCCCTGAGTTCGGGCGGCGTCTCGACCACCTCTATCGCCACGCTGCTCGGCAGTTGCAATCCGACCGGCATGTCGTCAATCACCTGGATGAAGCAGCCCGCGAGTCCATCCGTGATGTAACCCGACGCATCGCCGATGACATCGGCATCGAGCATGTAGCTCGTGTAATCCTCGTCGTCGAGGAACACGAACGCGTCGCCGTCCTTGTACGAGAACGTCGCGGGCCGGCGCAGCAGTTCGATTTCCTTGATCTCGTCCTCGGCGCGCAGGCTGAGGTCGAGCTTGTTCGCACCCGGCACGCTGTACATCGTGAACCGGTAGGT
>JBBRIE010000240.1:0-4387 GCA_038221545.1 Lysobacterales bacterium
CGGTGGGCCGGGACGAGGCGCGTCGCCTGGGCCTCGCATTCATCGACATCACTGGCGCATCGCGGTCGCCGGTGCATCGCGCCCAGCTGGTTGAAGACGGCCTGCATCCATCGGCCTCCCAGTACCGTGCGTGGACCGCACTCATCGCCCCGCACGCCCGCGCCGCCCTTGAAAACGGGCGCGCGACAATCACTTCTCGATGATCGTCGCAGACGATTCGTCCATCACCGCCGGAGCCTGCATGACCCTTGACCCCACGACGCGTGCACGCATCGACGCCCTGCTCGCCGCCCATCCGGTGGTGCTGTTCATGAAGGGCGATCGCAACGCCCCGCGCTGCGGCTTCTCCGCCAGCGCGATAGGAACGCTGCAATCGCTTGGCGTCGACTACACGACGGTCGATGTGCTGGCCGACGAGTCCATCCGCCAGGGCATCAAGGACTACGGCAACTGGCCGACCGTTCCGCAACTGTACGTGCGGGGTGAACTGCTTGGCGGTTCGGACATCGTCAGCCAGATGTTCGACCAGGGCGAACTGCACGCGCTGCTCGGCGTGCCCGTGCCGGATCGCACGCCGCCCGAGATCACGATCACCGACTCCGCCGCGGCCGCGATCAAGCCGGCGCTGGCCGATGCGGACGGCACGGTCCTCCACCTGCTCATCGATGGCGAGTTCCGGCCGCAGTTCCAGCTCGCGCCTTCGCGTCCGGGCGATCTCGTCGCGCACAGCAACGGCATCGAGGTGCATTTCGACCTCGCGTCCGCCCAGCGTGCGCGCGGACTGGTGATGGACTGGGTCGAGGATGTCGCCGGCGGCGGCCTCGCGCTGCGCAATCCGAACGCGCCGCGCGCGGTGCGTTCGCTGCTGCCGCGGGACGCGGACTTGCGCGTGCGCACCGGCACGCTGACGATCGTCGACGTGCGCCCGCCCGAAGAGCGCGCGCTTGCCTCGCTCAACGTACCCTGCGTGTCGCTCGATGGCGATGGCCTGGAGCGCGTGCAGGCGATGCCGAAGGACACCCCGCTCGCGTTCCTCTGCCACCGCGGCGGCCGCAGCCAGCAGGCGGCCGAGCACTTCCGCGAGCTCGGCTTCAGCGACGTCTCCAACATCGTCGGCGGCATCGATGCGTGGTCGCGCGAAGTCGATCCGGCAATCCCGAGCTACTGACCGGACACCCTCGACCGCGCCCCGTCGTGGGCGCATGCTTGGGGAGGCACCCGGGGGCAGCGCATGGACAGTTCCGGGCACCGAGCCCTGATCGAGCGTTTCTACGCGGCCTTTGCGCGGCTCGACGGCGACACCATGCGCGACTGCTACGCGCCCGCCGCGGTGTTCGCCGATCCCGTGTTCGAACTCAACGGCCGGGAACAGATCGCCTCGATGTGGCGAATGCTCTGCGAGAACGTCCGCGCCAAGGGTCGCGATGCGTGGGCGCTGGAGACGAGCGGCCTGCACTGCGAAGGCAATGCCTGCCATGCGCACTGGGAACCGCGCTACCGCTTCAGCGCGACCGGTCGCCTGGTTCACAACATCATCGATGCGGAGTTCACGTTCGTCGACGGACTGATCGCGACCCACCACGATTCGTTTGATTTCTGGCGCTGGTCGCGCCAGGCACTTGGCGTCCCCGGCGTGCTGCTCGGCTGGACGCCTGCGCTGCGCAGCAAGGTGCGCCGGCAGGCCGCCGCGAACCTCGCCGCATTCTGCCGACGTCCCGCCTGACGGCCGCACCGGGGCCCTCACCGGCCCTGCACCGCGCGCATGCTCGAGTAGGCCATCGCCCACACCCGGGATTCGCGCATGCACGCATTCGATCTCTCCCCACCCACCGACGGCCAGCGTCGCGATCTCGTCGCCGGCCTTGCCCCCAGCGAACGCCGCGTGCTGCTCGAGCACGGTACCGAGGCCGCGTTCTGCGGCACGTTCCTCGACAACAAGCGCGACGGCGTCTACACCTGCCGCCTGTGCGGGCTGCCCCTGTTCCGTTCCAGCACCAAGTTCGATTCCGGCACCGGCTGGCCCAGCTTCTTCGCGCCGTTCGATCCCGCACACGTCCGCGTCGTGCGCGACACGAGCTACGGCATGGTCCGCGACGAAATCGTCTGCGCGCGCTGCGGCAGCCACCTCGGACACGTGTTTCCCGACGGGCCCCCGCCCACCGGCGAGCGCCACTGCCTCAATTCCGTTTCGCTTGGATTCACGCCCTCGGGCGAGTCGTTGCCCGACGTGCTGGGACGTGGCGGACCCGACGCGGCTCCGTCCGGCTGACTCAGGCGGTAAAGCCGCCCTCTTCCAGGAACGACTGCTCTGCAGTCGTGGTAATGCGACCCAGTGCGCGGTTGCGGTGCGGGAAGCGGCCGAAGCGCGCAATCACGTCGTGATGGATGAGTGCGTGGCGCAGGTACTGCTCGCCCAGCGGCTCGATCAGCAGCAGCGCGCGGTCCTGGTCGGCGAGCGCTTCCGAATGTTCGAACGGCAGGTAGAAGAAGACGCGGAGGTCACTGTCCGCCTTGCGGTCGTGGCCAGCCGCGATCGCGCGGTCGGCGGCATGGCGCGCGAGCGGGTCGGTCGCGTACGCGTGCGCGGAGTCGCGAAACGCATTGCGCGGCACCTGGTCGAGCAGGAGCAGCAGTGCCAGCGCACCGTCCTCACGTTCCGCCCAGTGATCGAATTCACCGCGCGCCGCGGCGAAGTGCGTGTCGAGGAAACGTCCGCGCAGTTCGGCATCGAACGCAGCGTCACGCGTGAACCATTTCGGGATACCGGCGGATCGCCAGAAGTCCAGCACCGCGGCGACAGCGGCATCCGGCGAGGTCATGCCGGGCCCGCTTCGCAACTATTCATCGAAGCGCAGGTGCCGCACCGACATGCCATGGCGGCGGATCAGGCGCAGCGCCTCGATGCCGATCTGGATGTGGCGCTCGACGAACTCCGCGCTGACGTGGGCGTCCGAGGCCTCGGTCTTGACGCCCTCCGGGATCATCGGCTGGTCCGAGACCAGCAGCAGCGCGCCGCAGGGGATGCGGTTGGCGAAGCCGGCGGCGAAGATTGTCGCGGTTTCCATGTCGATCGCCATGCAGCGCAGCTTGCGCAGGTATTCCTTGAACGCCTCGTCGTGTTCCCAGACGCGGCGGTTGGTGGTGTACACCGTGCCGGTCCAGTAGTCGTGGCCGAGGTCGCGGATCATGGTCGACACGGCGCGTTGCAAGGCGAACGCCGGCAAGGCGGGCACCTCCGGCGGCATGTAGTCATTGGACGTGCCCTCGCCGCGAATCGCCGCGATCGGCAAGACCAGATCGCCAAGTTCATTCTTGCGCTTGAGGCCTCCGCACTTGCCGAGCAGCAGCACGGCTTTCGGCGACACCGCCGACAACAGGTCCATCAGCGTCGCGGCGTTGGGACTGCCCATGCCGAAGTTGATCATGGTGATGCCGTCGGCGGTCGCGCTGGGCATCGGCCGGTCCTGGCCCAGTATTTCCGCGCCAGTCATGCGGGCGAAGTGGCCGAGGTAGCCGCTGAAGTTGGTGAGCAGGACATGCTCGCCGAAGCCGGTCAGCGGCACGCCTGTGTAACGCGGCAGCCAATTTTCGACGATCTGGATCTTTTCGCGCATGGGGGCCTTTCCGTTTTGTCGATTCTGCCACGCGAGCGTGCGACGACCCGCCCGCGCCTGCCGTCCTTCAGGCATTCGCATTGCTGCGCAGCACGCAGCCGACCCAAGGCTGCGGGCCTTCCGTCCGGTTTGTGCTGCATCGCACGATGCGATTCCGCGAGGAGCGGCGCAGACTCGAATCATTGCGTCAAGTTTCCTGCTCTGGAGTCCTGCATGCCCCGAACCTCGAAAGCCGCGCTCTGCGCGATCGCCATCATGTTGCTCGCAGGATGCGGGGCCAAGCCCGAACAACGCGTGGTCGACGTTTGCCTGCGGGATGCGAAGGCCAAGCTGGGAGACCAGAACGCCGAGATCGACGAGAAGTCCATGCGTGCCGCCGTCACGCATAAACCCGACGGGACCTGGGAGGTCGGAGGCTTCGTCTGGTTCGAGCGCGGCATGCAGAACGAGCGCAAGCAGACGATCGTGTGCCACGCGCGCGACGCCGATGCGGGCAAGAGCGAGCCCCAGGTGACCCTGCTGCAGTTTCTCTGGTAGTGCGATTCGCGGGGGGCCGGTCGCGCATGCGACTTGCCCCCTGCAATGCCTCTCAGCCTGCGCCGGCCGCCACTTTCTTCGCAGCCGCCTTGCTGGCGGTCTTGCGGGCAGCGGGCTGCTTCTTCGCCGCCTTTTTCGCGGCCGCCTTTTTCGCGGGCGCCTTTTTCACGACGATGCCCGTGGACGCCGTCTTGCTGGCGACGGACTTGCGCGCTGGGGTCCGGGCCACTGTCTTT
>JBBRIE010000241.1:0-4374 GCA_038221545.1 Lysobacterales bacterium
CGCGCGGAATGACGGGACGCCACGTGGTTCTTGCATCGAGTTCGCGCTATCGCGCGGACTTGCTGCGACGCGTGCTATACGACTTCGAACAGCTCGCGCCGTCGATCGACGAGTCGGCACACGACGGCGAGTTGGCGACAGCACTGGTCGAGCGGCTTTCGCGCGCCAAGGCGCGCGCGGTTGCAGTCGCCCGGCCCGACGCCTTCGTTGTCGCCTCGGACCAGCTCGCGCTGACGCGCCACGGACGCATCTTCGGCAAGCCGGGCGATGCGCCCGGGGCGTCCACGCAATTGCGCGAGTTGTCGGGAAACGAAGTGACGTTCCTGACCGGAGTCTGCGTTCTCGACAGTCGATCGGGCTTCGAAGCCTATCGCCAGGTCGAGACGAGGGTGCACGTGCGAGAGCTCGACGATGCGACCATCAGCAACTACGTGGCGCGGGACCAGCCGTTCGACTGCGCTGGAAGTTTCAAGTCCGAGGCTCTCGGCATTGCGTTGTTCGAATGGATTCGCAGCGAAGACCCGACGGCGCTGGTCGGGCTGCCACTGATCGCCACCGTCGCACTGCTGCGCGAGGCCGGTTTCGACGTCTTTGGCGTGCAGGCATGATCCTGCCCGGAATTATCCTGTTGAGCGCAGATACCTACGGCTGACTTCCCTCCGCCGGGCATCCCGAATTCCACGCATCGAGGGCGGACCGGCCACGACCCGCTGCGTGCGCGCTTGCCGAACCGGCCAGCCGAATCCGTTGCGGGAATTCCGCCGCCACGGTTCGGCCTGTCTCCGTGACCACGAGGGCCCGGACGCGATGGATGCCAGGCGCGAGGGCACGGATGTTCGCCCTTGCGAGGAACCCGGGTGCTGTTCCAGCAGGCTTCGACTGGTGGAATGACGCTTGGACGTCCGGCCGCGCGATCCCGATGACCGCGTCTTCGAACTCACCGTCGCCGACCGCCAACCGCAGCCTGCGCACTCGATCGTTGGTGAAGAACATCCAGCCGCCGAGATCCACCGTGTCGCCCGCGACCACTTCGTCGCCACAACCCGGAGAGTCCAGTCGCGCGATCGGCGCGAGGGAGCACAGTCGTCCCGACGGTCCCGCATCCGCCGTCACCGCATACGCGATCCAGCGGTCGCCGGTCGCAGGCAACGACAATTCCGAACGAAGCTCCACGCGATCGAACAGCGTGCAGAAACGTTGCTGCCAGGCGGCCCAGTCCACGATGGCCAACGCACCCGGCTCGGCCACCAGCAGTCCGGTATCCGCGCGCGGCCAACTCGCCAGCGCGCTTTCGTCCATCCCCCAGAGCGCGAGTTGCAATCGCCGCCCGTGCTTGAGGTTGAGCGGGTGATCGAGCGACGCGACGTCACTGCGCAACTGGTCTGACAGTTCCGCGGCGAGCAGGACGTTGTCCGCGACGACGCGACCCGATGCGCCGGGCGGTACCAGCGCCCCGGCCCACGCCCCGACCTCGCGCCAGCCGAGCAGGTTGTCCGGTAGCGGGGCGCGCCAGAAGCGAGCGCGCTCGGCACCGCCCGCGACCAGACCCAGGCACACTGCCGCAAGCGTCAGCGCCGCGAAGGCGACCGGCAGGACGCTCCGTGCAAGCGCACGCGTCACGCCGGGCCGCGACTCGGCGCGGTGCAGCAGAGCGGCCACCCACGGCAGGATCAGGAGCCACGCGGGCAACGGCCAATGGAATCGGCTGCGCAGCGAATCCGCGAACATGCCGACGATCCAGATGATCGCCAGCAAGCCTGCCGTCGACCACGCCGCCGCGAGTGCGCGGCGATCACCATTGCGTACGGATCGGCACACGGACCACATCGCGAACATCATCGCGATGAACAAGGGCGGGGTCGCGAGCAGGGACTGCCATGCCGGGTCCATCAACGCGTCGGCGTGCCAGCGCCAGGGGTGACGATCGACGAACTGGAACTGGAACCCGGACCAGCGGTTCTGCAGGTTGAACAGCAGCGTCGGCAGCAACCCGAGTACTCCGATCGACTGCGCGAGCCAGAAACGCGGGTTTCGCCACACCTTCCGGTTTGCAAAGACGAACCAGCCGAGACCCGCCGCGTACCAGAATACGAAGCGATAGTGGCTGAGCCAGCCAATGGCGAGCGCGATCCCCAGCAGCGTCCATGCACCGCGGTGATCGGATTCAAGCGCCCGGTCCAGCGCAATCGCGGCCAGCAGCATCGCGCAGGTGAGGGGCACATCCGGGAGAGCGAATACGCCCAACAGTCCCGCAAGGGGCAAGGCGCAGGCCAGCACGGCAGCATGCCATGCGACTGCGGCAGTTTCCGGGCGGCGTCGGGCCCAGGCATACACCAGCCACGGCACTGCCGCGCCAAGTACCAGGAAAGGCGCGCGCAGCGCCGCATGATGGTCACCGAATGCCCAGCGTGCGGCCGCCATGAGCCATGCGGTCAAAGGCGGCAGGTCGCTATACCCCATCGCGGGGTGCAGTGCCTCGAGTCGATAGAAAGCCTCGTCGCCGAAAAGGTCGAGGTTCCAGGCCAACCCGAACTTCACCAGCGACAACGCGACCCAGGCGAACAGGAACAACGTACGTCCCTGCGTTGCCTCCGGCTGTGCTTCGCGCCCGCCGGTCGCGAGTGACGCCCCGCTTACCATCTAACGGCTACACTCGGGCAAATCCCGTCACTGCAAGCGCGGCGCCCGCTGCTCTCATGGACCTTCCGTCGACCCCCTTCGCGCGCGACGAACGCGCGTCCCTCATCGCCGCGATCGAGCAGGTCAACCGCATCGTGCTCGGCAAGCGTCATGCCGTGCGGCTCGCGTTCGCGGGCATCCTGGCGGGCGGCCACCTGCTGCTCGAAGACCTGCCAGGCATGGGCAAGACGACGCTCGCGCACGCGCTGGCCTCGACACTCGGGCTTACGTTCTCGCGCATCCAGTTCACCAGTGACCTGCTGCCATCCGACATTATCGGGGTATCGGTGTTCGAGCGTGAGCGTGCCGCCTTCCGGTTTCACGCGGGGCCGGTTTTCGCACAACTGGTGATGGCGGACGAGATCAACCGCGCCACGCCGAAGACCCAGAGCGCGCTGCTCGAGGCGATGGCGGAACGCCAGGTCACGGTCGATGGAGAACTGCATCCTCTGCCCGATCCGTTCGTCGTGGTCGCGACCCAGAACCCGCTGGATCTTGCCGGTACCTTCCCGCTACCGGATTCGCAACTCGACCGGTTCCTGCTGCGGATCAGCCTCGGTTATCCGCCGGCGGAGGCCGAACGCGAGATGTTGACTTCGCGCGACCGTCGCGCATTGCTCGATGAACTTTCGCCGCAACTCGACCCGCACGCCCTGGTCCAGTTGCGCCGGCGCGTGGACGCGGTGACCGTTCGCCCGGCCCTGCTCGACTATCTGCAGGCGTTGCTGGCGGCATCGCGCAGCCGCGCCCAGTTGCGTACCGGCCTGTCGCCCCGCGCGGGTCTCGCCCTGCTGCACGCGGCACGAGCCTGGGCGTTCCTGGGCGATCGGGACTACGTACTGCCGGAGGATGTCCAGGCGGTGTTCGTCGCGACCGCCGCGCATCGACTGGTGCCTGGAAGCGAGGGCAGCGATCGCGACGAAGTCGCGCGTCAACTGCTCGCCAGCGTGCCGGTGGATACCCGCTGAGTCGAATTGTGCGAAAACGCCTCGCCGAACTGCGCGAACAGGCGCAACGCTATGCCGAGCGCCGGCTGCCGGCACTGACCCGTTATCGACGGGTCGAGGACCTGCCCATTCGGCTGCATCGCCGGCGCATCTACGTCCTGCCGACACGATTCGGCCTGTACGCAGCGGTGCTGCTGGCGGTGATGCTGCTCGGAGCGCTCAACTTCAACAACAACGCCGCGTTGCTGCTGACCTTCGCGCTGGCCGGCGTCATGGTCCTGAGTCCACTTCGCGCAGTGCAGTCGCTGGAGGGCGCGGTGCTCGACCGGGTGGAGGTGGAGACGGTCCAGGCCGGGCAGACCGCGAACGTGCGCCTGCACTGGCAATCAGATTCGCCGCGGCGACGAATCGCGCTGGAACTCCGCGGCGAACAGGCCGCCAACCGATTCAACCTCTCCGACTCCGCCCAGGCGGACCTTGCGCTCCAGACCGAGCGGCGCGGCTGGTTGCAGCTGCCATGGTTCACGATTTCGAGCGACGCTCCCTTCGGGCTGTTCCGCGCTTGGAGCGTGCTGCGACCGCGGCAGTCCGCTCTCGTATGGCCACGCGCCGAGGCGGGGTCGGTACCCGTGCCGGAGCACGGGACTGAAGTCGATCGTCGCGCGCGCGTGGCCGAGGGCGAAGACTGGGAAGGGCTGCGCGACTATCGCCCAGGCGACCCGCCGCGCCGGGTTGCCTGGAAGGCGTC
>JBBRIE010000242.1:0-4352 GCA_038221545.1 Lysobacterales bacterium
GGTTCGAATCCTAGTCTCCCAGCCAACTGGATCAAGGGCTTGCAGCGATGCAGGCCCTTTTTCTTTGGGCGGTGTCGCAGGCTCGCCGCAGCGAATCTCGTTCAGCGCCTTGCGCGCTGCTTCCCGGAAGTTGCACCGGCCATGACTCGGATCGCGAGCCCCAGAGCCTCCGCCGATGAATTCGGGAGCAACGCAGCGACAGGCCAGTAGTCGCAACTGACTGGCCCCACTCGTCTTGGCTCTCCATACATCCCACGCATCAGCAGCGAAGCTCACCAGCACGGTTCGGCCAACGCCGGCGAGCGGCGCCTGAAGCGCACCCTTGTTCACGTGACGCCGATCGAACTCGGATCGGGGTGTCACGGAGCCACGATAAACGATGCCAGGCACGCGCGTGCTCAGCAAGGCACGCCCGACTTCGTCGTCGCCGATCGTATTCACGCATTCCATCCGCCGTACCGCGCCGACGTACGCGCCCCCGTCGCGCGTTTCACCTTCGATGACGATGCGGTCTTCGGTGAAGTAGACCGTCACGCGCGCGCGGCATGGTCAACCGGCCGGGGACTTTTGTCGGTCGAACGCCCTCGCTGCGGCTCTGACAATGAACAAAACGTTGCGGCGGTCTTTTGGCAGGCGGTTTCGCTGTGTCGCGGATGAGCGTCGGCTTCGACGCGGCATAGCTCGCGTCGCCCAGGTTGAACGCGCTTGACAGACCATGGCCTGGTTCTGGCTTTCACCGCGCTTCGAATCGACCTCCGTTCATGTAGGCTAATCGCAAGTGGCCTGGGGCGCAGTTTCATGCATCGACGAAGGTCGACATCGAGCTACTCGCCCGCGCGCTGGCGCAGTTGGCGTCCCTGATGCGATATCGCGCCTTCATCAGCTACAGCCACGCCGACGCCGACGTCGCGCGCTGGCTTATGCGCCGACTGGAAGGCTATCGCGTGCCATCGCGCCTGATTGGTTCGCTCGGTGCGAACGGTCGGATTGATGCGCGACTCGGAGCTTTCTTCCGCGACCGCGAAGAACTCGCCAGCGCCGGCGATCTCGGCGTTACGATTCGCGAGGCGTTAGCCGAGTCCTCGTCGATGATTCTGGTGTGTTCGACGGCTGCGGCGGGCTCGCGTTGGGTCAATGCGGAGGTCGAGGCCTTTCGGGCCACTCGCGCGGATGCGAGCATGTTCTGTTTCGTCGTCGACGGGGATCCAGGCAGTGACGATCCGGGGCTCACCTGTTTTCCCCCGGCGCTAAGCGCGGCAGGCAAGGATGGGGCACGGATAGAACCGCTCGCGGCCGATGCGCGGCGCGGTGCCGATGGCCGCGAGCGCGCGTTCCTCAAATTGGTGGCGGGATTGCTCGGCGTCGGTTTCGACGAATTGCAGCAGCGCGAGGCGCATCGCCGGCAGCGACGCCTCTTGATCGTGACAGCCGCCTCGGTGCTCGGCATGTCGATCGCAATCGGACTGGCCGCCACTGCGTACCTGGCGCGCAACGACGCCCAGCGACGCCAGGCGCAGGCCGAGGACATCCTGGGCTTCATGCTCGGCGACTTGCGCAAAAAGTTGACAACGGTCGGTCGACTGGACCTCATGCACGCGGTTGACAACAAGGCCGCAGGCTATTTCGCCACGCTCGATCCCCGCGACATGAGCGACCGGGCGCTCGAGGAGCAGGCGCGCTCGCTCACCGGGATCGGCGAGGTGCGGCTCGCGGAGGGCGATCACGATGCTGCGATGACGGCGTTCCGCGAGGCGCATGCGCGCAGCACCGCGTTGCGCGAGCGCGCTCCGGACATCGGCCAGCGGCTGTTCGACCTGGCCCAGGCGGAATACTGGATTGGCTTTGTGGCCCTGCAGCAGGGTCGCCACGACGACACACAGGTATGGTTTCGCAAGTACCGCGACAGCGCGATCCGACTCGCTGCGATGGACCGCAATAATTTCGATTGGCAAAAGGAAGTGGCTTACGGCCACCACAACCTCGCGGTGCTGGACGAGAGCCGTGGACGCTATGCGGAAGCCGAACGCGCGATGCGTTCCAAGCATGAGTTGCATCGAAAGTGGTCCGAGCAACGACCGCAGGATTTGCAGCTGCGCTTCGAGAGTGCCGATACCGCGTCCTGGCTCGGCAGCCTTTCGCTGCATCAAGGAAAACTGGCTGATGCAGAGGGCTACTTGCTCGAGCAGGTGAACGAGTTGCAGCGCAATATCGCCGGTGACACCCGCAACGCGAAATGGAAGGAATACAGCGTCGATGCACTGCTTTTATTGGCGGACGTGCAGGCCCAGCGTGGGAGGTTGTCGGAGGCGCGTGCCAGCGTCCAGGCCGCATCCCCCGTCGCCGCTGCGTTGCTGAAACAGGATTCCGACAACAACAAATGGCGCGTCTCCATGGGCCGTTGTCTGTGGTGGCAAGCAAACCTGGAGGCTGCGCTGGAACCCATGCAATCCCTGTCCGTTGCCGCCGCCGCCGCATCCTTGTTGTCTGAAGCCCACCACGCCGAACCCAGGAACGAGCGCATACTGAGTTGGCTAACGAGGGCGCGCGGTCTCCAGTCGCAACTGGCCCTGGCGAACGGTGACTTGGGGGCAGCACGCATCCACCTCTCGGCTGCGCTGGCCTTGATCGAACCCGCATGGAGCGCAGAGCACAACGAACTTCTGCGCCTTTGGTTGGCAAGAATGCGGCTGCAGGAAGGCGAGTTGGCACATCGGCAAGGCAACGACGCAGACGCGAGACAAACCTGGACGGAAGCACGTCAACTGCTGCTGTCGGACGCGCAAACACCACTCGCGTTCGGGCGACTCGATCCCCTGGTACGCGCGCTGCGGCTGCTCGGCCAGAGTACCGAAGCCGCGCCTTACGTTCAGCGCCTCGACGCGGCGGGCTACGTTCCGCTGCAGCCGTGGCCCGCGGTTCCAGTCGTCGTCGCGCGTTGACTGTCAGCAAGTCGAGTCGTCAGCGCGCATCTACCTACCGGCCTGAAACGGCCGTCTTCCGAGGAGTCAGCCATGCCGAATACCGATGTCAACCTGGATGTCCGCAACTCCGCTTCAAATGGATCGGACGGATACACCGACACCACCGCTTCCAACAGCGCCGTTTACAGCTATCGGTATACAGGCGGCAGCGACAACCACGGCAACTCGACCGAAACGGTTGGCGCGGGTGTCGCCAAGATTACCGTCACCCTCAACAGTGACCCGCGTTACCAGATCACGGGGGTGCTGTTCAGCGGAGACGCGGGAAGGGATCTGTCGACGCAGCCTGCGGCCAATTCCACGACCTCACTCATCATCACCGACGTCGACACCACGACCGGCAGCGGCTACTACAAGATCACGGTGACCGACACCACGGCCAACTGCACCTTCGACTGCGATCCACAAGTCACCAACGAGCCAAAATGAAGTTTGCTCACCATCATGCGACGGCGCGCGCGTTCGCGCCGCATCGCCTGTCGCCGCTGCGCTCTTGAAAACGAGGCACTCTGACCACTTGTCGTCCCCTTGCCCGGCTTCCCGGCGAAGTTGATCGAGAGTGGCGGTGGCCGTTGGCCCGGCATCGTCGATGGAGCAGTTACCGCGCGAACGCACTAAAACAGCAAGTAGTTCCATCCACACGACGAGCACGGAATCCTCGGATAGGAAAGAATGCGCGGCGTCCTGATCGACATCCCCTGCCACTTCCACCCTGGGCGAACACACCTAAGCACGCCGAGCGGCGGGAAGAAGTCCACTCTGACCCCGCTTTGCGCTTGACTCGAACTCCTCGGGAGCGCTCAATCATCGGGTCTTCCGGGGGGAACCGACAATGCACGATTCGCTGATTCGCACCTGCCTGCAGTGGCTGGCCGTCGCCGGACTGACTGTGCTTTTCGGGTGGCCGCAACCTGCGATCGCGCTGCCGCCCGCGCGCGCCTACGGGCTGGGCGCGCTCGCGCTGGCCGCGGCCCAGGATGACGACGAAGAAGAAGACAGCGACGCGGACGAAGGCGCGGACGAAGGCGCCGACGAAGACGCGGACGAAGGCGCCGACGAAGACGCCGACGAAGACGCCGACGAAGATGCCGACGAAGATGCCGACGAAGATGCCGACGAAGATGCCGACGAAGACGCCGACGAAGACGCCGACGAAGACGCCGACGAAGACGCCGACGAAGACGCGGGCGCCGAAAACGCCGACGAAGCAGACGACGCCGACTACATGTCAGCGGAAGACGACTACGAAGACGATAGCTGGGCGAGCGAGTGGGAGGAAGACGAGGGCGAAGAGGAAGAAGCAGACGACGCCATTCCGGTCGATGAAGGCGTTTTTGCCAATGAGGAGGTCTGGGAGGTCGTGGAAGAGGA
>JBBRIE010000243.1:0-4348 GCA_038221545.1 Lysobacterales bacterium
GTGCGACTCGCGCAAGGTGATTTCGCGCGCGAGACCCGTTACGCGGACGATCCCCTGAAGCTCGCGCGCAACTACGCGGACGCGGGTGCGCGCTGGCTGCACCTGGTCGATCTCGATGCGGCGAAGGCGGGGCGCTACACGCTCGACGAACTGGTCACGCGGATCACCGGCGAGACCGGAATGAAAGTACAGACCGGCGGCGGCGTGCGCACGGAGCAGGTGGTCGAGGCGCTGCTGGGCGCAGGCGCGGCGCGCGTGGTGGTCGGCACGCTCGCCGTGACGCACCCCGCGACGGTCGTCGGCTGGCTCGCGCGCTTCGGCCCGGAAAGGCTGTGCGTTGCGATCGACGTGCGTCGCGACGCGAGCGGGCGATGGGGCGCCGCGACGCATGGCTGGACGGAGTCGGATGCCAGGGATGCCCTGCCGCTGATCAGTGGACTCGCAGGTCAAGGATTGAGTCACCTGTTGAGCACGGATATCGCGCGCGACGGGATGTTGTCGGGACCCGCGCTCGACTGGTACGCGGCGCTCGGCGCGCGCGCGCCTTCGCTGAGGTTGCAGGGCTCCGGTGGGGTCGGTGAGCTGGCGGACGTCCTGGCGCTGCGTTCGGCGGGGTGCAGTGGCGCCATCATCGGACGCGCCCTGCTCGAGGCCCGCTTCGACCTGCGCGAAGCCCTCGCGTGCTGACCCGTCGCATCATTCCCTGTCTTGACGTGCGCGATGGACGGGTTGTCAAGGGCGTGCGCTTCGGCGAGCACGTGGACGCGGGTGACATCGTCGAGCTCGCGCAGCGCTATCGCGACGACGGCTCCGACGAACTGGTGTTATACGACATCACCGCGAGCCCCGAGCGCAGGACGGTCGACCTCGAATGGGTGGAGCGCGTGGCGCGACGGCTCGACATT
The DNA here is from genome assembly GCA_038221545.1 of Lysobacterales bacterium. GTDB lineage: Bacteria > Pseudomonadota > Gammaproteobacteria > Xanthomonadales > Ahniellaceae > JBBQNY01. The sequence goes on from JBBRIE010000243.1 coordinate 906, forward strand.
CCTTTCTGCGTGGCGGGCGGCATCCACTCGGTGGATTCCGCGCGGGCGGTGCTGCATGCGGGCGCCGACAAGATCTCCGTCAACTCACCCGCACTGCGCCGCCCGGCCCTGATCGGCGAGCTCGCCGCGGCGTTCGGAAGCCAGTGCGTGGTGATCGGCGTTGATTCACTGCGCGACGCCGACGGCGAGTGGCGCGTGCGTCGCGATTCCGGTTCGGCGCAGGCGATGCACGCGCTGCCGCTGAGGACCCTGGACTGGATCGCCGATGCGCAGGCGCGCGGCGCCGGCGAGATCGTGCTCAATTGCATGGGAGCCGACGGCACCCGCAGCGGCTTCGACATTGAACAGCTCGGGGCGGCGAGGGCAGTGTGCGGCGTACCGCTGATTGCTTCCGGAGGCGCAGGCACGATGCAACATTTCCACGACGCATTCGCCCGGGCGGATGTCGACGGTGCGCTCGCCGCGTCGGTCTTCCACGACGGTACCCTGCGCATTCCGGCGCTCAAGCGCGACCTGCGCGTCGCCGGCGTCGCCATGCGCGAATCCGCGTGACCCAAGGAAACCCGCCCGACATGACTGCCTTCGATCGCGACGCCCTCGCCTGGGACAAGCAAGGTGGCCTCCTGCCGGTCGTCGTCCAGCACGCTGTTTCTTCGCGCGTTCTCATGCTCGCGTACATGGATCGTGCGGCGCTCGATACGACCCTCGCTACCGGGCGCGTCACGTTTTTCTCGCGCAGCCGGCAGCGGCAGTGGGTCAAGGGCGAGTCGTCGGGGAATTACCTCGACCTCGTTTCGCTCGAGGCCGATTGCGACCAGGATTCGCTGCTGGTCGAGGCGTTGCCACGCGGACCGACCTGCCATCTCGGCAGGGAGAGCTGCTTCGCGGAAGCCGGCGGCAACTTCCTCGCCGAGCTCGACGCATTGGTGGCGGAGCGGATGCGCGAGCGTCCGTCCGGAAGCTACACCACGCGCCTTTTCGAGTCAGGCATCGCGCGCATCGCGCAGAAGATTGGCGAAGAGGGCGTTGAAGTCGCGCTCGCGGCGGTGATCGGTGCGCAGGACGACCGTGGAGAGGCGCCCGACGCGCTGCTCGATGAATCGGCCGATCTCGTCTACCACCTGCTCGTGCTCCTGCACGCTCGCGGCTACAGCCTTGCCGACCTGTCGCACACGCTCGCCTCGCGACATCCACGCGCCGCCTCGCCCGGCGAGGGGGCACCACCGTCTCTGCCCCTGTAGAGCGGTCCCTGCCCCGCGACCAAAGCTTGCGCAGGATGAACGCATATCGCCATTGCAGGAGCGGGCCGTGCCCGCGACCGCGTCAGCCGAGAGGGGCGGTGACCCTGAGGTTGCAACGAGCGGTCCATCGCGCATTTCCGATCCACTTTCCTGTCGCAGGAATTGTCGCGGGCATGGCCCGCTCCTGCAGGAGCAGCGTGTGCGCTTCTGCAAGCGCCGCAAGGCGCGAATGAAGGACCGGGCGACGGGCATCGCTCCCGCAGGCGTGTTGCTAGGCGACGATGTCCGCGAAGGACGCCACCCGCACGTGGTTGTGCGTGGCGCTGCCGGTGCGCGGCTCCGGATAGTCCTCGCGGCGATCGACCAGAACCGTCGCGTATCCCGCCTCGCGGGCCGCATCCAGCTCCGCCACGATGTCGGACAGGAACGTGATACCGGTGGGTGCCCGACCGAGCGACTCGGCGATGCGCGCATAGCTGCCGGCTTCGCGCTTGCCGCCGACCTCGGTATCGAACCACGCGCGCACCAGTGGCGACAGGTCGCCGTGGTCGCTGAATCCGAAGAAAAGGTGCTGCGCCGCGACCGAACCCGACGAATACACCGCGATCGCGCGTCCCGCCGCGTGCCACGCGCAAAGGGCTTCCGCCGCATCGTCGTAGAAGTGCGCGCGGTATTCGCCGCGTTCGTAGCCCTCGCGCCAGAGCATGCCCTGCAAAGCCTTGAGCGCGGTGTGCTTGCGATCCTGGTCGATCCAGCCCTGCAGCGTCTCCGCAATCACCCGGTCATCGCAGGCCGCACCCATCTCCGTGGCGATGACGTCGAGCCACTGCCGCACCTTCGGGTCCGTACCGTGTTCGGCGATGTATCCCGGCAGGCGCGCGCGTGCGTATGGAAACAGCAGGTCCCGCACGAACGCGATGCTGCTGGTGGTGCCCTCGATGTCGGTGAGGATCAGCGAATCCGGGGGAATGCGCATCCGCTCAATCGCTCCCCGAGCCCGGTTCGTAACGCGGAAAGCGCGTGGCGATGTCGGTGCCGGTGAAATGTCCGACCCAGCCGTCCGGCTCGGTAAAGAAACGGATGGCCACGAACGACGGCTCCGGCCCCATGTCGAACCAGTGCGTGGTGCTGTCGGGCACCGAGATCAGGTCATCCTTTTCGCAGGTGATCTCGTACACGCGGTCTCCGACGTGCAGCGTGAACAGGCCCGAGCCCTCCACGAAGAAGCGGACTTCGTCTTCCTTGTGGAAGTGTTCGTCGAGGAACTTCGCGCGCATCTGTTCGCGTTGCGGATGATCCGGCGAGAGGCTCACGACATCGACGCTGCGGAAGCCGCGTGCGGCCGAGATGCGGTCGATGTCGGCCCTATACGCCGCCATGATCGCGTCGGGAGGATCGCCGGCGGCCACCGGCTGCCCTGCCTGCCAGCGCTCGAATCCGACCGAGATCGTCGCGAGCGTGTCCGCGATCGTGTCGAAATCGCGCGTGTCGAGCAGCGCTGCCGCAGGCTCGCCCTCGTGGAAGACACGCAACCGGCTCATGCCGGCGCACCCACGCCGAACCGCCGCAGCTCAAGCTCGCAGCCGAGCAGGTACTCGAACGCTTCGAGGTGCCGGCGCGCTTCGGTGATGTGGCGGCCCCATGCGTACAGGCCGTGTCCCTCGATGAGGTAGCCCCAGAGTCCCGGCCGGTCGAGCAGCGGTTCGACCCGCGCGGCGAGCTCGGGCATGTCCTGGGTGTTCGCCAGCACCGGCACGTCCATGGTGGCGGCGTGCGTGGAATTCCCTGCAAACGCCTTGAGCAGCTCGTAATTGGCAAGTCGCACGTGTCCCTGCGCCGCAAACAGCCGCGAGGCCACGGTCTGCGCCTGCGAATGCGTGTGCAGCACGCAACCGACGTCGGCGAAGCGCCGATACAGCTGCGTGTGCAGCAGCGTCTCGGCCGAAGGCCTGGCGTCGGTGCCGACGGGACGGCCGCCGAAGTCGACGACCATGATGTCCTGCTCGGTCAGGTGGCCCTTGTCGCGGCCGCTGATCGTGATCGCCGCGTGCACGTCGTCGACGCGCACGGAGAAATTGCTCGAGGTCGCGGGCGTATAGCCGGCGGCCGCGAGTTCGCGGGTGTTGACGATGATCTCGCCGGCCGCGTGCAGGCGACGGCGTTCGTCGTAGGGCAGGGCTTCGTTCATGCCGCGAGTCTAGC
>JBBRIE010000244.1:0-4321 GCA_038221545.1 Lysobacterales bacterium
CGGCGCTGGTGCGCGACTACGCCGGCGCGGCGCGCGACCTGCTGGCGCCGCGCAAGCTCACGGCGCTCGTGCCCGAGGGCCGCATCGGCTTCCACGGTGCGCCCGACCTGATCGCGCAAGCGCTCGACAAGCTCATCGACAACGCTCGTTCGTTCACGCCGCCGAACGGCTGGCTGCGGGTCGGCGTCGAGGCACTCGACGAAGGCGCCGTCCTGCGCGTTGCGAACGGTGGCCCGCCGCTGCCGGACAAGCTCAAGGAACGCATGTTCGACTCGATGGTGAGCCTGCGCGACGGCGCGATCTCGCGCGACGGCGACGGGCCGCATCTAGGGCTCGGCCTGTTCGTGGTACGCGCCATCGCCGACCTGCATCGCGGCGAAGCCAGCGCGCAAAACCTCCCGGACGGCAGCGGCGTCGAGTTCACCCTGCGCCTGCGGGGCATGCCGCGCAAGCGCGCGACCATCACCGGCCATTGATTCCCGCTGCATCGATCCGGGAAAAGGGCTCAGAGCGGCGAGAACCCGTGCGCTCTCCGTGGAGCCCAGTCGCGTTCGGCGACGTCACGGCGTTCCGAACCCGGCCATAATCGCGGGCCGTTGCGTGGGAGTGCGGTTTGGACGCTGAGCTTTTCGCCCGCTACGCGGCCGAGGGATTCAACCGGATCCCGGTGGTGCGCGAGGTGCTGTCGGACCTCGATACGCCGCTGTCGGTGTACCTGAAGCTTGCGGACGGGCCGTACACCTACCTGTTCGAATCGGTGGAAGGCGGAGAGCGCTGGGGCCGGCATTCGATCATCGGCCTGCCGGCGCGGCGCGTGTATTCGGTTCGCGGCCGCGTGATGACCATTACCGAGCACGGCGCCGTCACGGAAACGCGCACGCTGGACGACCCGTTCGCCGCGATCGAAGCGTTGCAGCAGAGCTTCCGCGTGCCGCGCATCGAGGGCCTGCCGGAATTTACCGGTGGTCTCGTTGGCAACTTCGGCTACGAGTGCATCGGCTGGATCGAGCCGCGCTTCGCGGACGCGAACAAGCCTGACGAACTCGGCATCGCCGACGCCACGCTCATGCTGTCCGACGAAGTGGCGGTGTTCGACAACCTCAAGGGACGCCTGTACCTGATCGTGCACGCGGATCCCGCCGAGCCGCAGGCACTCGCGCGCGCGCAGCGAAGGCTCGACGAACTCACTTTCCGCCTGCGGCACTCGGGTCGCAGTTATCCGGAAACGCTCTCCGGGACCGCGCTCGATGAAGCCGATTTCAAGTCCGGATTCACTCAGCCGGGCTTCGAGGCAGCGGTGCTACGCGCGCAGGAATACATCCGTGCGGGCGACATCTTCCAGGTCGTGCTCTCGCAGCGCATGAGCGTGCCGTTCCATGCGCGGCCCGTCGATGTGTACCGGGCGCTGCGGGCGCTCAATCCGTCGCCCTATCTCTTCTTCCTGGACTTCGGCGACGCACAGGTGATCGGCTCCTCGCCGGAAATCCTGGTGCGTCGCAAGGGCAGCGAGGTCACGGTGCGACCAATCGCGGGCACGCGCCCGCGCGGCGGCACCGTCGACGAGGATCGTGCGCTCGAGGCGGAGCTGCTCGCCGACCCCAAGGAGCGCGCCGAGCACCTCATGCTCATCGATCTCGGGCGCAACGACGTCGGTCGTGTGTGCGAACCCGGCAGCGTCGCCTTGACCGAGCACTTCGCGATCGAGCGTTATTCGCACGTGATGCATATCGTGTCGGAGGTGCGCGGCCGGCTGCGCGCGGAATGCGGCGTCGCGGACGTCCTGCGCGCCACCTTCCCCGCCGGCACGGTCAGCGGCGCGCCGAAGATTCGCGCGCAGGAAATCATCCGGGAACTCGAACCGGTCAAGCGCAACCTGTATGCGGGCGCGGTCGGCTACATCGGCTGGTGGGGCGACATGGATACCGCCATCGCGATCCGCACCGCACTGGTCTGCGGCGGACGCCTGCACGTGCAGGCCGGCGCGGGCATCGTCGCCGATTCCGATCCCGCCTCCGAATGGCACGAGACCATGAACAAGGGCCGCGCGCTCCTGCGCGCGGTGGCGCAGGCTGCCAGCGGCCTGTGATCCGGGTCCGGTGAGCGCGTCCGACGCACATCGCGAGTGGCTCGAGGGACGCGTGGAGGCGTTGAGGGGCGCCTGTTCGGCGGCCGGCACGGCGTGGCCGGACGACGCACGCTTCGCGGCGCTGCTGCGCCCGAGCCTGGTGGTCAGCGACTACGCCTTCGAGCAGTGGCGTCGCCGACCGGCGCTGCTCGCGCGACTCACCAATGACAGCGCGGCGGACGCAGCACCGCGCGCGGCCGACCTGCGTGGCATCGTCGACGGGGCGCCGGGCGAACTCGGCGCGCGCCTGCGACGCTACCGGCACGCGCATTCGCTGCGGCTGGTCGCACGCGACGCGAACGACCTCGCGTCCGTCGAGACGACGCTCTCCGACACTTCGCGTCTCGCCGAGGTCTGCCTCGAAGCGGCGATCGAAGGCGTCGAGTCCGCGACCTCGCAACGGCGCGAGCCACCGGTGGGACGCGACGGCCAGCCGTTGCGGCTGGCGGTGATCGGCATGGGCAAGCTCGGGGGCGACGAGCTCAACTTCTCGTCGGATATCGACCTCATCTTCGCGTTCGGCGATCCGGTTGCGCACGCGGACGATGCCGAGAGCGCGCTTGCGCGCATCGGCCAGCGCGTCATCAACCTGTTGTCGGCGAACGAAGCCGACGGTTTCGTGCACCGCGTCGACATGCGCCTGCGTCCGTTCGGATCGGTGGGGCGCCTGGCGCTGTCGCAGTCGGCGATGGAGCAGTACTACCAGCGCGAGGGGCGCGACTGGGAGCGCTACGCATGGGTCAAGGCGCGCGCGGTCGCTGGCGATCGCGCGGCGGGACAGCGGCTCATCGACGCGTTGCGCCCGTTCGTGTTCCGTCGCTACCTCGATTACGCGGCCATCGACTCGTTGCGCGAGATGAAGGCGCTGATCGACATCGAAGTGGCGCGCGCGGATCGCCACGACGACCTCAAGCTCGGACCCGGTGGAATCCGCGAGATCGAATTCCTCGTGCAGCTGACGCAGTTGACGCGCGGCGGACGCGAACCCGCGCTTGCGGTTCCCGGCCTGCTGCCCGCGCTGGCAGCCGCGCTTGCGCTCGGCGCCATGCCGCCCGCGTTGGTCGACATGCTCGCGGACTCCTATCGGCTGCTGCGGCGTGTCGAGAACCGCGTGCAGATGCTGCGCGACGAGCAGACCCATCGCGTGCCCGACGACGCGTTCCTGCGCGAGCGGCTCGCGTGGGGACTCGGTCACGAGAATTACGAAGCGCTTGCCGAGATTCTCTTCGCCACGCGCCAGCGCGTCGCCGACGCGTTCGCGGATGCACTGGTGCCGTCCCGCCCGCTCCGGCGCGGGCCCAGGGCCGCGCAATTCGCGCAGGCTGAAGCGGTCTGGCGAGGCGCGCTGGCAGGCGAGCGCGAAGCATCGGCGGCGGCGGCGCTGGATCTCGACGCCGGCACCCTGGACGCCCTCGTGGCGCTTGCGGGCAACGCCAGCCTGCGTTCCCTGCCCGAGCGCCACCGCGTGCGCCGCGACCGGCTCATGCCCGCGTTGATCGCGTCCGCTGCCGCACGCGACGACGGCCACGCCTCGCTGCCCCGGCTGCTGTCGCTGGTGCGCGCGATCAGCGGCAGGCCCAGCTATATCGCGCTGCTCGACGAGCAGCCCGGCGCGCGCGAGCGCGTGATCGACGTGTTCGCGCGCAGCGGCTTCCTCGCCGCCCAGGTGGTCGCGCATCCGCTGCTGCTGGACGACCTGCTCGACGAGCGCCAACGCGACCGCGTGGACGGCGCGGCGGACGCCCGCGCGTTGCGCGCCGCGCTCGCCACGCAGACCGACGCCATGGACGACGAACCCGAGGAATTGCTGCTGGCCCTGCACGAGTTCAAGCTCGGGCACCAGTTCCGCGTCGGCCTGGACTGGCTCGCGCGCAGGCACTCCGCCGATGCCACGGCCGCGGAGCTCGCGGGTCTTGCGGAGTCGCTGGTGGCGGCGGCGCACGAGCTGGCGCACCGCGACGCGCGAATGCAACACGGTGCACTCGCCGGAGCCGTGCGCGACGGCCTGTTGACCGTAGGCTACGGCAGCCTCGGCGCGGCCGAGCTTGGATTCGCGTCGGACCTCGACCTCGTGTTCGTGTACGACACCGCGATGGGAGCCCAGGCAACCGAAGGCGCGCGGCCGGTCGAAGGCTCGCGCTGGTTCGCGCGTCGCGTGCAACGCACCGTGCACTGGTTGACGACGCCGGCGCGCGC